>NZ_JBSGGG010000043.1:0-76244 GCF_053603795.1 Nocardia sp. NPDC004123
GAACGGCCCACCCGGCCCGGTCAGCTTCCCGGCCACCCGAGCGGCCAGAGCCTGCAGATCAACGGCATTGGTCATGAATCAAATCCTCGAATCCGTTGGGTAGCGCCGTTATCCGAGCGTCTTGTGTGGGACGCCGACGATCAGCCCGCCGTCGATGACGTGCTCCGCGCCGGTCGTGTAGCTGGATTCGTCGCTGGCCAGGTAGACGACGAGATTGGCGACCTCGTCGGCGGTGGCGGCGCGGCCGAGCGGGATCTGCAGGAAGTCCTCGGGGATGCCCTCGGTCATCGGTGTGCGCACCATGCCGGGGTGGACCGAGTTCACGCGAATGTTGTGCTGTGCCAACTCGAGTGCGGCCGATTTGGTCAATCCGCGGACCGCGAACTTGGTGGCGGTGTAGCCATGCAGTCCGACGCTGCCCCGCAGGCCCTCGACCGACGAGATATTCACGATCGACCCGATGCCGGCATTCATCATCGCCGTGGCCGAGGCCTGGATGCCGAGGAAGGTACCGGTCAGATTGATGTCGACGATCTGCTGCCAGGCCGCCAGTTCGAAGTCGACGATGGTGTTGCCGTTGACGATTCCGGCATTGTTCACCAGGACGGTCAGCGAACCGAACTCCTCGACGGCGACACTCACGGCCCGCTTCCAGTGCTCGGGGTCGGTCACGTCCAGGTGAACGAAGCGAGCCGCCGGACCCAATTCGGCCACCAGCGCTCTGCCTTCGGTCTCGAGCAGGTCACCGACCACCACGCGGGCGCCGTGCTCGACCAGAGCACGGGCATGCGCCGCGCCCATGCCACGCGCGCCTCCGCTGACGAGGGCCACCTTGCCCGCGACTCGCTTGTTCATGCTCGGCCTTCCATTGAGAGCTTCTCGGTCATGAGGGCAGCTAAGCATGTCTTCAATCACTGTTTCAATCATTGATTGAAACAGTGGAATGCGGTATGGCCCCCATTGGAACGGAACCAGGGATTGCAGACTGTTCACCGACCGCCCACTCATCGCCGATCGACACCGTCAGCGCGGGCAGCTTCCGGCGTGTCGCCCGGTCGCGCCACCAGCCGAACCGCAACCAAGAAACACCGATTACGCAGGTCAGACCGGTTGCCGAGGCGCTCGACAACGTAGACATGCATCACTGGAGTGCATCTGTTTCAAAAATTTTGGTCGAGGGACCAATCGGTTGCGGCGTCGGCGTCGAATCATAATGGACAGTCGGTTTTGGAGTTGGGATGTCCGGCATGGCCTCAGTCGAAGCTGCAACGGAGCAGACGGTGGTGCGCGGGGTTGCGTCGGCGGAGGGACCGCCGGGGAAGGTTTGCCGGTCGGTACAGCGGCGTCTGCGACGGGGTGTGGTCGACGCTGGGGGCGTTGACGTACCGGACCGTTCGTCGAGGAGTCGGGGGGTGTTACCGGGGTCGGGGATGTTGCCATCGTGTATCGGTCGACGGTCGAGCGCCGGTCGAAGGTACCGCAACTGGTGGCCGGAAATTAGCCGTGGGCGTAATGAGTCCCGAATCGGTCGGCATCGGCTGTAATGATCTTGGCGACGGACTCGACGTATTCAGCACTATGCGGGTTTGGAAATGGTCCCCGCCCTGGCCTCGTTCGTGGTCCCCGGACCGGCGCGCAACAACGTATCAGCCGGTCCTCGGGCGTTTTGAGTTCCTGAAATGAACGATATTTTGCGGAGGTCGAAATGCGCCAACCGGAGAGTGGCATCGAAAGCAATCCCGACCGTTCCAAATCGTTGCCAACAGGCACATTTCAATCCTCCAGTCAATCCTCCAGGCACACACATTCGGGTAACAGTTCCAACACGCCCAGCAGTAATCCATCGCCGGCCGATATTCTTCCGCTGACGTCGGCGCAGCGGGGAATCTGGTTTGCTCAGCATCTCGCGGAATCCACGCCGATATCTGTCGCCCAATACGTCGAGATCGTCGGCGAGTTGGATGCGGAACTACTTGCCGAGGCATGCAGAACCGCCGGTCGGGAGTTCGGATCGGGACATCTGCGCCTGATCGAGGTCGACGGAGAGCCCTGCCAGTTCGTCGACGAGGAAAATGGCGGCCCGGCGTCGGTCATGGACCTGCGCCGGCACGTCGATCCCGTTGCGACTGCGCACAGAATGATGGTCGAGGATTATTCCGCTCCATTGGACCTGCTGAACGACCACCTCATGACGAGCATCGTGTTCCAGGTCGGCGAGGACCATTACCTGTGGTATCAGCGCGCACACCACATCGCGCTCGACGGATTCGCCGCGGTAACAATGCTGCATCGGATGACCGAGCTGTACAACGCTTGGGTGAAGTCCGAGGAGCCGGCGCCGTGCCAGGCGCAGGACCTGCGAGAAGTCGTCGAGCAAGATCTGGCGTACCGCCATTCGACGCGTCTCGACAATGACCGCGAACACTGGATGGAGCACCTGGCGGGCGCACCTCCCGTCGTCAGCCTGGCCGCCCGGTTGAGCAAACCCACCATTCATCCGACGCTGGTCAGCACAGAGCTGGGGGACGACACCGCGCAGCTGCTCGAAAACGTCGCGTTCGAGCACGAGTCGAGCGTGACTCCGATCATCGTTGCGGCGTTCGCGGCTTATCTCGCGCGGATGACCGGAAGCGATGAAGTATTGCTGAGCCTGCCCGTTTCGGGCCGGCACTCCGCCGTGCTGCGCCGTTCCGGGGGGATGGTGGCAAATGTGGTCCCGCTGCGAGTACAGGTCGCCGGTCAAAGCGTCGGTGAACTGATCGCCGCGGTGAAAAGCGAGTTGACGAGTGCACTCCGGCGGCAGCGCTACCGCCAAGAGGACATATTCCATGACATGGGGATTGCGCGCGACGAGGCGGCATCATTCGGGCCGGCCGTGAACCTCATGATGGTCGAGAACGAGGTTGTACTGGGCAACACGACAGGCCGCCTGCACGTCCTCACCTCAGGACCCACCGCCGACCTCTTCGTCAATATCTACCCGGGCGCGGGCCGAGAGAGCACGCATATCGACTTCCAGGGAAATCCGAATTCGTACAGCCCTGAGGAGCTCGCTGATCACCATCGACGGTTCCGCATGTTCATGCACGAATTCCTCGCCGGCGGACCGGAATGCAAGGTCAGCAGGCTGCCGCTACTCGAAATGCAGGAACGCTCTGCGCTATTACCCGTGCGAGGGCCCAGCGCGGTCGAAACACGGCTGCTTCCAGAGATTCTCAGCGAAAGCGCGCGCCGGAACAGTAGCGGGTGCGCGATCGTCTCGGGCGGCAAGACGATGACGTACGGCGAGCTGGACACGAGATCCTCGCAGCTGGCCCGGCATCTGATCGCGCTGGGGTGTGGTCCGGACACGGCGGTGGCGATCATGCTGCGACGCTCGGTCGAATCGGTCGTGGCGACATGGGCGGTCGCGAAGAGCGGGGCGGCGTTCGTCCAGCTGGCCCCCGAGTACCCGTCGAAGCGGATAGACCACATGGTTGCCGACAGCGGCGCGACCGTGGCGATAACGGTCGACGCCCTGCGCGGGCGGCTCCCGCGGGGGATTCACCCCGTGGTTCTCGACGACCCCGCAACCCTGGCCGGAGGCGACACCGCGAGCGGGCCGATTTCCGATGCGGACCGCATCCGCCCACTACGACCGTCCAACGTCGCCTATATGACCTACACCTCGGGATCCACCGGAGCACCGAAGGGCGTCCAGGTCACGCACACCGGCCTCGCGAATCTCGTTGCCGATCGCGCCGCCACGTACGGCATCGACACGAAATCCCGTGTGTCCTATGCCCTCTCGCCCAGTTTCGACGCCTCCCTGGAACAGTTTCTGACCTGCTTCGCGAGCGGGTCCACGTTGGTGATCGTGCCGCCCGAGGTGACCGGCGGCGAGTCGCTCACGCAACTGCTGGCCGATGAGCACGTGACCCACCTGACGCTGACACCCACGATGCTGGCCACGGTCGACCCGCAGCTGCCGACCGACGTGCAGGTGGTCGTGGTCGGGGGCGACGTCTGCCCACCGCACCTCGTGGAGCGGTGGACCCTGTCGGCGTCCATGTACAACGAGTACGGTCCCACCGAATCCACCGTGACCGCCGCCGGCGCCATGCTGAGACCGGGCCGCGCCCACACGGTCGGTGGCCCCATCCGTGGCGTCTCGGCCATGGTGCTGGACCGGGCGCTGCAGCCGGTGCCCAGGGGCACCGCGGGCGAGTTGTACCTCGCCGGGCCGGGATTGGCCCGGGGATACAGCCATCTGTTCGTCGAAACCGCCGCCCGGTTCGTCGCCGATCCGTACGGCGGCACCGGCGCGCGCATGTATCGCACCGGCGACATCGCGCGCTGGACCTGCGAGAACGGCGAGACGACGCTGGAGTTGATGGGCCGCAGCGACTTCCAGATCAAGATCCGCGGATACCGGATCGAACCGGGTGGAGTCGACGCCGCGCTCACCACACACGACGACGTGGATCTGTGTGTCACGGTGCCGGTGCAGAACAACGTCGGCACGACCGTGCTGGCGTCCTATGTCGTCCCGGTCAGCGGCCGCCGGATCGATCCGGTCGAAATCCTGCGCTTCGCTCGCGATTCGCTACCGCCGCATATGGTCCCGGCGGTGGTCCTCCCGTTGGACAGCCTCCCGGTGAACGCCTTCGGCAAGCTCGATCGCCACGCCTTGCCGAAGCCCGAATTCGGGACCGCGCCGGTCGGGCGGGCACCGGCCACGGCCCGGGAAAAGACGATCGCACGGTTGTTCACCGAGGTGCTCGGCGTGCCGCGGGTCGGGGCGGACGACAGCTTCTTCGCCCTCGGCGGCGACAGCATTCTGTCGATCCGGCTGGTGGCGGGGGCCAAGGCCGAAGGCCTGAGCTTCTCCACGCAGGACGTGTTCGTGCACAAGACCGTTGCGGGCCTGGCGGCCACGGCGACGGAAGTCGGCGATACTCCCGGGCTGGCCGAGTTGCCCGGTGGCGGCGTGGGACCGATGCCGTTGTCGCCGATCATGCACGCCATGCTGGACCGCGGTCATTACGACCGATTTGCGCAGGCCGCGCTGGTGCAGCTGCCCGAGGGGGTCGATCGGGCGGGTCTGGTGCGCGCGCTGGGATCCCTGCTGAACCGCCACGACATGCTGCGCGCGGTATTGCGCGGCAGCGGTTCGGCCGATCGGTTCGTCGAGGTACTCGATCGGGAAGCGGTCGACCCGGAGGCCGCGCTCGTCGAAGTCCGGCTCGATCGACGTGACGCCGCCGAAGTCGACCGGCACCTGAACCGAGCCGCGGATCGATTGGACCCGGGCAACGGTGCGCTCGTGCAGGCCGTCTGGATTCAGGATCGCAGCGGCTCCGGACCCGACCTGATGTGGCTGGTGATCCACCATCTCGCCGTCGACGCGGTGTCGTGGCGCATCATCCTCACCGACCTCGCGCAGGCCTGGGCGCAGGTCTCCGCCGGCGGCGAGCCGCATTTCGGCCCGCTCACCACCTCGTTTCGGCGATGGGTGCACGGCTTGGTCGAGCAGGCGCCGGGCAGGCGGGCGGCGGAGCTCGACCTGTGGAAAGACGTCCTCGAGCGCGGCGATCATCTACTCGGATCGCGTCGTCTGATCCCGGATCGTGACATCGGGGCCACGGCGGGCCGGGTCGATCAGCGTATCCCGGCAGCGGTTGCCGAGGCGGTGCTCACCACCATTCCGGACCGCTTCCACTGCAGCGCCAACGATCCGCTGGTGGCCGCTCTGGTGCTCGCCCTCGGTGAGTGGCGGCGCAGGCGTGGTACGGCGGCGGCCGGAGAGTTGATCTCGTTGGAAGGACACGGCCGTGAGGAGCCGGCCGTACCCGGCGCCGATCCGAGCGGCACCGTCGGCTGGTTCACCACCCGCTTCCCGGTCCGGATCGACTGGGAGAACGTCGATCTCGATGATGCGCTGGCCGGCGGCGTGAGTGCGGGACTGGCGATAAGGCAGGTGAAGGAGCAGCTGCGCGCGGTGCCCGGCAACGGCATCGGCTATCAGGTACTGCGTCATCTCGATTCCCAGGGCCGCGCCGAGCTCGCAGAGCTGCCCGAACCTCAGGTCAGCTTCAACTACCTCGGGCGGGTGGGTTCCGGTGAACGCTCGGGGCCCTGGGCACCTACCACGGAATTCACCGCGCTGACCGCGACGAGCGATCCGGCGATGGCGCTGCCGGCCGTGCTCGATATCAACGCGATCGCCGAAGAAGGCCACGACGGGCTCGAACTGGCCGCGACCTGGGAGTTCGCCGCACAGGTGTTGACGGGTGAGGAGGTCGGCGAGCTCGCCGGACTGTGGGCTCGAGCCCTGGGGGCGCTGGCCGATCACGTCCGGTCCGAAACCACCTACAGCTTCACGCCATCCGACTTCCCGCTCACCGCGGTATCGCAGGACGATGTCGACCGCTGGCTGCGGGAATACCCGTCGATGACCGATGTGTGGCCACTCACCGCCCTGCAGTCCGGGCTGCTGTTCCACACGATCTACGACCCGGACGGCGTCGACGGCTACATCGTGCAGGCGGCGCTGACGTTCGCCGGGCAGGTGGATGGGGACCGGATGCGACGGGCCGCACAGGTGCTCATCGACCGGCACGACAGTCTGCGGACCGCGTTCGTCGAGAGTGACGATGGGCCACGCCAGATCGTATTGCGCGACACCACGGTCGATTGGGGCGAGTCGAATCTCAGCGGTGTCGGCCGGCAGGCGGAAGCACTGCGGCGACTCGCGACGGCGGCCGCGGCTCCGTTCGATCCGGCCCGGCCGCCGCTGGTGCGTTTCCACCTCGTCCGCACCGGCGTCGAAATGTTCCAGTTGCTGGTCACCAACCACCACCTCGTGCTCGACGGCTGGTCGATGCCCCTGCTGATCCACGAGTTACTCGCGCTGTACATATCCGACTGCGATACGGCCCAGCTCGCGCCCCCGCGTTCGTACCGTGAGTATCTACAGTGGCTGCAGGCCCAGGACCGAGACGCCGCGACCGCCGCGTGGCGGGAGATGCTCGCCGGAATCGACAGTCCGACGCGCATCACGAACGGGCCGGATCGGACCGTCACCGCGCACGCCGACGAAGTCGGCCTGAACCTGGACGCCGCGACCACCGCCGCGATTCTCGACCTCGGCCGCTCGCATGGCGTCACCCCCAACACGGCCCTGCACGTGGCGTGGGCATTGCTGGTGGCCGTCCAGGCCGGACGGCCGGACGTGGTGTTCGGCAATACGGTGTCGAACCGCCCGCCGCGGATTCCGGACGTCGAGCGCATGGTCGGGCTCATGGTCAACACGCTGCCCGTCCGCGTCCGGCTCGAACCCGACGAGACCGTCGGCGACCTGCTCGTCCGCGTGCAATCCGAGCAGGCGACGATGCTGGATCATCAGCACATCGGCTTGGCGGAGTTGCAGCGGGCCGCCGGCATCACCGACATGTTCGATACCGCGACGGTGCTCGAGTCCTATCCGTTCGACCGGGAATTGCTGGCACACGATCTCTCCGACGCCGGATTGCGGCTCGTCGAGATCGTCGCGCACGATGCCACGCCGTATCCGCTGAGTCTGCAGGTGACCCCGCCGCGGTCGAGTCGCGAGGGCGGACCGGACACCGGCGAGCCCGGAACCTACACGGTGACACTGAAATTCGCCACCGACCGATTCGACTCGGACGAGGCCCGCACGCTGCTCGAACGATTCGAGCTGCTGCTCACGCAGATCGTCGGCGATCCCGCCCGGAAGGTCTCCTCGATCTCCTCCTGCTGGGATTCCGAACGCGCGCAACTGCTTTCGGTCGGCAACGAGCAGCCGGCCGCGGACCTCGTGCTCCGCGACATGCTGTCGGGGACCGCGCGGCGGTATCCGGATGCCGTGGCCGTCCGGTGCGGTGACACCACGTGGACCTATCGTGAGCTGGAGCATCGCGCCGACGCGTTCGCTCGCCTGCTGGTCGGCCGCGGTGCTCGTGCCGAGTCGATCGTCGCCCTGGCCCTGCCCCGCTCGGCCGAACTCGTCGTCGCGATCTGGGCGGTGGCGAAAACAGGTGCCGCCTTCCTGCCGTTGGATCCCGGCAATCCCGCCGCGCGGACCGGGGAGTTGCTGTCCGACTCACGGACCACGCTTGGTGTGACGACAAGCGCTGTGGCACAGCAGCTTCCGGATACCGTCGACTGGTTGATCCTGGATGCTGTCACATCGGACGCGCACGAGGGTCTCCCCCACCCGTCCGGTGTGGCCGGGGGCGACCGCCTGTCGGCCGACAATGCGGCATACGTGATCTACACGTCCGGATCGACCGGCACACCGAAGGCGGTCCACCTCAGCCATCGAGGTCTGGCCGATCTGGTCGCGGCGCAGGCCGATGCCTTCGCGCCGACGCCGGATTCGGTGGTGTTGCAGGTCGCGTCGCCGGGATTCGACGCCTGCGTGGCGGAGTTGCTGTTGGCGCACAGCAACGGCGCCTGTCTCGTGGTGGCGCCGCCGGAGGTATTCGCCGGGACCGACCTCGAGGAATTGCTTCGGTCGCACCAGGTTTCGCACGCGATCATCACCCCGACCGTGCTCAATACCATGGATCCGTCCCGGATACCGTCGCTGACATCGCTCGCGGTCGTCGGTGAAGCTGTCGGGCCGGACACTGTGAACCGGTGGGCCCCGGGGCGACGGCTGATGAATCACTACGGCCCGACCGAGTGCACGATCTGGGCAACGGGGTCGGATGCCCTCGCACCCGGCGACCCGGTGACGATCGGTGGCCCGATCCGGGGCGCGTCCGCGATGGTGCTCGACCCGTGGCTGCGACCGGTGCCGGTCGGTGTCGCGGGCGAACTCTATATCGGCGGACCCGGACTCGCCCGCGGATACGTCGGCCGACGCGGCGTGACCGCGTCGCGCTTCGTCGCGGATCCGCGATCCACCCGCGGCGAGCGGATCTACCGCACCGGTGATTCCGTGCGCTGGGTGCGCGGACCCGCCGGGTTGGCGCTGGAATACCTGGGCCGCTGCGATCAGCAGGTCAAGATTCACGGCCTGCGGATCGAGCCGGGGGAAATCGATGCGCACGTGGCCCGGCGCCCGGACGTGGCGAGCGTCGCCACCGTGGCGGTGCAAGGGCCTGCCGGCGAACCGGTTCTGGTGTCCTATGTCGTCTCCGCGCCGGGCGCTGCCGTCGATGTGGCGGCCATCGAGGGCGATCTCGCGGGCAGGCTGCCGCGCTATATGAATCCCGCGGCGATCGTGCGGCTGGCGGAGATGCCGCGCACACCCACGGGCAAGGTCGATCGGAAAGCCTTGCAGCAGCGTGCCTTCGATGCCGACGCCACGGGCGGCAGACCGCCGTCGACGCCAACGGAGCAGATCGTGGCGAAACTCTTCGCCGATGTGCTCCATCTCGACACCGTGTCCGCCGACAGCAACTTCTTCGCGCTCGGCGGGGACAGCATCGTCTCGATGCGGCTGGTGGCGCTGGCGAGATCCGCCGGGCTCACGCTCACGCCGCGAGATGTGTTCGAAGGCAAGACAGTTGCCGCTCTCGCCGTGACGGCGGGCGGCGATGCGGCTCCGGTGACCATCGAGGAACCCCCGCGACTCCCGAAGGCCGATCACGCGTATCGCGCCTCGGATTCTTCGCTCGTCACGCTCACGCAGCAGGACATCGATCGGCTCGAGCGGCAGTACCCCGGGCTGTCCGACGTATGGCCGTTGTCGCCCATGCAATCCGGAATGCACTTCGACTCGACGTTCGATCCGGAAGCGGCGGACAACTACACCGTCCAGACGATGATCGGATTTTCCGGCGCGGTCGACGGTGAGCGCCTGCGGCGTGCGGTGCAGGCCGTGGTCGACCGGCACGACATCCTGCGGGCCGCTTTCGCGGAGACGTCGGCCGGGCCGTGCCAGATCGTGCTGGACCATGCCGAGATCGACTTCCGGGAGATCGATCTCGCCGATGGCGGCGATGCGGAATCCCCGGCCGACCCGGAATCGATTGCCGCGGCGGACGCGGCGGCGGGATTCGACCTGTCGGCTCCCCCGCTGTTGCGCTTGACGCTCATCCGTCTCGATGCGGAGTCCTTCCGGCTGCTGGTCACGAATCACCATGTGATCCTGGACGGCTGGTCGATGCCGCTGCTGATGCGAGAGCTGCTCGACTACTACGGATCTCCCGAACATATCGACTCCGCCGGACCCGCGCCCTCCTACCGCGACTATCTGGCCTGGCTGGGCCGGCAGGACAGCGCCGCATCCAAAGCGGCATGGGCGCAAGCCTTTTCGGATGTCGGCGCACCCACCCGGGTGTCCCGCGACGCGGGCGCGGCGGGCGCGGTATCCGCCGCCGAGGTCGGGGCCGAGGTGACGGCGGATCGTTTCGGAGCACTCCGTCGCATGGCGGCGGAGGCGGCCGTCACCATCAATACGGCCGTGGCCGCGGCCTGGGCCCTGAATCTGCGAGTACTCACCGGCGAGACCGACGTGATCTTCGGTTCCTCGGTGTCGGGCCGGCCCCCGGAACTGCCGCTGGTCGATCAGGCGCTCGGCATGTTCCTGAATACGATTCCCGTGCGCGTCCCGCTCGAACCCACGATGACGGTCCGCGAGTTGCTGATCGGCATTCAGGCGCGGCACGCCCGCATGCTGGAGCATCACCATATCGGCCTGCCCGAGATCCACCGCAGCGCCGGCCTGCCCGAACTCTTCGACACCGCCCTCACCTTCCAGTCGTTCCCCGTCGACCGGAGGGCATTGCAGCAGCTCGTCGATTCGGCGGGCCTGTGGGTGAACGAACTCAGTGAACTGGACGCGACACCGTACCCGCTGAGCCTGATCGTGGAACCCACGCAGTCCGAGCACGGCGAGCCACAAGGACTGCGGATCACCCTCCGGTTCCATGACCGTGAATTCGACACCGTCTCGGCGCGCCGCATCCTCGACCGCTTCGTCGAGTTGCTGTGCCGGTTCGCCGCGAACGCCGATACGCGACTCGGTGAGCTACCGCTCGACGAGGAGCCGCGGCCATCGTGGCCGGATTCCCGTGCGGAAGCTACGGTCCCGGACACGCTGGACCGGATACTCGCCGCCTCCGCTGCCGCCGATCCCGACGCGATCGCCGTGCGATACGGCACGACCACCATGACCTACCGCCAGCTCGACGAGCGATCCACCCGTCTGGCCCGGGTCCTGCTGCGGCACGGCGCCCGGCGGGGACAGGTCGTCGCCTCCGTACTTCCGCGTTCCCTGGCGGCGACCGTCACCGTGTGGGCCGTGGCGAAGACCGGTGCCGCATTCCTGCCGATCGATCCGGCCCTGCCCTCGGACCGGATCGAATTTCTGCTGTCCGACTCGGGAACCGTGCTCGGACTGACCGATACGTCCACCGGGAAACGTCCTCCCGACGGCGCCGATTGGCTGATCCTCGACGAGGACCAGGCGCTCGGCGCCGTGGACTCGGCGCCCGCCCTGCCGATCACCGATGCCGAACGCGGCGGGCCGATCCGGCGGGATCAGATCGCCTACGTGAGCTACACCTCCGGGTCGACCGGAACGCCCAAGGGCGCACTCGTCAGCCATCGCGGCCTGGCCGAAATCGTCGCGGCGCAACGGCGACTGTTCGGCGCCGACCCGATGTCTGTGGTCCTGCAGGTCGCCTCGCCCAGCTTCGACGCCTCGGTGTTCGAGTTGTTGATGGCGCACGGTTCGGGCGGCCGGCTGGTCGTCTCTCCCGCCGAGATCTACGCCGGCCCCCAATTGGCGGATCTGATTGCACATGAACGTATTTCGCACGCCATCGTGACCCCCTCGGCGCTCGCGACGGTCTCGCCCGACGGTCTCGACGAGCTGCGAGTGCTCGCGGCAGCCGGTGAGCCGGTCGGGACCGAACTGGTCGATCGGTGGGCGCCGCGCCGCACCATGGTCAATCTGTACGGGCCGACCGAGACCACGATCTGGGCTACCACCAGCACTGCGCTGGCGCCCGGTGCCGCGATCACGATCGGCAGGCCGATCGGCACCGTCGCGGCCGTGGTCCTGGATACCTGGCTCCGACCCGTACCGGACGGTATCGCGGGCGAGCTGTACCTGTTCGGCGCCGGACTGGCCGATGGCTACGTCGCCAGGACGGGGTTGACCGCGGCGCGGTTCGTCGCATGCCCGTTCGAGGGAGCGGGTCAGCGCATGTACCGCACCGGTGACGTGGTGCGCCGCAGCGCCGATGGCGAGTTGGAATTCCTGGGACGCAACGATTTTCAGGTCAAGGTGCACGGCACCAGAATCGAGCTCGGGGAGATCGACGCGGCGCTGGGCGCGCGTGCGGATGTGGCATACGCGGTCACCGTGCCCCGCCGCGAGGACGGCCGGTCGGTGCAGCTCGTGTCCTACGTCATGCCCGCGACCGGAACCGAGGTATCGGGCGCGGAGTTGCGTGCGGCACTGGCCGAGACGCTGCCCCGGACCATGGTGCCGTCCGCGGTGATCGTGCTGGACGAGGTACCGCTGACCGCCAACGGGAAGCTGGATCGTGAGCGACTGCCCGAGCCGGTTGCCGTCGTGCGCGAGTTCCGGGCACCGGCACCAGGGATGGAAGAGCTGGTCGCGCGAACATTCGAGCAGGTGCTCGACGTGGACGGGGTGGGCGCCGACGACGACTTCTTCGCGCTGGGCGGCGATTCGCTGAGCGCCTCGCTGGTGGTGGGGCGCCTGGGTGCGGCCCTGAACGTGCGAGTGCCGGTGCGATCGGTTTTCGAGGCGCCGACCGTCGCCGAATTGGCCGCGCGCGCCGGGTCACTCGGCGATGGGGGCCGCGTGCCCCTGGTGTCCGGAGTGCGCCCCGACCCCGTGCCGCTGTCGCTGGCGCAGCAGCGGATGTGGTTCCTGAACCGGTTCGAGCCGGATTCCCCGGCCTACAACATTCCGGTGATGCTGCGGTTGTCCGGGCGGCTGAACACCGAAGCGCTGGCGGCCGCGCTCGCGGACGTGGTCGGACGGCACGAAGTATTGCGGACGATCTATCCGGAAGTCTCCGGTGAGCCGCGGCAGGTCGTTTTCGACGAGCCCGCGGTGCCGATGGAGCCGGAGCGGGTACCGCCGGATGCGGTCCCGGATGTGGTGGGCGAATTCGTGCGACGCGGATTCGATGTGACCGCCCGCGTGCCGATGCGAGTGGGATTGTTCGAGCTCGACGCCGAACCCGGCAGTGACACAGGAGAATTCCTGCTGGTGCTGGTGGTCCATCACATCGCCGGCGATGGTCAGTCGATGGGCCCACTGGCCCATGACGTCATGGTGGCGTACGCCGCGCGACTGGCCGGGCACGCGCCGGAGTGGGAGCCACTCGCGGTGCAGTACGCGGATTTCGCGTGGTGGCAACGGCAGATGCTCGGGGCCGCAGACGATCCGGCGTCGTTGATGTCCACCCAGCTGGACTTCTGGCGCTCGACGCTCGCGGGCGCACCGGACCGGCTGGACCTCCCGGCGGACCGGCCGCGCCCGGCCGTCGCATCGCTGTCGGGAAGCCGGGTACCGCTGGAGATCGGCGCCAGGCTGCACGAGCAGCTGCTCACGCTGGCACGGTCGCGGGGATCGTCGCTGTTCATGGTGATGCATGCCGCGCTGGCAACGGTTTTGGGGCGACTCGGCAATACCGACGACGTCGTGATCGGCACCCCGATCGCGGGGCGGGGCGAGCCCGGCCTGGACGGGCTGGTCGGGATGTTCGTTAACACGCTGACATTGCGGACCCGGGTGGATACCGGCGAGCCGTTCACCGAGTTGCTGGCGCGCGCCCGGGACACGGACCTGCTGGCATTCGAACACGCGGACGTGCCGTTCGAGCGGGTCGTGGAGGAGTTGAAGCCGGAGCGATCGGCGGCCCGGCATCCGTTGTTCCAGGTGGCCCTGGCGTTCGAGAATCTGTCGAACGTCGAGGTGGCGCTGCCCGATGTCCGGGTCGCCCGGGCGGAGGTGGATACCGGGGCGACCCAGTTCGACCTGCAACTGGTGCTGTCGGAATCGTCCGATGCCGGTGCAGCGCAAGGCATCTCGGGCATGATGAGCTATGCGCGGGATCTGTTCGACGAGCCGACCGCGGCGGGAATCATCCGGCGGCTGATGCGGGTCCTGGAAGCCGTCGTCGACGATCCGGCCGTCGTGGTCGGGGATATCGACTGGCTGGACGCCGACGAGCGCTCGGCGCTCACCTCGCGGGTGGGGGCACGCACCTCGGCGGCGCCGGAGCCGTCCGGATTGCTGCCGGAAGTCCTCGCCTCGGCCGTCCGGGACAACGGCGACGGTATCGCCGTCGTCGCGGGAGATGCCACGTTGTCGTATGTACAGCTGGACGAGTGGTCGAGCCGGCTGGCGAGGTTGCTGATCAGCCGAGGCGCCGGACCGGAGAGTTCGGTGCTGGTGGCGGCAGCGCGGTCGATGGAGTCCGTCGTCGCGTGGTGGGCGGTGGTGAAGTCGGGTGCGGCCTTCGTGCCGGTGGACCCTGCCTATCCCGAAGGCCGGATCGCGCAGATGGTGTCGGATTCTGGTGCGGCGCTGGGCGTGACGGTGTCGTCGGCAGCTGCCGGAATGCCCGATTCGGTGGACTGGATCGTGCTCGACGACGCGGCCGTGGCCGCACGGATCGACGGGTTGGCGAGCGGCCCGGTCGGCGATGACGAGCGACTCCGGCCGCTGCGGGCCTCGAACGTTGCCTACGTGGTCTTCACCTCCGGATCCACGGGGGTGCCGAAGGGCGTCGCCGTCACCCATTCCGGCATCGCCGATTTCGTCTCGTCGCTCCGCGCCGACCTCGACCTCCGGCACACGTCCAGGGTGCTGCATTTCGCGTCGCCGTCGTTCGACGCCGCCCTGATGGAGACCCTGATGGCGGTCAGCCGGGCCAGTGCGCTGGTGGTGGCGCCGACGGGGATCTACGGCGGCGGAGAGTTGGCCGCGCTCCTGCGCGAGCAGCGGGTGACCCACGCCTTCATGACCCCGGCCGCGCTCGCGTCGGTGGATCCGGCCGGGCTGGACCACGTGCGGGTGGTGATGTCCGGCGGTGACGAGGTCCCGGTGGATCTGGTGAACCGTTGGGCGGGAACCGATCCCGCCGGCGCCCGGAAGTTCCGGGAGCTGTACGGGCCGACCGAGGCCACGATTGTCGCCACGGCGACGGGTGCGCTGCGATCGGGAGACCGGCCGACGATCGGCGCCCCGCTGCAGGGCATCCAGGCGCTGGTCCTGGATGCCCGGCTGCAGCCGGTTCCGGTGGGGGTGGCCGGAGAGTTGTATCTGGCCGGCCCGGCGCTGGCGCGCGGGTACCTGGACAAGGCGGCGGTGAGTGCGGCGCGGTTCGTGGCGCACCCGTTCGGGGAACCCGGACGCCGTATGTACCGCACCGGTGATGTGGTGCGCTGGAATGCCGACGGTGACCTGGAATTCCTGGGACGCAACGACTTCCAGGTGAAGATCCGCGGCTACCGGGTCGAGCTCGGCGAGATCGACGCGGCGCTGAGCGCGCGGGCGGACGTGGCATACGCGATCACGACGCCGTGGCGTACGGGCGCGGGCCCCGCGCAGCTGGTGTCCTATGTGGTGCCCGAAACCGGGACGAGCCTCTCGGGCGAGGAGTTGCGGGCGGCGCTGGCCGAGATGCTGCCGTCGTACCTGGTGCCCGCCGCGGTGATGATCCTCGACGCGATCCCCCTGTCGCCGAATGGCAAGCTCGACCGCGCCGCCCTGCCCGCACCCGTCGTGCAGGCCAGGCGATTCCGGGCCCCGGCGTCACCGGTGGAGGAGATAGTGGCCGGCGTCTACGCCGACGTCCTCGGCATCGACGCTCCGATCGGCGCCGACGACGACTTCTTCGAACTGGGTGGCAACAGCCTGGTGGCGACCCGCGTCGCCGCCCGGATCGGTGCCGCGCTCGACGCGACCGTGCCGGTGTCGATGATCTTCGAGGCGCCGACGGTCGCGAGGTTGGCCGCACGCGCCGAATCGCAGGCCCACACCGGGCGGGTGGCGCTGACCGCACAGCCACGGCCGCAGCGCATTCCGCTGTCGTACGCACAGCAACGGATGTGGTTCCTGAACCGGCTCGAGCCCGGCTCGGCCGCCTACAGTATTCCGATCATCCTGCGGCTGTCCGGAGAGCTGGATCTCGACGCGCTGCACGCGGCCATTGCGGATGTGCTGAACCGGCACGAGGTACTGCGGACCGTCTACCCGTATGCCGAGGGCGAGCCGTCGCAGGTTGTTCTTCGCACAACCGAGGCGATTCCGCCGATCACCGCGACCCCGGTGACGGAATCGGAACTGGCCGAGTTGTTGTCGGCGTTCGTCTCGACGGTGTTCGATGTAACGGTCGACGCGCCGCTACGGGTCCGGTTGTTCGAGCTGGGGCAGCACGAGTGGGTCCTGGCCGTGGTGGCGCACCATATTTCCTGCGACGGGTCGTCGCTCGGCCCGCTGGCCCGGGACATGATGACCGCGTACACCGCACGCCTGCTCGGGGAGACACCGAGCTGGCCGCTGCTGCCGGTGCAGTACGCCGACTACGCGATCTGGGAGCGGACGGTGCTGGGGACCGAACACGATCCCGATTCGGTACTCCGTGCCCAGATCGACTACTGGACACTCGAATTGGCGGAACTCCCGCCCTTGCTGGAGCTACCGACCGACCGGCCGCGGCCGCCCGTGCAGTCCTATGCGGGCGCGACCGTACCGATCACCGTCGGTGCCGACCTGCACGCGGCATTGCAGCAGGTCGCGCGAGCACACAACACGACGCTGTTCATGGTCTTCCACGCGGCGCTGGCGGCCACGCTGGCCCGGCTGGCCGATATGGACGACATAGCGATCGGCACTCCGTACGCGGGACGCGGCGAGCCCGAACTCGACGATCTGGTCGGGATGTTCGTCAACACCCTGGTGCTGCGGACCCGGTTGACCCCGGGGATGACGTTCACTCAGCTGCTCGAGCACGTGCGCGGGACCGATCTGGCCGCGTTCGGGCACGCCGATGTGCCGTTCGAGCGGCTGGTGCAGGAGCTGAACCCGGTACGGTCGCACGCCCACCATCCGCTGTTCCAGGTGATGCTGGCATTCCAGAACGTCGCCAAGGCCGAGTTCGACCTTCCGGGACTCTCGGTCTCGGCCGTGACGGCCGAGACCGACACCGCGCTGTTCGATCTGCTGGTCACGGTGTCGGATTCCTACGACTCCACCGGCGCCCCGGCCGGCATCAGCGGCGCGGTGACCTACGCGAGCGACCTCTTCGACGCGACCACGGTGACCACGATCGCCGATCGCCTGCTGCGGTTGCTCGGCGCACTGGTGGCCGATTCGACGCAGCCGGTACACGAGGTGGATCTGCTCGGCGCCGATGAACGGGAAGCCGTTCTGACGCAGTGGAATTCGACCGATCACCGGCTCCCTCCGGGCGAGACGCTCGCCTCGGTCTTCGCCGACTCCGTGCGGGCGCATGCGGACCGGCCCGCGGTGATGTTCGGCGAACAGTCGCTGAGCTATGCGGAATTCGCTTCTCGCGTATACCGGTTGGCGCGGTGGTTGATCGGCCGTGGAGTGGGTCCGGAGTCGCTGGTGGCGCTGCGCATGCGGCGCTCACTGGACCAGGTCACCGCCATGTACGCGGTGCACGCCGCCGGTGGTGGGTACGTGCCGGTCGATCCGGACCTGCCGGCCGACCGCATCGAGTACATGCTGTCGATCGCCGCACCGGTGTTGGAGCTGTCGACCCTCGATGGGCTGGAGCTGTCCGGATTCGATGACGCGCCGGTCACCGACGCCGATCGGCTCGCACCGCTGCGACCGCACAACGTCGCCTACGTGCTCTTCACTTCGGGGTCGACCGGTCGGCCGAAAGGTGTTGCGGTATCGCATTGTTCGGTGGTGAACCAGCTGCGATGGCACGCCGAGACCTACGCGTTGACGTCGAACGACGTGGTGCTGCAGAAGTCCCCCGCCACGTTCGACATGTCGGTATGGGAAGTGTTCACGACCCTGGCGATGGGGGCGCGGCTGGTGATCGCGCGCGCCGACGGGCATACCGACCTGGCCTATCTCGCCGAAACCATTGCCGCCCAGCGGGTCACGATCACCGCGCTCGTACCGTCGATGCTGGCGGTATTCGCGGACGCGGTGCCTGCGGAGTCGCTGGAGTCGGTGCGGACGCTCCTGGTGGGTGGCGAGGCATTCGGGCCCGACGTGGTGGCCGAGGTGCGGCGAACCTGGCCCGGGGTCGAGTTGCACAACCTGTACGGACCGACCGAGTTCACCGTGGCCGCAACCGCGCATCGGGTGATCGAATCCGACAGCGGCACCATGCCGATCGGCTCACCGGTATGGAACGCGCGGGCATACGTACTCGACGACCGGTTACATCCGGTACCGCCCGGTGTCGCCGGGGAGTTGTACCTGGCCGGCGCCCAGCTCGCGCGCGGCTATCAGTCACGTCCGGGCCTGACCGCGGAACGGTTCGTGGCCGACCCGTACGGCGACGGCGGGCGCCTGTACCGCACGGGCGACCTGGTGCGCTGGCGCCACAGCGGCGAATTGGAATACCTGGGCCGCACCGATTTCCAGGTGAAGCTGCGCGGCCTGCGCATCGAACTCGGTGAAATCGAGGCCGTACTCGCCGAGTACCCGGGCGTCGCCCGCGCGATCGCCATGGTGCACACCACCGGTACGGCGGACCACCTCGTCGGCTACGTGGCGCCCGCCGCAGGCGCGACGATCGACCCCGCGGCGGTGCTGGCGCACGCGGCCGGCGAACTGCCCGACTACATGGTGCCCACCACGGTGATGGCGCTCGACTCGGTGCCCCTCACCGTGTCGGGCAAGCTGGACCGTGCGCGACTACCGGAGCCGGTGCTCGCGGTGGGAGAGTTCAGGGAGCCCTCGTCGTGGCTGGAAGAGGAGGTCGCGCGGGCCTTCGGAGCGGTCCTCGGTGTGGATCGGGTGGGTGCCGACGACGACTTCTACGCCTTGGGCGGCAACTCGCTGAAGTCGGTGCAGGTGGTGACCGAGTTGCGCAAGGGACTCGACTACGAGGTTCCGATCAGCTGGATGTTGTCCGATCCCTGCCCGGCCGACCTGGCGAAGCGGATCGAATCCGGAATGCGCTCCGGTACCACCGTCGAGCGGACCGATATCGGCTTCGACGTGCTACTGCCCATCCGGACCGGCGGTGAGCAACCGCCACTGTTCTGTATCCACCCGGCCCTGGGCCTGTCGTGGTGTTACCGCACCTTCGACAGGTACCTCGCCGACGGCCGGCCGATCTATGGCATTCAGGCGCCGCAGATCGGCGGCGAGGACCCCGGTCCGACGTCGATCCAGGACATGGCGGAACGCTATTTCGAGGAGATTCGGGCGGTTCAGCCACACGGCCCCTATCACCTCCTCGGCTGGTCGCTGGGTGGCGTGATCGCCCATGCGATTGCCGTCGAGATGCGCGCCGCCGGTGAAGAGGTCGCGCTACTGGCACTGCTGGATGCCGAACTGGGCGGTGTCGACGAGTCGACGGTCCGCGCCGTCACGGCCGGCGAGCTGATCAGCAATCTCGGCCCGGTCATGGGCGTCGATTTCGTGAGCGCCGATGCGACCGCCGAGGAGGCCGCCGATCTGATCGAACGGCACCTCGGGGGCGGCCTGGGCATCGACGCCGCCATGATCGAGCGCCTGACCGACGCCTACAACCTGGCGATCCGGGCAGCCAGTGCCTGGCGGCCGACGGTCCTGGACAGCGACATGCTCTATTTCACCGCGACACAGAACAGGCGATCCGATGCCGCGGGTCACGAGGGGTGGGCGCAGGTGGTCCGTGGTCGGATCTCGACCTTCGACATCGATGCGGCCCACCTCGCGATGACCGAACCGGGCGCGGTTGCTCAGATCGCCCGGATTCTCAACACGCGATTGGAGCGATGACCGCGTCCTCAGGGCGAAGTGACGGGCGCGCCGGATCCGTCGGTCGGGCCGCCCGGCGGCGGGAGGGGCGAAGCGAGGCCCAGTATCGCCCCGATCGACGCCCCGAAC
This sequence comes from Nocardia sp. NPDC004123, assembly GCF_053603795.1. Lineage (NCBI taxonomy): Bacteria > Bacillati > Actinomycetota > Actinomycetes > Mycobacteriales > Nocardiaceae > Nocardia > Nocardia sp. NPDC004123. Next base: position 20,036 of record NZ_JBSGGG010000043.1, read on the forward strand.
GCCCCACCGAGCAGGGCGGCCGGTCCGGCGACGACGGCCACGCCGACCGCCGCGCCGAGGAGCGGGCCGACAACCAAACCGGTTGGCAGGAACGGGATACCGACGACGAACCCGACGGCGGCCCCGACCAGGGCCGCACCTATCACGATGGGCGCGGACACTCCCGCGCCGAGGCCCGCACCGATTGCCGCACCGACGCCCGCGTCGACCACGGCGACGGAGCATCGCTGGGGATCCACCGGGAGGTACGCGCAGAACGTCTGGACCGGTTGCTGATCCACGGGGGGCATCAAATCCGCCGCGTCCGCATTCTCGATTCCGGTCCAACCCGCGGCGGCAAGCGGATTCGCCGGGCCGATGGCTGGATCGCCGCTGCTCCTATCGACCGCGGGCGCGACGCCGACCGGCGACTGGACGAGCGGAGCGAGTTCGGTCGGCAGCGCGAACGGATCCTGCCCCTGCGGGAATTGCCTCAGCGGTAGCCAGTCCGCTGTCGTGGGTAGCGCGGCCGGTGGCGGCGCGGTGCCATCCGGGGATGCCGCGGCGACTCCGGTTCCGAGGATGACGGCAACCGGCAAAAAACTCGCAATCAATAGTGGACGTGAGCGGCACCAACGACTGGCTTCCGGCATTCCGCACCTCCTGGACTCAAAGCTTCTCTGCATCGAGCATTTGTCGTACGGCGTAGATAGCTTAAGCGGCAGGCACGGCCGGATCGGGAAGAAATGCCGAATTCCATGCGCACCTGGCAAATCCGTGGCCACGCTAGACGTTGCGCAGCACCCTCTGCCATCCGAATGCTCCCGGCCGATATCCCGCTAACCGCGCCAACCGTTAGCTACTTGTCATCGAATTACTCAGTTCGGGCCAGCGCTGCGCTCCCGACCGCGGACCTGAGCCCGGGCCAGGGCGGCGCGGGATCGCAATGCCGGCGACTCCTATGAGAATTGAGGGCCCCGGATTCTCATCGAGTCGCGGCTTTCTTCCGCGCCGCGAAACGAGCAAGTGCCACACATGTTCCACGGAAGCGCAACGCGGAGAGACCATGTATGCGAACTGCCCGCGACCGCTGCCATATGGCTCACCGACATTCCATGGCCGGGGTTGTTTCAGATCGAGTTCACAGACGCCAATGTGGCTGTTTCCGGGGCGCGCTGGAATCTATTCTGCTGCTGGCGTTGTGGATTGGAATCGGGTGGCTTCTCCAGGGCAGCGCACAAATGTGGCCGCCCTCTCGGATGCGGCTCTACAGTCGGCGGAGTGAGCGATCGGAAACACGCCTCGTCGGGTCCGGACCACAGCGAGCGCGGGCTGGAGCGGCTGGTCTTCTTCAGTGATGCCGTGGTGGCCATTGCGATAACGCTGATCGCGTTGCCGTTGGTCGACAGCGCACGCGGCGTTGCGGACTCGAGCACCTCGAAGTTCCTGGCGGACAACAGCTATGCGCTGACAGCCGCCGGGATCAGCTTCGTGGTCATCAGCGCCTTCTGGCGGGATCATCATCGCCTGTTCGAACGTGCCACGGGGTACACGGCCTTGCTGATTCGCGTGAACATGTTGTGGCTGATCGCGATTGTCGCGATTCCGGTGGCCACCGTGCTCGACGTCTACGCTCACCACGACGACCGACTGGCCATCGGAATCTATGTGGGCGTCATCATCTTTGCGATGGCCGTGGCGCGAATCGAGGAATGGCTGCTGTTCCGCGCCCGTCTGCTCATCGACACCGACGAGTTGACGGCGGTGGATCTGGCGAGCCGGTGGCTTCCGGTCGCCGCCGCGGGTGCGGCCCTGGTCGTGGCGGTCGCGGTGCCGCACGTCGGGCTGTGGTCACTGTTGCTGCTGGTGGCCACCGCGCCGCTGCCAGGCGTGGTACGGCGGCATTGGGGCGGGGGCCGCGTGGCGGAACACTGACTGCCACACCAGGATCGGACGTTGCGCAGCCTCGGCCCCGACTGGCCTGTCCGCCGCTAGCGGTTGGAGCGGAAGATGGGCCAGCCGACCTCCGTCACCATGTCCTGCGCGCTGGCCACGTCCAAGGGGCTGCGCAGGTAGTACTCGCGCAGCGGGCCGTCGACGCCGATCTCGTGACGTGCCGCGTAGCTGCCCAGATCGCCGTAGGTGAGGTCGATGGTGTCCAAGGGGCCATGGTGGACAGCGATCGCGAGTTCCGCGCCGGGCACGACCAACGGGCCGACCCGGCCGACCGGGCGCACGTCCGGGTCGGTATGGATGAACACCATCGCCTCACCGCGCTCGTCCACGAGCAGCTCGCTCGCGAACAACCCGCTGATCGGGCCGGTGCAGTGCAGGCGCTGGGCGGTGACGAAGCCGTGCAGTTCGCCGAGGGCACCCTGCCACCAGCTCAGCACGTCGTGCCGGTCGACGACTTCGCGGATCCCGATCGCCGGGAGCTCCGAAACCGTCCGGTACTCGATCGTGGGCCCGCGCTCGGGCCGGACCAGCAGCTCGCGTAGCGATTCCACGGCGCTCTGGGCCTGAGCGAGCCTGTCTTCCAACCGTGCGAGGTGCGCACTGATCAGTTCGTTGCGAGTGGTCACATCCTGGGTGGCCAGCACGGCTTTCACATCGGCCAGGGGCATCTCCAGATCCCGCAGGCGACGAATCACCTGCGCCGTGGGCACCTGGTCGAGGGAGTAGTACCGATAGCCCGTGTCCGGGGCGACCTCGGCCGGCGCGAGCAACCCCACGTCGTGGTAGTGCCGCAGCGTCTTGATGCTCAGATGCGACACCCGAGAGAACTCGCCGACCGTCAGCCCTGTCTGCATGACTGCCAGTATCAACCCTCCCCCGACCGGAGGGTCCAGCAGGAGATCACCGTTGACTCTCCGGTTGCCGTAGCGCCCAACGTATTCGGTGAGCACCGTTCCACCCCGAGACCATCGAAGGAGTTCCCATGAACGCCACCGTCCCGGCCGACGCACTGCCCGAGGTCGTCGCTGCCCATATCGCTGCGGTCAACGCCTTCGACCTGGATGCCATCGTGGCCACCTTCGCCGAGGACGCCTTGGTCAACGACGTACGCCGAGAATTCGCCGGCACCCCGTCCATCCGTGCCTGGGCGCGCCACGAACTGGTCGGCGACAAGGTCACCATGGAGGTGGCAGAGGTCGTCCCCATCCTGGCCTGACGATCGTGCGGGCACGCTACGACGGGCAGTACGAAAAAACGAATGTGCCCGACGAACTGATACTCACCAGCTACTTCACCACCGCCGACGGCAAGATCACTTCCCTGATCATCGTGCACAACCAGCCGGCCCCCTACTGAACCGCGCCCACGTCAGCAGCCGACACCTTGCAGGAGTATTCCATGAGCACACTGGTCACCGCCGAATTCTTTGCCCAGCCCGGCCGCGGCGACGACGTCGCGCAACTGCTGGACATTCTGGGAGAAAGCCTCGAACACGAAGGGTGCGAAGAAATCCGCATCCTGCGCGATCGGGACGACGCCGACCACGTCGCAGGCCTGACCCAATGGACCGAGCGGCACAACTACACCGACTACCTCGGCTGGCGCACCGAACACGGCTTCACCGCCACCTTCGAGGCCATGCTCACTCACCCCCTGGTCATCCACTACTACGACCAGATCTTCCAGAACCAGGGCATCGCAGCACGCACACGAGCAATCTGACAGCCCGGCAACCCCATTCCGTTTTACAGCGGATGGTCCCCGGCCGCGCGAGCCGCCACTGCCGATTGCCGGGATGGTCCCTGGGCTAGCCTTTGATCCGGTGACCGAGAACGAGGGCGGGTCCCGCACCATCATGACGGCCTGGATCCGTTACCTCGACACCATGGTCAAGCAGGACGGCGTCTGGCTGTTCGCCGAACGCAACCTCATGGTCGACTGGACCGACACGCGCCCCAGCTCCCCCTGAGCACATCGCTCAGACGCGGAATCTCCACTTGTGCAATCTATTTCGTCGAGTCCGGGGTCACTGCGAAAGTTGACGGTAGTAGAGGGCCATGCGTGCGATGTGGCCGCCGTCGGCTGCGACGGTGAGATGGTCCATGGCGTATTGGACCGCGTCGTAGCCGTCGACTCGCGCTTGGAGTTCGAAGGCGATTCGGTTGTCCTGCTCGATCCACCCGGCGGCGGTGACCCTGGGAGTCACCGCGAGGATGGTCTTCTCGTAGAAGCCGCGAATCTGCTCGGCACCGGCGAAATGCCCGAACGGATTGAGCAGCTCGGCGTTGCCGGCGAACAGCGCGACGATGCCGTCGAGGTCACCGGCGTTGACCCTGTCCACATAGCGGTCGGCGAGTTGTCGAGCTTTGCCCATGGAAACAACTTTCTTCTTCGCGAGGGTCTGGCCGGCGAGTACCGCAGGGCGGCAATGGATTCGGTCAGCGTGCGGTCATGCGCAGCGGCAGGTGACGCAGTCCAGTGTGGCGGCTGCTGCGTGTCCACTCGACCGGTCCGGCGAGTTCGAAGCCGTCGAAGCGGGCGAACAGCTCCTCGAATACGACCCGCATCTCCAACCGGGCCAGATGAGCCCCGAGGCAGAAATGGATGCCCTGGCCAAATCCCAAGTGCGGGTTGGGATCTCGATGGATATCGAAGCGGTCGGCATGGTCGAATCGGAGCTCGTCACGGTTGGCCGAGGCCTCCCAGACCAATACCTTCTGGCCCGGCTGCAGCCGGTGCCCGGCCAGTTCGACAGGGCGGGTGACCGTGCGGCGCTTGGACGGAGACGGCGCGGTCCAGCGGACGATCTCCTCGATGGCGACCGGCAGCAGTTCCGGGTTGTCACGCAATTCGGCCAGCTGCGAAGGGTTTTCGATCAGCGCGAGGAGTCCGGCGGCAATGGCGTTGCGGGTGGTGTCGGAGCCGCCGGAGAACAGCAGATTGAAGAACGATCGCAATTCCTCGTCGGACAGGCGCGGCGGGTCCTCGTCCGGCATCTCCGCGTGGACGACCAGCGACAGCATGTCCGCGCCCGGATCCGCCCGGCGCTGGGCGATCTGCGCCAAGCCGTACTCGTAGAGTTCGCCCATTGCCGCCGTCCGCTCCGGGCTCATGGTCAGGTAGTCCTGGCCGTCGGGAAGGTCGAAGACATGCTCGATGAGCCCGAACAGGCGGTGACGGTCCGTCTCGGGGATGCCGAGCAGGAAGCAGATCGCCTGCATCGGAAGCTCGGCCGCGATCTCGGTGAGGAAGTCGTGGTCGCCGCCACTGACGACGGTGTCCAGCAAGCGCCCGGTACGCGCCCGCAGATCCTCTTCCAGGTTGCGAACCGTCCTGGGCGTCAAGCCTTTCGACACCAGACGCCTGATCCTGGAGTGCCGCGGATCGTCCATCATGTTCAACACCACGCCCGCCATCGGCAGGTCCTGCAGCACGGTGCCGCCGTAGGGCCGGTCGCCGCCGGTCTCCGAGGAGTAGGTCGCGGGACTGGTCAGGACCTCCTTGGTCTCGGCGTAGGTCGCCACCGACCAGAACCCCTCACCATCGGGAGTGTGCGCAGTGGGCTCATGCCAGTACACGGGAGATTCGGTGCGGTGCAGGGCGAACAGGCCGTGCGGGAAGCCCGCGGCGAAGTTGTCCAGATCGGTGAGATCCACGGACGAGAGCGACTCAGCCATGTGTTACAAGCTATACACTTCTAGATAAATCTGTAAAGCACCTAGGATGACCCACCGTGACAGCTCCGAAGTTGGCCTGGGGTGGGGATCCACCCATGGACGGCGCCGGCGCGCGGCAGCGGCTCGTCGAGGCCGCGGCCCGATGCCTGATCCGGTTGGGTCGCGCGCGCACGTCGATCAGCGTGGTCGCCGCCGAGGCGCGGGTCTCACGACCGACCGTCTACGCACACTTCAGCGGCCGCGAAGAGTTGATCGAACTCGCCGCGACGCATGTCTCGGCCGGGTTGTTCCAGCACATCGTCGACGAGGCGAGCCATGCGTCCACGGCAGCGGATTTCGTAGTGGAGGCCACCGTCGCGGGCGCGCGACTACTGCGTGACACCCAGCGGACCGCCCTGTCCTCGGCCGACTCCGCCGACGCCGAGTGGCTCGCCACCTTGATGACACCAGAGTCGCTGCGGCTGGCCCGGCACTACCTCGAACCCATCCGCCGATACGAGCCCGACCTGGAACTGGACCTCGACGAAATCGCGGAAACGACAATCAGATTCCTCATCTCGATCCTGCAATTCGACACCCCCGCCACCAGGGACTCCGAACGCCTGCGCGGCTATCTGCGCCGCCGACTCGTACCCGCTCTCGGGCTGAAGACCCGACCATAACGCCAACCGATCGGACAAAACCTCGCGAAAGCTCGGCCCAGCGTGGTTCGCGGGAGGACGATGGTGGCTGTGGGGCCGATCCGGCCGTCACGGCTCGAAGACGGAGAACCAACCTAGTGCGGTGCGGATCCGGCTGATCCGTGCCGAGGAAGGGTGCGCATCATGTCGACGCCGACCACACCGAGCATCGTGTTCGCTCACGGCTTGTGGGCCGACGGGTCCTGCTTCAGCAAGGTGATTCCCACATTGCAGGCGGAGGGACACGAGGTGGTGTCCACGCAGAACAGCCTCGACACCCTGGAAGGTGACGTCGCCGCGGTCAAGCGGGCGCTGGGCCGGGTCAGCAGTCCGGCCATCCTCGTCGGTCACTCGTACGGCGGCACCGTCATCACGGCCGCGGGGACCGATGACCGGGTCGCGGGACTCGTCTACATCGCCGCGCTCGCCCCGGACGAGGACGAGACGTCGCAAGGTCTGCAGGCCAAGTTCCCCACGACGGAGCTGTTCGCGCACATCGAGATCGCCGAGGGTCGAATCTGGTTGCGGCCGGACGGTATCGAGTACTTCGCGGGCGATCTCTCCGAACAGGAGCAGCAACTCGTGCTCGCGACCCAGGGTGTCCCCACCGCGGACCTCTTCGACCAGCAGGTAGCAGGCACCGCGTGGAAGTCGAAGCCGAGCTGGTACATCGTGGCCAGGAACGACCGCACCGTGCACCCTGAGCTGGAGCGCTTCTGCGCGAAACGCATGAACGCCAGCACCTACGAGGTGGACAGCAGCCATGTCCCCATGCTGTCCCACCCCGGCCTGGTGATCGATGTGATCCGCACCGCCGCGAAATCCTGCCAGGGGGCGTAGCCGGCCCCGAACAGCGGGAAGAGCTTCCGCAGACGCTCGAGAGAATTCGAGCGGCTGCTCGAGTTTCGTTGTGCGCGAAGATCATTGCCGGGAGACCTCAGGAGGCGGTGGGCCATCCGATGGCGTCGAAGACCGCCAGCGGGTCGAGGTAGTCGCGCCAGTGCACGATCTTGCGATCGGCGATGGTCAGCACCGAGATATAGCGGTTGGCGTAGGCGGCACCGGTGGCGACGGTACGGCCCTGGGATGCGTATTCGAGAACGACCACGCCGGTGTCCTTGTCGTGGTGGACGGCCAGGTCGTGGCAGCGGTCGAGGACGAAGGTCTCGCCGTAGGGGCGATACAGGTCGGCGATGGCTTGCCGGCCGACCACCCGTCGTGGATAGCCGGGAACAGTGATCACGTATTCGATGACGACGTCCTCGGCGAGCATGTCGAAGAAATGGTCGCCGTCCACGAGGCCGTCGACGCCTTGCTCGATGATTCGGAAGAACGGGTCCAGGGCACGGAAATCCTCGAGATTGGCGATCCGGGTCATCGGGCTGTCTCCTTACTCCAGGCTGCTGCCGTGCGGTGAGCGAAATCGGTGAAGTCCGTTGGCGCCGAACCGGTTACCTTCTCCACATCACCGGTGGGCCGGGAACCATGTCCGGATGCGATGGTTTCGGTCAGCATGCGCAGTACCGACGCATACTCGTCCGGAATTCCGCCCGCGATGGCGGCGGCGATCCATTCGTCGCGGTCGATGTCGAGATGAGTCACCGTGGTGCCCGAGACGCGGCTGATGATGGCGGCCGCGTCCGCGACGGTGATCGCTTCGGGACCGGTGAGCGTGTACTGCGCGCCCGCGTGCGCGGCCGGATCGGCGAGGGTCGCGCTCGCGACCGCGGCGATGTCGTCCGCGTCGATGAACGCCTCCGCGCCGTTGCCGGTGGGGACCGCGATGACACCGTTGACCGGAGCCAGGAAGGTTTCGCTGAAGTTCTGCATGAACCACGCCGGGCGCAGGATCGTGTGGCCGAGGCCCGTACGACCGATCAGGTCGAGTTCCACACTGCGCGTGGCCATTTCCGGTGGCGCGGCGTCGACCCCGTAGGCGCTGAGATAGGTGATGTGACCGACGCCGGCGACCTCGGCCCGATCCAGGAACGCCGAGACCTGCCCGGCGAAGTCGATGCGCCCGACCGGACCGACGAGATAGACCCGTTCGGCGCCCGCCAGTGCCGGTGTATGGGTGCGGGCGTCGTCCCAATCGAAGCGCACGTCGGCGCCGGTTCGGGCCGCGGTGCGCACCCCGACCCCAGCCGCGCGCAGCGTGCTCGCCACGCGCGAACCGGTCTTGCCGGTGGCGCCGAGCACGAGGGTGATAGCAGTCGGATTCTTCATACGATCATCCTGGCGGCGTCGATTGAGCTTATCAATGCGCGAAACGCTCTAATTACGATGAGATACTCTCATCAAGTGGATGTTCTGCAAGACCATTTGGCGTGTGCCCGCGCGTCGGGTGGGGTCTTCGCTCGCTCGGTCGCCCAGCCGCCGTGGGGGCTGCGGCTGCCCGGCACCATCCAGCTCACCGCGCACACCGTCGTACAGGGCCGCGCATGGCTGTGGCTCGACGATCACACGGACGCGATCGAACTGACTCCCGGCGACCTGGCACTGGTCCGCGGCGGCCCCGACCACCACATCGCCCACGAAGCCCGAGCAGCCTGCATCTCACCGGAACGCTTCCGCGAACTCCACACCGGCGACCAGCACGCCGACCTCCGGAATGCGACGGTATTCCTGTGTGGCGCATATCGATTCGCCGGCGACGTCGGCCACGGCCTGATCCGGACCCTGCCCCCGATCCTGCTCCTGCGCACCACCGCCGGTGATCCCCTCCACGATGTCATCGCCATGCTGTCGCGCGAGCTGAGCGGACCGGCCCCCGGACAGCAAACCGTCCTCGACCGGCTTCTCGACGTGCTGCTGGTGCTGGCGATACGTGCCTGCTTCGAACAGGACCCGACAGCCCCCGCGTGGTACCGAGCGGCCGGCGATTCCCGGCTGGGCCCAGCACTGCACGCCATCCACTCCGACCCCGGTCATCCATGGACGGTGCCCGAACTGGCCGCTCTGAGCCGGCTTTCACGTCCTGCATTCGCTCGGCACTTCGAACGCGCACTCGGCCAACCACCCGTGCAGTACCTCACCGAATGGCGAATGACCCTTGCTCGTGACCATCTCCGTACCGGCGAGCTGACCCTCGCCCAGATCGCCGACCGCACCGGATACACCTCACCCAACGCCTTCGCCGCCGCCTTCCGCCGCCATCATGGGCAACCGCCGGGCCGGTGGCGTCAGACCGAGCTCGCGAGACCCGACGAGCCGATCCACGGGACATGAGCAGACGACGGCGATCCGGACCCGGCACCTCCCGTATTCAATTCCGTTGCGCCCGTCCCAATCTCGGAAGGACCATCGGTCACGCTCCCGTTTCGAGTCCGATCAGCAGGGCGGTGAGGATGCGGGTGAGTTTCGGTTCGACGTCGACCACGGCGTGGGACAGTTCGGGGCGGGACTCGTAGAGCGCGCGCAGGCCAGTACCGGGCGCGGCCATCTGCCACAGCGCCCCGGCCATGCTGGTGGCCGTGGAGACGACATCGGTCGCCGCGATTTCGGTGATCGGCAGCAGTTGACGCAATGCGGTTGCCAGAGTGGCGACTTCGGCGAGCACCTCGGTTTTGAACGCGTAGGCGGCCTCGAGGGAGACGTTGCGTTCGAGGTTCATCGGGGCCTGCGCGAGCAGGTCGCAGAACAGCGGGCGCGCGACGAGCGAACTCGCCAGTGCGAACGCGATCGCCCCGGGATCGCGATCGGCCGATTCGCCCAGCCGGGTCCCGACCTCGGCCGACCAATCCCGCCAACCCTCGGCGGTGAGCGCCAGGAAGATCTGCTCCCGCGTCTCGAAATAGCGCAGCATGGCGGATTTGTGCATGCCGACGGCAGCGGCGATATCGGTGAGCGTCACCTCACGCACGCTGCGCTCACCGGCGAGCGTCCGCGCGGCATCGAGAATCGCCTGTTCACGTTGCTGTTTGGCCTCGGCACTGCGGGCACGCAGGGGTGGGGTCGGACTCATGACAGCATCCTAGCGCAACACTGTTGCGCTATTAACGAAACAGTGTTGTACTAACTCCAGTGGTTCGAAGGCCCCTTCGTTTCACCAGCACCCACCAGTGAGGAGTGGCAATGTCCCAGCCCACCATCGTGATCACCGGCACCTCGAGCGGCTTCGGACGTCTCAGCGTCGAGCGGTTCGCCGCGGCCGGATGGAATGTCGTGGCGACGGTCCGCAAGGAATCAGATCTGGACGTGCACAAGGGAATCGACAATGTCTCGACCCTGCTGCTCGACGTGGACGACGAGGACGCCGACCTGGCCTTCGGCGAACTCGCGCTCGCGCAGTTCGGCCGCATCGACGCCCTGGTCAACAACGCCGGCTATTGCCAGACCGGACCGCTGGAGGCCACGACCATGGACCAGGCGCACCGGCAGTTCCAGACCAACGTGTTCGGGCTCATCGCGCTCAACAAGGCGTTCATCCCGATCCTGCGCGAGCAGGGTTCGGGCGTGATCGTCAATGTCGGCTCGATCAGCGCCGATCAGGGGTATCCGTACACCTCCGTGTACGAGGCGTCCAAGGCCGCGGTCGTCTCGCTCAGCGAGGGCCTGCACACCGAACTCGCCGAATTCGGGGTCGTCGTCAAGGCGCTGCTGCCCGGCAACATGGACACCCGCATCTTCGACAAGGTCGACCGCGCCACCGACGTCCCGGCCGAATATCTGGACTCGATGACACGTTTCGGATCGCTGAACCTGGTCCGCTCCGACCCGGCCCTCACCGCCGACGTGATCTTCCGCATGGTGACCGACGGCAACACCCGCAAGGTCCGCTACTACAGTGGCCCCGACGGCGAGGCGATCCCCCGCCTCAAGCAACTGCTCGGCCAGGACTGGTACTGGGAGGAATTCCGCCGGGCCGCCCACGGCGATCCGACCCCGCTGTGGCAGGCCATGATGCCGCAGCCGGTAGCGAGCTCACCGAACAACTGAAGCCCTGCGAATCGCGGCCGGGACGGCAAGGATGAGAACCGGCCGCAGCACCGTGAAAGGGGCGTTTGCATGCCGACCCGGACCGTCGCCGATGTCCCGCCGGTGATCGACGCCCCGCCACCGGGCGACGTCCGCCGCGCGGCCGATGCCCTTCGACTGACAGCAGCCCTCGCCGTACTGACGGCAACGGTCGTATTGGCCACCGCGACACGCTATTTCGCGCAGACCTCACAGCAGGGACTGCTGCAGGCCGTGACCGCGCTGCCCCCGGGACTGCGCGATGCGCTCGTGGGAATCGTGCAGGTCGTCGCCATCGCCGCACCGCTGACCGCGCTGTGGGCGGTCCGTACCCGGCAGCGTTGGGACGCGCTGGCGCGGATACTTCCCGCGGCCGGGCTCGGCGTGCTGATCGCTTGGCTGCTCAGCGATCTCGCGCTGGCGGGAAGCAGGCCGGGACAGTGGCCCGACGTTCTGGCCGGGCGCGGCGGCCTCGTTCCCGCGGGCTGGCCGTCCATGATCTACCTCGCCGGATGCGCGGCGGCCGCCGTCGCCGCCGGACCCTGGCTCCCGGCACGCGGACGGCGCGCGGTGTGGGCGCTGCCGATGTGGTGCGCGATTCTGAGCGCCGCCACCGCCTCGATCCTCCCGCTCGAGGCAGTGGCTGCGCCGGCCATCGGTGCGGTCGCCGGATCCGCGATCCTGCTGATCGGCGGCGCACCCGATGACCGGCCCTCGGCTCGAGCCGTCGCGGCGGCGCTCGTCGATTGCGGGATACCTGTCACCTGCCTCACCGAACTCCCTGCCGCCGAACGCATCCCGGGTGAAGGGGTGCTGTATCTCGCCGAAACCTCCGGCCCGGCGTTCACCATCCGGGTGCTCGCGGGTGACGACCAGCGTCGAGACCTGTTCCGGCGCTGGTCGCGGTGGCTCCTGCTGCGCGAACCCGGCGATGTCGCCCAAACACCTCTGGCCGCAACCGAACACGAGCTGCTCATGCTGGTGGCTGCCGACCGCGCGGGCGCGCGGGTGGTCGAGCCGGCCATCGCCTACCCGGTCGCCGGAGGCGGTGCGCTGCTGGCCACCACTCCCGTCACCACGACCACCCTGCGGAACCCCTCCGATGCGCTGCTCACCGACGTCTGGACCTCGGTCGCGCGCTTGCAGGAGCATCGCATCGCCCACCGCGCCCTGCGGCCCGACCATGTGCTGGTGACACCGGATGGACGCATCCGACTGACCGCCTTCGCCCGGGGACGGCTCGCGGCGACGACACGACAACTCGGGTCCGATGTGGCGGAGTTGCTGGCCGCCACCGCGATTCAGGTCGGACCGGAGCGTGCCGTCGCCGCCGCGCTCACCGGACTCGGTCCGGAGCGGCTGGCCAGCGTCATGCCATATCTCCAGCCGCTGGCATTGACGAGCGCGACACGGCGCGCGGTCACCGACCGGGATCGAGCCGAAACACGCGCCGCGCGTGCGTCGGAGCGACGCCGGACCTTACATCCGGGCGGACGCCCGAGCCTGCTGCGCGACCTGGCCACGCACGTGCGATCCGCAACGAATGCCCCGGAGCAGAAACCCGCGCCGCTCGCCCGGTTCACGTGGAAGCAGGCGCTGGGTCTCGCGGGCGGATTTCTGGTCCTGCATCTGATCCTGCCGCAGCTGTCGAACGCCGGGGCCGCTGTCGCTGCCCTGCGCACTGCCGACTGGTGGTGGATCCTGGCCGCCCTGCCGACGACCTTTGTCTCACAACTCTTCTCGACGATGCTGCAATCCGGCACGATTCCGGAGCGACTGCCGTTCCTGCCCAACTACACAGTCCAGTTCGCTGCCTCGTTTCTCAACCGGATAACTCCGAGCAATGTGGGGGGCATGGCGCTGAATCTGCGGTTCCTGCAGAAGGCCGGAGTCGACGCCGGGGCGGCGACCGCCTCGGTCGGGTTGCAGACTCTGCTCAATGGGCTCGGTTCGGTGGTCGTGGCCGTCGTCTTCTTCGCCTGGACCGGACGCGGCGGCCAGGTGCATCTGCAGTTGCCCACCACCCGCGAGCTGGCGCCGGTCCTGCTCGTCCTCATTGTTGCCGGGGTGGGTGTGGCGATGACCGGGCCGGGCCGGCGGTTCCTGCGCGAGAAGGTCTGGCGGTTCCTGCGCTCTGCGGCCGACGCGATCGCTGCGATCGCCGCCGACCCGGTCAAGCTCGCACGCTGTGTGGTGGGCGGGCTCGGTCTGCCGCTCGTGCAAATGGCCGGTCTGGCACTGTGTTTGCACGCGTTCGGCGTCGGCCTGCCGTTCGTACAGGTGGGCGCGGTGTACATCGGCGCTCGCCTGCTCGCGAACGCCGCGCCCACACCCGGCGGGCTCGGCGCGCTCGAGGCCGCGCTCATCGCGGGACTCACCGCGCTCGGGGCGGCCGCCGGCGCGGCCACCTCGGCCGTGCTCGTCTACCGGTTGCTCAGCTTCTGGCTCAACGTCCCGGTGGGCTGGGCCGCCCTCGGCATCGCGCAGCGCCGCGAATTCGTATGAGCCCGCGGTCAGCTGGTGGCGCGGCGCATTTGGACGGCATGGATGGCCGCCATGACGCCGAGCACGATCAGCCACCAGCCGGTGACCAGGGCCAGGGCGGTGATGGAGGCGAATGGAGACACGATCAGGACGATGCCACCCGCCACGATGATCAGTCCGAAGACGACCTGCCAGCCACGAGCCGGGACCGCCGGGTCGGAGAGGGCCAGGCCAGGATCAACACGCCGAGGACGGCCGACAGGATGCCGGTGAGGAGGATCGTCTGCCAGGCCACCCGGGCCATCATGGACAGTGGATTGTTCAGAGGCTCAACGGCAGTCATGACGGACCTGCCTTCCTGATCGCCGTGCGTCGATTATCCGGGATCACGCGAGCTCACCGAAGGTGTTCCGGTACACCGATTTTCACCGTGCGGCGTGGCGGCCCGCGCGTCCGCCGCCACGCCGGCCATGCCGCATGATCGTCAGGTGGTCCTGATCAGTTCCTGCGGCAACTGAACAAACGCATCAGGCTCTCACTTGTTCATGGATCCAGTGTTGGGCCAGCGTGGTCCAGATCGCGGCGTCACCGGCACCGCGTGCCAGGCCGAGGCTATGGGGGCCATGCGGGAACACGTGCGCTGTATGGGGCACGTCGTTCGCAGCCAATGCGGAAGCCAGACGGTAGGTGTGTTCGGGCGGTACGTAGGCGTCCTCTGCGGTGTGCCAGATGAAAAACGGCGGTGATTGCGGCGTCACGAGGGCGTCCAGCGAGGTCGACCGGCGTAGTTCCGGGCCCGCATCCGCACCGAGCAGGATCAGCCGGGAAGGACGGTAGGTCTCGGTCTCCATCGACGTGATCGGATAGCCGAGCACGGCGAACTGAACCGCTTCGTCGGTGTCCGCGCCGGGCGCCAACGCCGCCATTCCGGCCAGATGGCCACCGGCGGAGAATCCGACGAGCCCGACTCGTTGTGCCCCCTCGGCCCGTCGGCGCCGGATCTCGGCGCGTAGAGCCCTCAGTGGAACCGGGTGCCGGACATTGAGCGGATATCGGAAGACGCTTGCCTGGACGTCGATGGAGCGCAGCCAGTCGGCAACCGGTTCTCCCTCGTGTGGTGCGTGTTCGGCGTATCCACCGCCGGGCAGCACGATCATGTGCGTCCTGGTCATCGAACCTCCCTCGCGTCCATTTCCGGTCGGTAACCGCTTCGTTGGTTGCTGGGCGCTCGGCATGTTCCCACTTTGCAGCAGTCGGCGTAGCTGTCGCACTCACCCGAATGAGTGAGCGCGGTCGCGGCGTCCGGCCCGTCGTCGACTGCCCAGGGCACTTCGAGACCGGCAACACGACACCCACCCGCCGCCAAGGCGCGCACGACAGGGCGTGCCGTGACGAGCAGGTCGAAGAACCGCTTGTCGCCTGCCGCGGAGTTGATGTCCGCGTCGGGGACGCGGCCTCCCGGCAGTGGGTGGTCGCCGGGCATCGGATACCGGAGGTCGAGCCCGGACAGCTCGGCGCTGAGGTAGGTGTTGACATCGCCGAAGACCACGACGTGGGTCAGGACGTCCACCCGGTTGCCCAGCATCGGGTCGGGCCGGACCGAAGTCGATTGTGCCCGAATCAGTTTCAGCCATATCGACGAGAGATGCGGTAGAGGTGTTCGGCGTTGGTTTCCAGGATCGCCTTCGCATCGGCGGCGGCGATGTCGGGGCTGTTGATGTAGTCGACGGCACGGACAAAGATGTCGTCGGCCTCGTAGGGAAAGTCGGTGCCCAGGATCAGTCGGTCGGCGCCGAAGGAATCGATGGCGGCACGCAGGGCGGGCAGATGGCCGTGCCCGACGGTGTCGTACCACATCCGGCGGGCCAGAGCGCTCGGCAGGTCCGGGGTTTGCGGTGCCTCCCAACGGTATTGGTTGTCGGCACGTTGCAACAGCATCGGCAGGGCTCCGCCCAGATGCGAGTTGATCACCTTGATGTTCGGGTAGCGCACCGGAAATCCGTGGGTGATCAACTGCATGACGCTGATCGTGTCCTCGATCGGCGCGCCGACCATCCAGGTCAGGTTGTAGTCGGCGATCAGCGGACTGCACGCGCTGTTGCCCGCGGGGTGCAGGTGCAGCACCGCGCCACGGCGATCGAGTTCGGCGAACACCGGCGCGAATTCCGGGTCGACCAGGGCCCGTCCGAGCACCGTGGTGTTCATGACGGCTCCGACCATGCCCAATTCGTCGATCGCGCGGCCGAGCTCGGCGAGCGACTCGTCGATATGCGGCATGGGCGTCGTCGCGAAGGCCAGGAACCGATCCGGGTGGCGCGCCACCACGTCCGCGTACTGATCGTTCACGAAGCGTGCTGCGGCAACGGCCTTTTCGCGGTTGCGGCCATTGGGCAGCCGGGGTGCCGCGGACAGAATCTGCACATCCACTCCGGCGCGGTCCATCAGCCGCAGCCGCGCCTCGAGTTCGGTGCCCCCGCCGGCACCCATGCCGCGCTGAGTATCGGTGTCGGTCTTGCCCAGATCGACCAGTAGGTCGAGATAGTCGTCGGTCCAATAGTGGGCATGCACATCTACTCGCACTCGGATACCTCCTACTCTCGGGACCCGATCGGCGCTCCGGAAAGGACGAAGTTATGGCGGAGTCAGCCCCAGCGCACCGGCCAGCTCGGACAGTGTCGGCAACAGCTTGTCGGGCCCGCCGAGCACCTGGATCACGACGTGGTCGGCGCCGGCCCGCAGATGCTCGCCCAGCCGGCCCGCGATGTCGTCGGGGGTGTCGTAGGCGACCAGGGCGTCGATGAACCTGTCGCTGCCGGGCCGGGTGAGGTCGGCGTCGGTGAAACCCATCCGCTTCCAGGCGCTCACGTAGTTCGTGAGGGCGAAGTAGTTGTACGTTTCCGCCATGACCTTGCGGGCAATCGCGCGGGCCTCGTCGGTGTCGGTGGACAGCACCACCTTGTGCTCGGGGAGCAGCAGTGCGTTCGGCCCGATGATGTCGCGGGCCTGTGCGGTGTGCTCGGGTGTGGTGTTGTACGGGTGCGCCCCGGCAGTGCGTTGTGCCGCCAGCCTCAGCACGCGCGGCCTGAGCGCGGCGAGCACGCGCCGATCAGCCGGTACGCCGTTCTCGTCCAGCGCGTCGAGGTAGTCGACCAGCGCGTCGTAGGGCTTGCGGTATTCCTCGGTGTGCTCGGGATGACCGGCCCCGATGCCGAGCACGAATCGGCCCGGGTAGGCGGTTTCGATGCGATGGAACGACTCGGCGACAGATTTGGCGTCCGCCGACCAGATGTTGACAACGCCGGTCGCCACCTTCAGCGAGGTTGTCGCCTCCAAAAGTGGCTCCGCGAACGATAATTCGGCGGGCGGAGAACCGGAGACCCATAACGTGCCGTAGCCGAGCCGTTCGATTTCCTGGGCCAGCTCGGGGGTGGGGCCGCCCGAGCTGGCGCCATACAAAGTGAAAACGCCGAATTTGCCGAGGTCGCCGGTGGCCTTCTCTGGTGCGGTCATTGCTGCTCCTCGCGACGTCATCGAGCCTTTCCTGGCAGGATCAACCTCGAAATCATCGGGTCAGCTCCTCCGAGACCCGCCAGAGACGCTCGGCATTGTCCGGATCGAGTGCATAGGGCGCGACCCCACCGGTGTGGCCGGCGCGTTCGCTGATCTTCGGTGCCGGAGCGCAATCCTCGTAGTAGCGACCCGTGACGCCCTCCACCTGGGGGCTGGCGGCGAGCAGCACCGATGTCGCGGCACCCTGCTCGACCGTCTTCACCGGCGGCAACGACAGGTCGGTCTGCTCCCCGAAAGCCTCGAGGTCGCCCGGACTCATATGACGCGCCAACGCGGTACTGGCGATATTGCCAGGCATCAACGCATTGACCATGACACCGTCATCGGCCCAACGCCGTGCAGCACCGACAGCGAACAAGATATTGGCCGACTTCGACTGACCATACGACGTCCACCGGTCATACGGGCGGAACCGGTAATGCAGATCGTCGAAGACCACCGGCGAGAACAAATGCCCGATCGAGGCCACGCAGACCACCCGGGCACCGCCCGCGGCCGCCAGCGACCGGTGCAAGCCGGTCGTCAATGCGAAATGACCGAGATGATTGGTAGCGAATTGCATTTCGTACCCGGCCCGGGTGCGGGTGAGTCGAGGCAGAGCCATCACGCCGGCGTTGTTGACCAGCACGTGCAACGGCCCGTCCCAGGCACGCCCGAAATCGGCCACCGACTCAGGATCGGCCAGATCCAACCGGGCCACGTGCACCCCACCGCCCCCGCCCGGCAGCTTCTCCCCGATCTCCTCCGCAACCTGCCTACCGGCCTCTACATTCCGTACCGCCAGGGTCACCTCCGCACCGGCGGAGGCCAGCGCACGAGCGGTCTCGGTACCGATCCCCGAACTCGCGCCGGTGACGACGACACGCCGACCATGAAGATCGATATCGGCGACGATCTCGGCCGCCGTGGTCGCGGCGCCGTAAACAGTAGTGGGCATCGTGAGCTCCTTCCGTGTGAACCGAATCCACGTCGTCCGCACACGCAAAAAACGTCTGTCTCCACCGCCGGCAATACCGATCGGCGCCGTGCGCGCCGGACTCCTCCAACCCGCCGCCGGGCCATCCAACCGACCGCACGACAATTTCACCGCCTGGCGAGCCGCAAAACGTCTCCGCCCGCACCGACTCCCGACCAGGACGCTCTTACCAGCAATCCAATTGTCACGCCCAACACAGTCGAAGTCGATGTACACATGAACATTCCATCTACCTCGCAGGCGCCGCCGCAGATTCCGCACCCCGATTTCCCCCCGGCCTGGCATCGTCGTATCTCGTACGCCCAGCATCGGTCACCGAAACGGTGTAATTACCAGGACGGTCCTGTTCATGTCCGATCTGCTATCGAATGCTTTTCACCGTAGGCAAATCTCTCCATCTTTTGAGTGGCGGACCGGGCAGGCAGTTTCAGGAAGCCCGAATACCAAGCGGGACAAGAGTTTTTCGTGAGACCGAACGTCGGGCTAGTCATCAAGCTCCCCGGTACGAACGTTGACGAGGGCGCGCCGTTCTCAAGCGGACAGCGTATGCAGCTCGCCGGTGATCGCCTGCCGGATCTGGTCATGGCGTGCGCCGAGTACATAGCGCTCATCGGTCCATCGATCGGGCGGATAGAGCCACACCGGGCCGCCCACCAGATCGTCTGGCTCCCAATCGAATCGCGGCCACACGTGAACGTGCAGGAAGGCATCGGTGTTGCCGAGGATCTCCAGATTCACCCGCCGGAAGGCCGGATCCAGTCGGGTGCACGCCCGCTCCACCGCCTCCCCCAACCGATCCATATCGGCAAGAAACGCAGCACGCCGCGGGCGCGACAACTCGGAAAGGCGTTGCACCGCAGGATCATCGGTCAGTAGCAGTGAATAGCCGGGCAGGAACTGAGTATCACCGATGACGGCGAGCCCGGCCGTGAGCCGACACATCACTGTTGGATTCGCCCCACGCAAGGCGCTGCCGATCCGGTCACTGCGCCAATCGCTCATCTCCACACATTAGCGAGCCCGCATCAGCTGCACCGACGGGTGCCAAGCGGGACGAGCCACTCGAGTGCGCTGAAGTGTGCCCCACTCGGGTGGGACGCACCTTTGTGGGGCATCGACAGTCGATCCGGCCTCGCCGCCCGCTCTCTGCCCATTCTCAGTCGGGAATGCCTGTCGCCCTTGCAAAATCATGGTGGGGCCTTGTCCGAACGAATGCGCCGAGAACGGATCCGCATTGCGAGGTGGTGGGTTCAGCGAGAAGGGGTGTCTTTCAGGGGGAGGATCACTACGTCGTCGCCGTGGGAGGCGACGCCGACCGAACCCTGTGACCGGACATCGGAGAGCACTTGTCGTGTGCGAGCGCCGTCGACGAATTCCTGTGGCGTGGAGTGGTTTCCGTCCAGAGCGATCGGGTCGGCCTCCCAGTCATGGCCGGGCTCGGCGATCGGGGGACTGTTACTGGGCTGCTCGCGCGACGTCGAGGATCCAGGTGATACCGAAGCGATCGCGCAGCATCCCGAAGCCGGGCGCCCACTGGGCCGGACCGAATTCCTCGATGAGGGTCGCACCGGCCGCGAGGCGTTCCCACAACGCGCCGACTTCCTCGATGGTGTCACCGCGCACGGAGAGGAAGAACGGCTCCGCGGTGATGGTGGTGCCGTTCTCGCGGCGGGTCGTGGGCGCGCCCTGGGCGGCCGGCGCGTTCTCACCGGGCACGTCGTAGGCCATGACCCGGAATCCGTTGTCGGCGATGACCTGGCCGAACACGACCTTGGTGGCGTCCGGCAATTCGGCGAGCATCCCGAAGTCACCGTAGGTGGCCACAGCGAGTCGACCGCCGAACACCGACTGGTAGAACTCCAGGGCCGCACGAGCCTGTCCGTGGAAGTTGAGGTGGGCAACAGCGTTTACCGACATGGTGATTCGGTCCCTTCACAAGTGGTTTCGACGCGGGTTCTTCCCGCGACGAGAGCCACCCTGTCAGCAATACCGGACAGGGAACGTCCGCTACCTATGGCAGTCTGGCCGCCATGCCGACCGCCTCCTCGACGGTGACCTCCCGCCGCCTGCTCTCACTACTGTCGCTGCTGCAGGTCCGCCGTGACTGGCCGGGAGGCCTGCTCGCCCAGCGGCTCGGTGTCAGCGAACGCACGGTGCGCCGCGACGTCGATCGCCTGCGCGAGCTCGGCTACCTCGTCCGAGCGGTCAAGGGACCCGAGGGCGGCTACCGGCTCGAAGCCGGGATCGAACTGCCGCCGCTGCTGTTCGATGACGAGCAGGCCGTCGCGCTGGCCGTGGCATTGCGGATCGCGGCCGGGACCGGGGCGGGTATCGAAGAAGCTGCGGCAAAAGCGCTGACGACCGTCCGCCAGGTCCTGCCATCCCGCCTGCGCCAGCGCATCGACATGCTCGAAATCACGACCGTCGAACCAGCCGCGCGCGAGACCGATCCCCAAATCGACACCCACGTCCTGCTCGCGCTGAGCGCGGCCATCCGATCCAGAGAGGAACTGCGGTTCGACTACCAGTCAGCGGAACCGCCGCACGACACCGACCCGCAGCCGCCGCGACGAGTACAGCCCCATCACCTCGTGTTCCGCGGTGGACGCTGGTATCTCATCGGATGGAACCCGCACCGTTCGGACTGGCGTATCTACCGCGCCGACCGGATGACACTTCGTATCCCCAACGGGCCGCGCTTCACCCCCCGGCAACTGCCGGGTGGCGACATCGCGACCTTCCTCTCCGCTCGGTTCAAAGGCTCCGAAGGCGCGAACTCCTGGCCATGCCAAGGCGAGGTGATCCTCGATCTCCCCGCCACCCAGGTGGCCCCCTTCGCCGCCGACGGCATCATCGAGGAACTCGGCCCCACCCGAACCAGACTGCTGACCGGCTCCTGGTCCTGGCCCGCACTCGCGGCGACGCTGGCACGTTTCGACACCGAAATCGAAGTCATAGGCCCGGATCCGCTACGTGACGCGTTCGCTGAACTGTCGCGCCGCGCAGCCCGCGCCGCACGCACGAGGACATAGGTTCGAGGGCACCGCCGCCGCCGGAACCTGGCACCCCCTCCCAGATCTGCAACTCGCTTTCCTACGAGACCTCGACGCTGCCGATGCCCCAGGCGCGGCCTCGATAGGCCGGCACGTCGTCATACCGCCGACCTCCAATGCCCCTGAGCGACCATCGGCCACGACCGCCCGTTTGTGCTGATGGCCTGGACACGGTGAAACCCGCGTCGACCAGCACCCCCGCTGGGCGGGGGTGGCAAAAATAGGTATGTCGTGGGTAGTTCTGCCGTCGCGGGCAGGCCGCTCCGTGACGCAGGCTCGTCAGTGACAGCGCAGGCAAGAACTGGCGAGGATTGCGATGTTCGACCACAAGCCGGAAAACCCCCGACACCTCAACGACCCCACCGGGCGCCACGACAGCGCGACCCTGATGATCCGGCGTTGCACCGACTGCGCAACATTGGTCGCACCAATGACCAACGCCTGCTCATCCTGCCGAGCCACCACCCTGGACTGGGTACCCTCCACCGGCACCGGGTCGATCGTGTCGTGGAAAGTGGCCCACCACCCCTCCAACACCGGCACCTGGGAGCAGTCCACGGTCGCCATCGTCGAACTCGACGACGGCCCCTGGATCTACTCCACCATCTACGGCGAACTCCCACCACCCTCGGACCAGCCGATCCGCGTCCGCTACGAACCCGACCCACCCGAGGACCGATTCCCGGTCTTCACCATCGACACCACCACCCCACAGACCCCGCACGCCAGCACCCCACCCGCGGACGACCCGAACAACCCCCAGCCGACGACGTCCCCCGCGGCACACACCAACCACGACCCGGGATGGGTTCGTTCGTCGATGACACACTGCGATTTCCTGGCGGCCAACCGATCACTCGACACGGCCGCCAGATCGGTGGTCGAGTACGCGATCCGACAGGCCCCCTCCGGCGGCGCCAGCGCCGGCGAGCTGCTCGTCGCCTTCGGCGTCACCCGCTGGCGGTTCGTGCAGATGATCCGCGAGGCCCTCGTCCAACGCCCCAGCGACACCCGCGATGCGCGCACACTCAAACGCAACCTGCTCGACTCACTGTCATGGGCATGGCGCGCCTACCCCGACTCCTCGACCGCTTACGTCCCCTGCTAGGCCGCGTTTCGAAAGTTGTTTGCGTCGAGGGACAGCGGTACCCGGCGCCTTGGTGCGAATCGTGTGGGGCGACATAGTCTCGCGCGAAGCACTCTCATCTGAGTTTTGAGAACCCTCCTGCACTGCCTCACGAGGACGAGGAGGAGGGGGATGTAGGTTCCCTCGATAGATGACATCGGTCGCACTCACCATCTGCAATTTCATGGTTCTTTCTCACCGTTTTGTCACGGATCATTTTCATCGTTTTGTCAAATTCCTCCACGTCGGCGGCCCAGCTGACAGAACAGGAGCTCTGCGCGAGGCCGCGGGGGAACCTCACCGCGCCCGCCGCAGCATCTCGGTCAGATTAATTTCCAAGATAGTTGCCGCTGCAGCGATTTGGCGCCTACATCAGCCACACCGCTTGTCTGTGGCCATTATTGGAGCCGAGGGTGCGCGCAGCCCGACAGCACATCGGACTACTCAAACAGCGGTCTGTGCCGGTCCGGAACCCCAATGCGGGTCGGCGCGATGGGTTGGCTGTGGCGCTGGACGCGCGATCGCGTTCTTTGATTTGGCACCATCACCGTTTGATAGGACGCCGCACTGCCGGTGAAGTGAGGCTGATTCGCTGCAGGGCTCATCCGACGGCTGGCCGCGACTGCATCGTCGGGACACGACCGTTTCCAGCTCGATAGCCCTCGACGTTCTTCGGCGATACGCTGAGGGGCGGATGGGAGCGCATGCTGCTTGGGCTCCCGGACATGGTCGATACGTACGTAGATGACTGATAACGATCCGCTGCCCACACGCCGTGATGTGACGACCCCCGTCACGGCGGAGTTGGAGGCGGCTGGTTTCGAGGATGCGGTGGAGATCGGCCGGGGTGGTTTCGGGGTGGTGTATCGCTGCCGGCAGCCAGGGTTGGACCGGATCGTGGCGGTGAAGGTGTTAACTGCGGAGTTGGACGCGGATAATCAGGCGCGGTTCGTGCGGGAGCAGCGGGCGATGGGCCGGTTGACGGGGCATCCGAATATCGTCACGGTGCTGGAGGCCGGTACCACCGACAGTGGGCGGCCGTATCTGGTGATGCCGTATCACCCCCTGGATTCCCTGCATGCGTGGATCCGTCGGCATGGCCCGCTTCCGCTGGACAAGGTGTTGGGGATCGGTGTGAAGATCGCCGGCGCGCTGGCGGGCGCCCATCGGCTGGATATCGTGCATCGGGATGTGAAACCGGGCAATATTCTCCTCACCGAGGACGGCGAGCCGGCGTTGACCGATTTCGGTCTCGCCCATATCGCGGGTGAGTTTCAGACCTCTTCGGGCGTGGTGACCGGGTCACCGGCGTTTACCGCGCCGGAGGTCCTCGAAGGCGAGGCCCCGACGGCGGCGGCGGATGTGTACGGGCTCGGCGCCACCCTGTTTTGCGCACTCACTGGGCATGCAGCATTCGAGCGTCGCAGTGGTGAGAATGTGGTGGCCCAGTTTCTGCGGATAACCACCGAGCCAGTGCCGGACCTGCGGGACAGCGGCATACCCGACGATGTATCGGCGCTGGTGGCGGCCGCGATGAGCCGCGACCGCCACCAGCGGCCGTCAGCGGCGGCGCTGGGGGCTACCATACGGCAGGTGCAGCAGCGCCACCGGCTGCGGCTTGGCGAAGTGACACTACAGGGCGCTGTGGATCTTGAACCCGGGAACCAGAAACCGCCGGTATCGCAACACATGAAGGCAAGGGTGCTCGGCCGCGGCGGCGCTGGCAATCTGCCACTCGAACTGACCAGCTTCATCGGACGGCGTACCGAAGTCGCCGAGGTCAAGGGTCTGCTGTCGGCGTCGCGGCTGGTGACGTTGACCGGGGTCGGGGGTGTCGGCAAGACCCGGCTGGCATTGCAGGCAGCCTCGAATGCGCGGCGCGATTTTGCCGACGGCGTGTGGTTGATCGGACTGGCCGAACTATCCGACGCTGCGCTGCTGGTGGATGTGGTGGCGTCGACCGTCGGTTTGTGGCACGAGTCGGCGACGCCGTTGCTCGAGGCGCTGGTCGAGTTTCTGAGTTCGCGGGAAACACTGCTTATCGTGGACAACGCGGAGCACGTGGTGGAGGCTGCGGCAGAGCTGGTCGAAACCTTGCTGCAGACCTGTCCCGGTGTGCGGATCCTCGTCACCAGCCGCGAACCGCTGAATATAGCCGGAGAAGTGGTGCGGCGGGTGCCGCCGTTGTCGGTCCCGGATCCGGAGCGGCAGTCGACGCTGCGCGGGATGTCCGCCTTCGATGCGGTAACGTTGTTCGCCGACCGCGCTGCGGCCGCGGTGCCCGGCTTCGAGGTGGATGAGGACAACAAGGCCGCCGTGGCCCGGATCTGTGCCCAATTGGACGGTTTGCCGCTGGCGATCGAGCTCGCTGCCGCTCGGATGAGCACGCTGTCCCCGCAGCAAATTCTCACGCGGCTCACCGATCGGTACACACTGCTCACCCACGGCAGCCGCACCGCATCAACCCGCCAGCAGACGCTGCAGTGGTGCATCGACTGGAGCTATCAGCTGTGCACCCGGATCGAACAGCGGCTGTGGGCCCGGCTGTCCGTGTTCGCCGGCAGCTTCGAACTCGACGCCGCCGAACAGATTTGCGGCACCGACCTCACCTGTGGCTCGGAACTCGACGTGACCGAGCACAGTGCGCTGGATGTGCTGTCGTCCCTGGTCGGCAAGTCGATCGTGATCCGGGAAGAGTCTGGCACGGTGGTGCGTTTCCGGATGCTCGAGACGCTGCGCGACTACGGCCAGCAAAGGTTGCAGGAGTCCGGAGAGATCACCGAGCTGCGCCGACGGCACCGCGACTGGTACCTACAGCTGGCGATGGACGCGGACGCCGGGTGGATCAGTGACCGGCAGCTGGACTGGATAGCGCGGCTCGATCGTGACCAGCCGAATGTACGCGCGGCGCTCGAAGCCTGCTTGGCTGACGACACCGAAGAAGCGGCTGAAGCGGGGCTGCGTGGCGCGGCGGTACTGTTCGAGTTCTGGAATTGGCGCAGTCTGTATAGCGAAGGTCGATTCTGGATAGACCGTGTGCTCGCTCACCCCAGGGCGCAGTCGGCACCCGGCTGTTGCGCCGATGCGTTACGAGTCGGCTGCCAGCTGGCTTCGGGGCAGGCGGACTTCGAGTCTGCGGCCGCGTTTCTGGAGGAGGCACGGGTACTAGCCGAGCGGGCTCCAACCTCCCTCATCCAGGCGAAGATCAACTATGCCGCCGGTATCCTCGCACTCACCAGCGGCGCACCAGACGCATCCGCTGCCATCGAACGCGCCGTGGAACTGCTCTGCTCGAGCAGAACGGGATCTCTGTACATAAGTGCTCTGACCGTCCTCGGTTGGGCATACGAACTGCGGGGCGATACAACTCGAGCAATCGAGTACTACCGCCGAACAATTACCCTCACCGAAGCGTGCGGCGAAACTCTTTATCGTTCGCTTGCCCTGCGCGGCATGGGTGTTGCCGTATGGCACCGAGGCGAGCGGGACGGTGCCCAGCAATTGCTCGAGGGAGCGCTGCGGGTCGCTCACCGGGCGAAGAGCCCGATCCTCACCGCGTTCGCTTTCGAGGCGCTCGCCTGGATCGTCGCCGATCGCGACGCCGGGCGCGCGGCTGTCCTGTTGGGAGCCGCGCAGGGACTGTGGCCGAGTGGAAGCAACGTCAGGACGGTCGTGCAGAACATGTCCGGCTTTCACGACGAATGTGAGCGGATAACGCGAGATATCCTCGGCCCCCGTGGATTCGAGGTGGCCTTCCGCCGCGGCCAGGCGATGGGTGCCGATGCCGCTGTCGCGTACGCACTTGGAGAACAGCCCGCCGATGAGGGGCATGCCTCGGGCACCTTTGTAGGGTTGACCAAGCGTGAGCGGCAGGTCGCCGGCCTGGTCGCCCAAGGATTGAGCAATAGGCAGATCGCCACGAAATTAGTAATCTCGCAACGCACAGCGGCGGGCCACGTGGAGCACATCCTGGCCAAACTCGGATTCACCTCGCGCGTGCAGATCGCCGCCTGGGTCATCGACGATGCCAGACAAGGGAGTTCATGACCTCGAGTTGACCGGACGTGTGATCGAGGCCGACCCCAAGAGCGTCAGGTCACGTGGGCTGGAGTCGATATCGGCAAGCGTTACCACTGGGTGTGCCTGGTCGACAGTGCCGGCACAGCAGTGTGGTCGGCGAGAGTGGCCAACGACGAGAACGAGATCACTACCACGATCTCGCGAGTGAGGTCGCTCGCCGATGAAATCGTTTGGGCGGTCGATATTCTCGGCGCACCGTCGGCATTGCTGCTGGCCCTGCTGACTGGGGCCGAGCAGGCGATTCGTTACGCATCCGGTCGGATGGTGGCTGCGATGAGCGCCGCCTACACCGGCGAGCCGACCACTGCGGCACGTGTTCTATCTGGCAGCGCGGACCAGCTCCATGCGCGCCGGACCCAACCGCGACTACTACCTGCACAAACGCGAGCGCGGACGCACCCACACCCAGGCCATCATCGCCCTGGCCCGACGTCGACTCGATGTCCTCTGGGCACTCGTGCGCGACCAACGCTACTACACCGACAAGCCGCCCATAACTACCAAATCCGCGGCTTGACAACACCATTGAGATTCCCAGTGTCCGGCCTGCGAACGATCTCTACGACGGCGCCGGCCCCAGCGACCTGAGGGTGACCTACTTACGCCCGGTTGAGCATCGGCCAACCCGATGTAATCGGCGTGAACGACGCAGACGGCCGCCGGCACCCGATGACGCTCGGGGTGCGTCAACGGCGGCGGCCGTCCGGCTCGTCACGAATGGTTGGTCAGCGCATACTGGCCGCGAAGGAAACTGCGGGCATGGTGCAGCGGCCAGTAATCCTGGAGTTCACCGAAGGCCTTCTGGCCGTCGAAGTCCCATTCGACCAGGCACCAGAAGATGGTCAACCAGGAATAGCCCTGCCAGTTGAGCAGGCTGCGGACGCGTCCGGTCGCCTCCAGGTGCCGGCCGAGCGAATCGGTGGCATCGATGCGCAGGGTGACCGGGCGTCCGCGCGTATCACGTTGGGTAACTTCGATTTTTCCGCCAGTGCCTTTCGTCAGCGCGCCGTACTGGCCGTCCCTGACGTAGTAGCCGAAGACCACGTCCTCTGTGGTGCCGACGCCGGGATCTGCTGCCGGCGGCAAGGTGTTGACGGCCAGCACCTGGAAGCTGCTGTGCTCACCGACTCCCCACACGAACTCTCCGCGGGGGTTGTTCACGATGTTGCGGACACCCCAGGAACGGTCCCGCTGGGCGGCGCAGTCGATGGTGATCTTTTCGCCGTCGATCACCAAATGGCCCGACATTCTGCCGAACTGGTCGAAATGACCTGCGCCCCACTCCTGCATGCCCTCGGATGCCAAGTCGCCTGCGTAGGGCTCCTGATCTGAGGTGAATACCAAGTCCAGGCTGACGTCCCCGTTGTAGGCCGTCTGGCCGTGATAGGTGAAGTGGAATTGGCGCAGCGGCTCGATGACCGCCACCGACAACCCGTTGTCCACGGAAAAGTCGAACATCTCGGTGTCCGGGCTGATCTTGTAGGCCTCGCCCCAGTCGTAGAGCAGGCAGTCGTAGGTCTCGGTGCCTGCCGGATCCCATACCGCGACACCTGCGACGGTATAGCCTGCGTTGGGCCGGTGATACATGTACAGGAACCCGCACAGATCGCGCTCGGGTGCCATGAACGAGAACCATCCCACCTCGTTCCAGTACGGGCTGGGTGAGGGCTCGTGCAGATAGTCGTCAGCGGGGAAGATTGCCATGATTCCTCTTTCGAATGAAACGTTGAGTCACGTTGGTGTTCAAGCACGTTCGAGCACGTCGACCGTGCCGGCGAGCCCGTCGACGCGCAGGCGGTCACCGGTGACTATCGCGGTCGTCCCGATGCCGGTATTGACCACACACGGGATACCAAGCTCGCGGGCCACCACTGCCGCGTGACTGAGCGCGCCGCCGATATCGACGACAAGCGCTGCCGAGATAAGCATCACCGCCGCCCAGGACGGGTCGGTGGTGGAGGCGACCAAGATCTCGCCGGGTTCGACCTCGGCGAAGCTCGGGTCGCTGACCACCCTGGCGATGCCTTCGACGATCCCTGCGCTGGCACCGACACCGCAGAGCTGGTCGACTGCCGCCTTCGCGGTGGCTGCCGCCGGTTCCGGAACGCCCCAGAACGCCGGTGGCAGTTCATAGGTGCGGTACAACTCGTGCTGGGCTTTGCGTTCGGCGATCAGGACGCCGATATTTGCCGGTAGTTGCGGTGATGTGAGCTCATCGGCGGTGAGGTACATGACGTTGTCAGCGTCGTCGATCAGCCCCTCCGCAACAAGGATCTGGCCGATACGCCGGGCAGCGGCGCGGGTGATGTCCAGCGTGCGCAGAAAGGTCGCCTTCCCGATGCCGCGCAACGGCATACGGCTGTCAGCGAGCCGAAGAATAACGCCCGCTTTGATTCGGCCTATCGGCCCCAACCGAGACATCAGCTCGGCAATTGCGGCTTGGCGCTCGTGGGTGCGCTGGAACGCGGCGACCCGCGGATCCTTTTTACTGTCCTGCTCGCGATAAAGGGCCGCCAGCCGCCGGATCGGGGTGGGATCCTCACGCCACACCCGGCCCGCGATGTCGCCTTCATGGGTTCCGTGGAAGCCGTGCCGGCTCAAAAACTCTGACTCCGACAGCTCGCCTCGGCCCAGATCCCACAGATCGATCACGACCTCGGCCTCGGCGTGGTCACCGGCTCCAGCCGTGATCGCCCCCATGTGCTCCTGCATCCCAGCGTCGGCAACGAGCTTCTCCAGCGCCTGGTATACCGGAGGGATCGCCACCACGTTGGCCTGCGACTGCAACGAGGTGGCGCGAATGAACCTCTGCCTGGCGGCACAAAACTGCGCTCGTGCCCCGGCCAGGTCGAGGTGGGGCGTACGGGCCAGTTCCCGCGGCCACCACGCCGCGACGTCTGCATGTTCGGCGACGAGCAGCTTCCTGGTCTCGGCGAATGCACGCGGCATCGTCCACACCGCATGTGGATAACGGCGCCGGGTGGGGTGCGGGCGCATCCCCTCAGGCACTTCACCGAGGAAGGAACTCACCAGCAGCTCCCCGCTGGTGCCGGGTATCCGCTCACCCATCTCGTAAAACGCGCTCGCCGAGATCAGCGCGCGACCGTACGCGATCTGTATGAACCGGTCATGCGGGTCGACGGGTTCCCCCGACCGTGAGGACTCCAGGGCGCCCAGTTTGATGAAGCCGTAGCGCGCGGCGATCTCCGCGGCAGGCCCCCACACCGACCACGTCAGCGGAGTGAGCACGCCCGGAGCGGCCTCACCGATATTGGAGGTGGTGTAGAACTTCTCGGGATCGAGGTCGCCGTGAGTGACACTGTCGCAGCACACGGTGGCCGTCGGCGATACTGCAGGCCGGTTACTCCAGACGGTCTCGGGCCGGGCCTGCAATAACAGGATTTCGCCGTCACCGGACACCGCCCACTCGATGTCCATCGGGCACTCGAACGCGTCCTCGACATCGCGGCCCAGGCGAACGAGCTGCAAGCCCATGTGGGGGTCGAGTGCCGGGGTTCTCCCGATCGCGGGATCCAGCGTGCTGACCACCACCGTGCCGGCGTCGGCATCGAAGACATGCTGACTGGTCTGCTCCTTGATGCTCGAGCGTGACAGTTCCAATGTGGCCTTGTCGTACCAGAACTGATCCGACAAGACATCTCCGACGACCACCCCTTCTCCGAGTCCGTGGGCGGCCTCGATGTAGATCAGGCCGCGGTCCCCGGTGACCGGTTCCAGCGTCATCATCACGCCCGCCGCTCGGGCCGCGACCATGCGCTGGACTACAACAGCCATCGCAACGTCTTCGGGGGGTATCGAGAAGCGGCGGCGGTAACCGATTGCTCCAGCATTGAACAGGCTCGCCCAGCAGCGCACTACATGTGCGCAGACATTGTCGGCGCCTTCGACCCAGAGGTAGGTGTCGTGCTGGCCGGCGAATGACGCTGCGGCGGTGTCTTCGGCGATGCCGCTGGATCGCACCGCGACCGGTGGTGCGTCGATCTCGGTGTAGGCGCGAGTGATCTCGGCGGCCAATGCATCGGGAAGGCGCATCGCAGCGAAGACCTCACGGATGCGCTGGGATTTCGCCTCGTCATCATCGGCGCTGGCCAGGATTTCTGCGATGGAAGCATCCGCGCCGGTCGCAGCGATGGCGTCCCGGTAGGCCTGGGCGGTGATGGCGAAGCCGTCAGGCACCGGCAGCCCGAGGTCGATGAGGCTGTACAACCCTCGTGTCTTGCCGCCGATTTCGCCTGCCCTCCTGGGGGAACAGGCTGCCAGCGGCAGGACGACAGGCACGTCGACGTCCGCTCCGCTCATTGCTGTGACATTCATGGAACCTCCTCGTACTACATGGGCAGCACCCAAGAGCTAACACTATACAATGTTTAGAGATAGCGGTCACATATCCTCACTAGAGTGACGAGAAATACCGCCATGACACGACCGCGCACCCCTCCAGGGCCCAAGCCCCGGTTCAGTCGCGACGACATCGTCGAGGCAGGGCTGGCGATCATTGCCGCCGAGGGGTCGGACCGGCTGTCGTTGCGGCGCCTCGCCACCGAGGTCGGGCTGACGGCCGCGGCGCTCTATGGGTACTTCAGATCCAAGGACGACCTGGAGACTGCGCTGGTGGCCAAGGTGATGCCCGCGCCACCGGAGCCTGCCATCGACCCCGCTCAGCAATGGCACGAACAGCTACGGGACTATCTGCTCGATATCCACGACGCGATCGTGCGCCATCCCGGGGTCGCGCAGCTGTTCATCGCCCGTGCCGCCGACGACGCGGCGACCAACCGGATTCGGGAGCACCTCCTGAAACTGCTCATGGCCGGCGGCTTCGCCGGCGACGACGCGTTGGCGGCACTGGGCACCCTGAGCAGATACGTTCTGGGCAGCGTCGCCATCGCCGACAGTCAGCGCCGGACCCGCCCCACTGACGACGGGCAACGTGCGACCCTATCGCCTGGCCCCGAATTCCCGGTCTTGCGCGCCCTCGCCGACAACTACTCGAACCGCAACTCGATGGAAGCGACCCGGTACGGTCTGGACGCCACGATCCTGGGCTTGCGGGCCCTGCAAGAGCACAGACCGCCGGACGACACATCCAGTCCGCTCAGCTGACACCACACCGGGCCGCCGACATCGTTCGATACCGCCAACCCGTCCTTGGACTGCTGATCGAACGCTCCGCTGAGCCAGTGATCGTCGCCGCGACACGCAGCGTTCGCACAGGCCGCTACAGGCGAAAATGCTTGTGCGACGCGTTCGTAGCGTTCGCGCCCCTGACCAGCGCACACCGGACAGGGAGATCGAGGTCTGCGCTGACCGACCGCGCGTTCAACAAGGTGGCCCCAAGGGACCGTCGAACATGCGCGATCAGCAAGCAAGTTCGTTGGCCGAACGACGTGCCGTCCGCGCGCTCCTAGCCGCAGCAGAACGTCACTCAGGTCCCCGCAGCGCCACGGGACTCCAAGGGATCCATCTCCAACCGGCTCAAAACCTTCACCACCGTGCAGTGGGTCGATAGGCCAGCAGGCCCGGCGCCGCGACCTGTCCTTGATCCAGCCCAGCATCCTGCCCGAACTCACCCGCCGGCAGCGCACCACCTACGACAAACCTCACCGCGATGACCAAACGTGGACTGGCGCTGTTCGACAATCCAGGCCGGCCCGACGCCGCCCGCGTTCGCGAGATGCACAACGTCATCGCGTGGATGGGCAACGAGGTGCCCGCTCTCATCGACTGGTGGGCCGCTCAGCGGCCCCGGAAAGTAAGGGCTCCGGCCCGCCGACGCTGAAACTGTTCCCGACGTAATGTTCGAAACCACCTACAGCGGAACGGATCACGTCATGGGCACACCACCGCAGCCACCTACCGACGACGACTACTGGAAGCCGCAGGCGCCCGGCGCGATTCCCCCGCCGCCACCTGAATACCTCCAGGGCAGTGGCGAATACATCCCGCAATTCGACTATCCCGAACAGGCGGTGCGGCCCACGCCACCGGTGCCGCGCTACCGGCCCTATGCCCACATTCCAGTGAGCTCGCCACCGGAGGGCAAGGGGCTGGCGATCACGGCCCTGATCTTCGCTGTGCTGTCACTCGGGGTGCCGTGCCTATTCGGTTGGGCCGGGATCTTTCTCGGGCTCACGGCCGCCAGAAAGGGACATCCGCTCGGCAAAGTGGCGATCTGGACGTCCATCGTCTGCATGTTCATCGGGTTTGTACTGGCAGCCCTGGCGAAAAAGTACTGGCTGTAGCGAGGAGGTTCTGGCGCTGCAGTGATTTGGCTGACGTCGGGACCAAACCTGTTGCGAGTGGACACGATTCTTCGTCGGGAACACCACTACTCAGATACCCGACTATGATGACGACTGTAGGTTCTCAAGTCCTGCTTCATATTGGAAGCGCTCGAGCTGCAGGTTCTCGTATTGGTCCTATGCCCGAACTGAAGGAATTTCTCTGGCCCCGCTTCATTTCCTAGGCGACTCCCTGCTCCGGTGTCCGTAGCAGTGCCGCGCTGATCCGGGCCGACATGCGAAGGCGCGGGGCATGGGCTACACGGCACCCGCCGATGGCGTCCGCCGTTCCCCACTCGGACTCATGACGTCACCGTGACAGCACGGGTGATATCCGGGAGTGTGGGTGGCAACCGTGTTGCCACCCACCGGCAGCGGCTGTCCAGTTCGGCAGACGATGCCGACCCTACTCTGTCACGCCGGCTCGCCCTACGTTGGCAAGGCGTGTGGAGAGCAGGCGGCCCTGTTCCGAGTGCCTGTCAATTGCCGGTCGGCACAGGAGGTGGGGACCGGCATGTGCAGCGCGGGCTGGCCTTCGGTCATGACGTCGAGGCGCAAAGGGCGGGTGGGGTACTCCCCTGGGTTGTATTGTTTCGCAACAGTTTTCGCCAATAATTGGTGATCATGTCAGTTGCGGTGTCGGTATCCGCGCTCGGGACCGCGCCTGACTCCCCGGAACATGGTGTCAGCGAAAGACTGGGCATCGGTGTGGGGTTGGGGTTCAGCGCGACAGTAGAAGCTGGCCCCGGCTCGGGTCGGCCAGCCAGTACTGGTTCAGCTTGGCCTGCTCCGATGCTGATCGTATTACCTCCTCCGCCGAGGTCGTTCGGATCGGCTGACCGCGTCCTGGGACGGTCGGACACAGGTGCGAAGGTGTGGAGCGAACCCCACACCTTCGCCGATTGATCAGGGCATCGCCGCACTGGGCGCGCTGATCTCGCCGGCTGCGTTCAGAGTGTTGTATGCCTGGATCAGCGCAGCGATACCCGCAGGCACGCCGACGACGACTCCGCCGATGATCGGGCCGATCGCAGCTCCGATTCCCAACCCGGGAATGCACCCACCGATCGCACCGACGACTGCGCCGACCACGCAGCCACCGACAAGGCCGACAACGCCTCCTGCCATGCTTCCGATCGTTGCCGCCAGCATGAATTCACTGCCCGCCTGGTTCAGGGCGTTGTTGATGTCGGCTTGGGCATCGACAGGCGTGGCAGCTTGAACGGGCACCGCGTCGTTATTGCTGATCGCTGTCTGTGGCTGCGTGACCGCCGTCAATTCTGCGGATGTATCGAGTCCGGCGATGGGAACCGCTTCAACGTCGGTCCCGATAGCTTGGGGTTCATCGCTGGCGATCATGGCGGTGCTCTGCGCGACTACCGGCGCGGCGCTCGCAGCGGCGGCCTCGGCCCCGAGCGCCATTACCGCGGCGACGGCTACAGTGGCTGCGATGCGGACTCGAGTGTCGTATTTCATCATGGCGGTTCTTTCGTGAGTTGTTCGAGCGACTTCGTGGTGCTGCTGGGCAGGATGGGCCCTGTTCTGCGATAGGTGGGCCCGCTACCTCCTGTCTTCATCGAGATGTCAGTCCGTTCTCGCCCTCCGCGTGCGGTCCTGCCTGTCACGCCGCTGGACTGAGCTCGAACTCGTGTCGAGAGCCGCCTCGACGGCGAGGTGAACTACTCGACGGGTTTCAGACTGCGGACGACGTCGATCCCCCAGCCCCTACGCCGGTCGCAGCATTCCTATGGGCACCCCGAACATTCGGTCGTACAAAGCGATGTGGCATCGGATAATTGCGCGGCGGGCGAACGCCATCGGGGCGAGATCGGTGAACGGCTGGAATGCGGGTCGGCCAATTGCTGGGTACCGCCGTTCAACTGCCCGGCACCGGTGGAGGCGTCGGCCAATCCGGCTCCGAGACTGGTGAAGTCCGAGGGTATGACCACCGAAAAGGTGTAGCGGTTCTGCCGCAATCCTTCGATTGCCTCCGCGCCGTCAACTCGGTGGAAATCCAGCCGCCGACCCGCCGTGAGATTGTCGAGAATCGCAGCGCCCAGGTTCTCCCGCTGCCCGTCGGAGGTACCGCCGGCATCGTCACTGGCAACCGCGACCGGAATCTCACTGAGGTAGTTCGTCGGATCCCACAGAATCCACATGTATAGCGCCGACAGCAGAGTCGGGACGACCAGCACCAGCACCATCGCTGCGGCGGCGACTCTGGAACCTTTGATCAAGCGCAACTGTCGCGCCAACCTACGCTCCCGATTCGTTGGCAGTGACAACGGAACACGTGGCATGGAGATCCTCTCTCGACGACGCCCCCGAATACGGGCGGCGCAGCCGCGACACTCATAGCGAGAGCGCGCAAATAGCTGTGGAGGAAATTACGGCCAGGTGGGCGCCATCACATCTGCTGGCGACAAGCTGGCCGCCACAGCCCCCTGTATGGCTGCCGATCCCCCGTCCTGAGCCATGCATTGACACCACACACAGACAAAGCCACCGGCAACGGATGCCGGTTCAATCGCCTGGCGTCTGCATCCGCATGCAACTAGCCGATCTCCGGACGATCGCGAACAGCCTGAGTCACATCAGCGGTCGCCGAAAACTCGCGGCCAGCGATCGGTCCCAGGTGGAGCGAGGTGTTCGACAGCGATAGCCCGCTGGCCGTCCAGCACCGCCAGCATCGTGTCCTGGCCGATGACGCGGTGCAGCTGAGAAAGTGCCGGTAATGCGGCACGCCGTATTGCTGCGAACCGGGCGGTCGACGAGGTCAGCTCCCACAGTCGTGTTCCGAATCGCACTCGTCACGCCGATGTCCGCTGCAGCCATCCGTGCTCCACCAACTCCGACACCAGCCGGTAAACGGCGGGGCCTGTCATGTCGGTGCGTTGGGCCAGCTCAAAATGGTTGTGTCCACATCCTCGCATTCGAAGGCATCGAGAAGACGGACGATGCGGGGGAATGTGCTCTCCCCGTTGGAATTCCGTGCCATTGTCATGTTCCAGACCTACCGGGTGTCCGGTCGGCCGGGCCCCTCATGCCTGGAGCCGGGCGCGGGAATCGTGTTCGGCTGTCCGGATATTCGACGCTCGGCGCTCGGTACGTGCCCTGTCCAGCGGATGTATGCTCGCCGGAAATCTCGAATGTCCTTGTAGCCGACTTCTCGGGCCACGGCCGCGATCGATAGCGCCGACTCGCGGAGGATGTACATTGCGCGACGTTGGCGAACCCTGTCGCGGATCGCGCTGAAATTTTCGCCCGCCAAGGCCAACTGCCTGCGCAAAGTGCGCTCGGAGACATGAAGGCGCGCCGCGACGTCTGCCATGGACAACGGCCGAGGCAGGTCGCGTTCGAGGACTGTCTCGACCGCCATCGTGATGTCCGCCGCCCTGCCAAGACCCAGCATCCGATGACAGACATCGATCGCCAGCGTCTTTATCGATTCGCAGTGGGTAGACAGCGGCTGCGCCAACATCGACGACGGGAAGCAGACCCGGTTGGCCTCGGTGGAAAACTGGATTGGACATCGGAGCAGCAGTCCGTACTCACGGGCGTAGGACGGGGCCGGATATCCGAGCTCCACTCTGGTCGGCGACCACCGCTCGCCTATGAGGGACCGCGCGAAAACCGTTGCGCTGCACAGGGCCTCCTCACAGAGAAAGGTGAGGAGTTCGGGCTCAGGGCTGCGCTCGTGGAAACGCAGTGCCGTTTCGTCCCCATATTGCTCCAGCGTGATATCCAGCAGGCTGCCCGCAGTGAGGTGAAAATCGAGCCCGACCGATAGTGCTTCCCCGACCGTTGCGCATGACCGCATCGCCACACCCACCATCCCCATCGTCAGCAGCGGGTCCCGCGTACCGACCTCCATTCCGAGAGGTCGGTTGGGCAGATCTCGCACTGCGCGACGGAGAATGGTAATCGCCTGGCGGTACGAGACCGACGGGGAGTCCGCAGCCACCAGACGCCTGTAATCCACCTCCGTGCCGGCGAACCATGGCGCGACGTCAGTGCCTTCGCGTTGGCCGATCCTCACGATGCCGCTCAATATCGAGGGCGGGATGATCGGCCAGTCCAGCTGCGTACTCACCCGGTGATTCAGCCGCTCAGCGAACAGTTGCCGGCAGAGTCGCCTGCGACAGATGGTCGGCGAAGCCCGGTGTCAGAGCCTGCCAGCCCATTTGCCGACGGATGCCGGTCAGCACCTTCTTGTAGGTCTTGGAATCGATATAGCCGGCATGGCGAGCGGAATCGACGAGGCGCAAACCCCCGGTGAGATTGGGCTGGTCGTCGCGAATCAGGCGGTCGAATCGCTCAGCTCGCACTGGGTTGTTCATCTGATCGCGCAGATACTGGGCAACCACATTGGAGATGTTGTCGAACAGCGTGTATGCGCTCGAGTTGGTCTCGAGGAAGCCGACCGTGAAGAGATTGTGGTGCCGGCGGTTGAAAGCGGTCAGGTATTGCGCGGGTCGATCTCCGTTCCAGCTGAACAGGTCGGCGTCGAGGTAGGGGAGCCGCATCTCGTAGCCGGTCGCGTACACCACCAGGTCGATCTGCGTCCTGGATCCGTCTGTGAAAACCACGTCAGGGCCGTCGAATCGGGCGATATCTGGTTTGACGGTGATATCGGCGTGCTGGAGGTGATGCAGCAGTTGACTGTTGAGCAGCGGGTGTGTTTCGAACAACTTGTGATCGGGCTTGGGAAGCCCCCATCTGGTGACGTCTCCGACGATCAGTCGCAGCAGTGCTGTCACCAGCGGGCGCTCGATCCAGCGCGGCACTGAAACGCTGGTGTCGTCGAACTGATCAGAGGGGACGCCGAGGACGTGCTTGGGGATGATGTGGTAGCCCCTGCGCACGCTGATGAAGGCTTCGTCGGCGGCCTGGGCTGCATCGCAGGCGATATCTGCGCCTGAATTGCCCAAGCCGACGATCAGGACACGCTTGCCCGCGAAGTCGCTCGCGCGGCGATGGGTGACGGCATGGCGAATTTCACCGTCGAAGGTCCCGGGGTGTACCGGGATCCGCGGATGCCAGTTCGTGCCCGACGCGCAAATGACCCCGCGGTACCGCCGGCGCTCACCGCCCGTCAGGGTGACGATCCACTGGTCGTCTGGAGTCACCGATTCGACGGCGGCGTTGAAGGTGATATTCGACCGCAACCCGAAGGTCTCGGCGAAGTCGCGCGTGTATGTAAGGATCTGGCTGCGGCTGGGATAGTCGCCGAAGGTCTTCGGCATCGGAAAATCGAAGAATCCTGACAAGTCCCTCGAAGAAATGAAATGCGCCGACTCGTACATCGGCGTCCCAGGGTTATCGATGTCCCAGATTCCGCCGACATCGGAGTGCCGCTCGAACTGGTCATACTCGACGCCATAGTGCCGAAGCATGCGCGCGACACTGAGTCCGGCTGGTCCGGCACCGACGATCGCCACCGCATCACTGCGATCTGTGATTTCGGTGGATCGGTGTGACTGTGCCGAGACGCCGCTCTGGGAAGGCATCTCGGAGTGAGTGGTCGGTTCGATTGTCATAGAAGCTCCGGATTGTTCATATGGATACGGATTGGATGGGTTGGGTCAGTTGGCAACTCGACCACGCAGGGAAGGGAAGCGGTCGAGTTCGTCGGCCAGGACTCAGGAGAAGGAGGTCCGTCCGTCACCGGCGAGAATCTGCCGACGATCGCCGATGGTTAGAGTCCGATGTCGGCGAGGTAGCGCTGTCGCCCTCTCTCGCCGATTCGGTTGGCAATTGGCAGTAGCAGGGGGACGAGGCGGGGTGCGAACTGCAGGAATTGCGCCGCCAGCCCATCTGAGACTGGGAGGTAGATTTCGACACGCCCGGTCCGGATGACCTTGTCGACCGCGTCGGCGACGTCCGATACCGAGGACACCGTGCCCACGAAATTGAGCAGGCTGCCGCCGTGGGTAGCTTCGTGTCGGAGCATCGGCGTATCGACCGCGCTCGGGTAGACGCCTCCGACAGTCACACCGGTGGCGCGGAGTTCTAGGTGAAGCGCCGCGAGGAAGGCGCGCAGACCTGCCTTGGCGGCGGAGTAGGTCGCGGAACCCGGCAGTGCGAGTACCGCTCCCTGCGATACCGTTGCCACGATGTGCCCCCTGCCGCGGGCGGTCAATGCTGTTGCGGCAGAACGCGTGAGCTTGATCGTGGACCCGAGCATGATCTGCAGTTGCAGGTCGATCTGTTCGGGTGTCGTATCGAGCACGTCGCCCGGAATGACGATGCCCGCGTTGAGGAAGCAAATCTCGAGATCAGCTCCCCATTCGTTCTCGATCCGCTCACACAGTGCCGCAACAGCAACATCATCAGCGAGATCGCACACGATGGGCGCAGCGTTGGAACCGATCTGCCGTGCCGCTTGGGCCGCCAAAGCATCGTCGCGTTCAGCGGCAAGGACCTGATAGCCACGCCCGGCCAACCGTTGAGCCACTTCCAGCCCGATCCCACCGGCCGCCCCGGTTATCAGCGCATATGGGGATTGTGTCATGAGCGTTCCTACTCGCAGAGAGAATCTGGGTCATCTGAACAGGTCGCTTGCACAGGTCAAGTGACCAAGTCAGAGTGAGGGTAGCCGCGCCGATCGGTATGCGCTACCGCTTCGGGTTACGAGTTGGGTCAATTGCCGATTTTTTTTTGGGCGTGATGTCGCCCGGATCGCGGCATGTGTGGGCGGGCGCGCCACTGCAGGCTCGACTGGGTCAAGTGACCTAGTAGGCTCACGTCAGATGGATCGCGACGCGCAAAGGTTCGTGTGGCCGAGTGGAGGGAGTGTGCAGTGAGCCGACTGAAGGCTGAAGAGCGCCGTCGGATGCTTGTAGATGCAGCCTTCGACGTCATGGCCCGCGATGGTGTAGCTGCGGCGACTACACGCGCGATCTGCGCTGAGGCGGGGATGTCGCAGAGCGCATTCCACTATGCATTCAGGTCCAAGGAAGAGCTGCTACACGAGCTGACCGAGGTGGTGGTGAGCGAGCAGACCCGCATGTTGTCAGATATGAAGGTTTCCGCCAGTTCCTTGCGTGAAGCCCTGGCAACTTCGATGGAGCTCTTGCTCGCTGGTGGAGTGATCGAGCCGGGACGTCAGGCAGTGCTCTATGAGCTCACGTTGCTGGACCTGCGGATCGGAGAGAAGCCCGGATCGCTCGGAACCTGGCAATACCGCCACTACAGTGACCTCGCCGCAAGGCTTCTCGAGGCTGCTGCCGAACGATTCCAGGTGCACTGGCGTGTGCCGGTCGAGGCACTGGCTCGAATGGTCGCCACCGCGGTCGATGGCACGATGCTTGCGTGGCTCACCGACCGGGACACCGCCTTGGCAGCTGAGTCCCTGCGCACACTGGCGGAAGCGATACTCTCCTTCGCAGTCGACAATGGGGAGTTCCCTCAGAAATCGCCGAGTAGTACAGCGAATATGGCGTAGCCGTCGGCGGTGTCGCGGTTCCGCCCACCACGCTGGCACGGTTCCTCACCCACTGCCGCGCACAACTCGGACTCACCATCGCTGATGTTGCCGACGCCGCGCTTCTGCCCGCCTCCCTCATCACCACCTGGGAAGCAGGGGCGAACGCTGCCTCCTCACAGCTGATCCGTTGCGCACCAGCACTACAGCTGGAAGAAGCCACCCTGCCCAACGCAGACCAAGGCCGCAGGAACACCGGCTACTGGCCGCTCCCCCAACCGAAACGAACACGCCTAAAACAGTGACCAGTGCCCGCCATACCTGCACGGACGCTGACAACCCCATGCGAGATCCATGACAAGGACCGCAGATGCGCAGTGCCGCAGTCGCTGCAGACCCCGCCCCAATGACCGCTGAGCCTGTGCACGCCGAAACCCGTCCACAGGCACAGCGTTTGCGAAGCGCGCGCGGGATCGAGATGCCGCCTTTGCGCGGATTGCCGACCTCAGCGAACGCCGCCGGATACGACGTGCGCGCGGCGCGGTCGAGGGCTGTCGTCCGCGGCTGGCATGCTTCTTCGCATTGTTCGGGGTAAGTCGGACCAAGACGACCATCAAAGCCCGCGAAATGTTCTCGCGTTGGAGGTAGTGCTCGTCCGCCGAGACAGCATCGGTGGGAAGTTCGTCGGCGAAGAGCGGCTCCTCACGTCGCCGTTGCCGAGCTCGCAACTGGTCGAAGCACTCACGGGTGAGAACGGTCGTCACGTCAGCGGCAGGGTTTCGGAGCTCGTTATCGGCGACGGTCGATCGCCGTCAACTGCGGCCGACACTCCTCGAACACCGCGATCGACCACCAGGTGTCACCTTTCTGCACTGGGAAACGTCAGGACATACGAGACCACCAATCTCACGCCCGACAACTCCGCTGACAGGAGACACTTCCCATGAGCTTACTGACCGTTCGGCTCCGAACCCGCCCCGATCAGGCGGCCGCAGTGGTCGAACAGATCACGCCACTGTTCACCGCTATCCATACGGCAGCGCCGAAGGAACTGAGGTACCCAACGCCGCGCGCATGCACCGTTCTTGGCAGGTACGAAGCGTGACGGTGGCACTGATCAGCGCGACGATCGTTTGCATTGTCGCCAACGCTTTCATCGCGATTGCTGACTACGTCAAAGCAGGGTTCGTCTTGAAGAACTCTGCCGAGGTTCATGTTCCACTCCGTGCTTTGCCTTATCTCGCGACGTTGAAGCTCGCCGGCGCCGCAGGACTTGTTGTTGGCCTGGTAGCTGCTCCCTGGCTGGGCGTCGCGGCCGGCACCGGTCTGATCGTGTTCTTCATTGGCGCTGTCGTTGCTCACCTCCGCGCCCGGGTGCTCTACAACATCGCGTTCCCGGGACTGTATCTGCTACTGGCAGTAGCATCGACGGTCTTCATGGTTCAGCTGGTAGCCGGATCATGAGCCATAGAAACGCCTGATCGGGCGACACCCATCCCATTTCGAGCCGAAAACGGGAGCGAACGATCGAAATCAGGAAGTACCTGCCTACGGACAAGCAAGCCTGCCTGCAGATCATGGTGAGCAACACGCCTGAATTCTTTGCGCGGTGCGAAGTTTCGGAGTTCGAGAAGTTTCTCGACAATCTGCGCGATCCGTACGTCGTCGTCGAGGATCAGGGCGCCACCGTCGCGTGCGGCGGATGGCGCTTCCGCCCAGACGGCGCAGCCGCGCTGTGCTGGGGCATGGTGCGGCGTGCGGATCACCGCGGGGGCATTGGAACCCTACTCATCCTGGAGCGCCTCCGCCTGATTCGTGAGCAGGGCAGGGCGTCCCGGGTCGTCCTCGTAACGAGCCAGCACTCGCAGCTGTTCTTCGAGCGCTTCGGTTTCGTGGCCATTGCGTCCGTAGGTGGCGGCTTCGCGCCCGGACTGGATTCGGTCGAGATGCGCTTGGATATCGCGACCGACGACGTCCGTTGAGATCGGAATAGCGGTGGTGGCCTCGTGGAAGCGAGAGCCGGGGCGCTCACATCGCATTGCCCGCTATCACTCCGGGATGCCGTACTTGTCGAGCAGTGGGGCGAGGAGTGGCGAGGCTCGGTTCGCAGTGATGACGTCTCGCCTCGCGCGTTGATGCCGCTCGAGGGCTCTGCAACAACGGCGGGTGTTCAAGCCGGCCGCCTTCTCACCTGGTCGGCTTCGCGCGCATGTGCATGCGTTGTCCCTGGGGACCGAAGAGGCTGAGGATCTCGACCGGCCCCCGGCCGGTGCTACCGAACCAATGCGGCACCCGGGTGTCGAATTCTGCGGCCTCACCCTGACCGAGCACGACATCATGATCGCCGAGTACGAGCCTCAGGTGTCCTGACAGCACGTACAACCATTCGTAGCCGTCGTGGACCACCACGTGGGGTTCGGCCTGACTCGGCGGGACTGTGACCTTGAACGCCTGCAACCCCCCGCGTTGACGGGTGAGCGGCAAGATCGTCCGGCCGCTCACCGTCCGCGGTGCTCGAACGATCCGGGGGTCCGCGATCTGAGGCGCAGCGATGATTTCGTCGAGTGGGACCCGGAAGGCCAATGCGATGGGGAGCAGCAGTTCCAGGCTCGGGCGGCGTTGGCCCATCTCCAGTCTGGACAGCGTGCTCGTGGAGATCCCGGTATCCGCCGACAATTCGGCAAGCGTCACCCCTCGTCGAGTGCGAAGGTCTTTGATGCGCGGCCCGACTCGATCCAGGGCCGCCGCGATCTGCGGTGTATCCGACACATGCGCATCATCGATCCGTTTCCCGGAAACAGCAAATATTTTTGCCGTTTTCGCAGAAGCGCTGGCACTTTCGGGTCATGAAACGAGACAACACCACCGACAATCTTCTGGATGTCGCCATCATCGGAGGTGGCGCCGCCGGATTGACCGCCGCGCAGGTACTCGGACGCGCACGCCGCAGCGTCGCGGTGATCGATAGCCGCGATCCTCGCAACAGGCCGGCCGCACACATGCACGGGTTCTTGTCGCGCGACGGAATGCCGCCCGCTGATCTGGTCGCCATCGGGCGCAAGGAAGCGCTCGACTATGGTGTCAGCCTCATCGACGGCCACGTCACCGAAATCACGAGCCACGGAACCGATCCGGGATTCACGCTGCAGCTGACCACTGGCCGGCAGCTCGAAGCCCGTGCCGTCCTGATCAGCACCGGCCTCCGGGACGAACTACCGGGCGTCCCGGGACTGTGGGATCGATGGGGAGTCGACGTCCTGCACTGCCCCTTCTGCCACGGCTACGAGTTCCGCGACGAACCGCTCGGAGTCCTGGGCGGGAACGTCCGAGAGCTGTCCATCCACCAGGCACTGCTGCTGCCGCAGTGGTCGCCCGATGTGGTCTTCTTCGCCAACGGCATCGACTTGACCGACGGAGAACGCGCTCGCATCCGCGCCCGCGGCGTCGACATCGTCGAGGATCCCGTGCGTGGCATTGTCGTGGACGACGATCGACTGCGCGCGGTCGAGCTCGGCGACGGGCAACTTGTCCCCCGCGCGGCGCTCTTCGTCGGCCCCCGATTCGTAGCCAACGACTCCCTGTTGCGCGGGTTCGGATGCGATATCGGACCCAACGGATTTGTCACCATCGACAGCACCGGCCGAACCAGTGCGCCGGGTATCTGGGCCGCTGGAAACGTGGCCGACCCGCGAGCACAGGTCATCACCGCCGCCGGCGCGGGGTCTGCCGCCGCGATCGCTGTCAACGGGTACCTCCTCGAATGGGACGTCGAAACGGCGCTCGCACACCGAGACCAGGCGCCGGCAGACGACGTCTTCTCCCCCGCGATGGAACGAGCGGTCAGCGCGATCGTCCTCGACGCGAAGCGATCCGACCCACGCTCACCGCTGTCCTGAGCACTACACCCAGCAAGAACGAAGGAACCATGCCAACCATCGCAGTCACCGACACCACCTTCCAGAACCGGGTGCTCGACAGCGCCACACCCGTGGTCGTCAACTTCTGGGCGCCCTGGTGCGGCCCGTGCCGAGTGCTCGCCCCCGTTCTCGAGGAGATCGCCGACGAACACTCCGAGGACTTCACCGTGGTGAAGGTCAACATCGACGAGAACCTGGCCGCTGTCGACGCTTACCAGATCATGGGAGTTCCGACGACGGTCCTCATCGTCGACGGCCAGGAAGTCACCCGAGTGACCGGCGCGAAACCGAAGAGCGCATTGCTCGACGACCTGCTGAAACCCCTCGCACG
Source organism: Nocardia sp. NPDC004123 (assembly GCF_053603795.1). Lineage (NCBI taxonomy): Bacteria > Bacillati > Actinomycetota > Actinomycetes > Mycobacteriales > Nocardiaceae > Nocardia > Nocardia sp. NPDC004123. The sequence goes on from NZ_JBSGGG010000043.1 coordinate 64,549, forward strand.
GTAGTCCAACCACGCGCTCGATCCGGAGTGCCGAGCGCGACACCCACCCCACCCCTTCACAAAGGAGCATCTCTGATGAACAACCACGAGACGACAACCACGGACGTGCAGCTTCCCACGGTATGCGCCCCGGGCGAGGGTCTACGCGTCGCTTCGGGCGGAATGGTGTATCGCTTTCTTGCTACCGGTGCCGAAACCAACGGCAAATACTCACTTTTCGAAGCCACTCTGCGTCCCGGGGAGGGCTCGCCGTTCCACGTGCACAGCCGTGAGGAGGAGGCGTTCTACGTCCTGGACGGCGAGGTCGCCTTCTATACCGAGACCGGACGAATTCCCGCAGGGCCGGGAACGTTCATCAACGCCTCGATCGGCGTGATTCGTGGCTTCCGCAACGAAACCGACTGCAACGCAAAGATGCTCATCCTCGTGGCACCCTCCGGTCTCGAGGGCATGTTCCTGGCGGACGGCACCATCCTCACAGATCCGGCGCAGGAGGCCCCGCAGGGCGGCACCGAGTGTCCGGTCATCGCCGGACAGTACGGGATCGAAGTCATGCCATACGACCTTCCGCCTATGTAGCTCGCGGTCGCCGTGCGCGACGATGGAATCCGGCCAAACGACCCCGCCGACGAGTGCCCCGCCGAAGAACTCGGCGCGCGTTCGAGAGCGGATGAAGACAGCAGACAGGTAGGTTCGTCGGCACACACGCGCACTGTGCCGGCAGCAGCGAACCAAACAGAGCCGAGCCCTGGGGTTGCCGCGTAGCCGGTCCCCAGGGCTCGAATCAGATGAGTCAAAAGCTGATTCGCCGATCAGTCCGATCCTGGGCGACGGACGTCCTACGGCCTCGACCTTGTCCCAGAAACAGCAAAAATCCTTGCCCTACGCCAAGTCCCGGTGCACGCTCTGCGCATGCACAAGCCCGAAGCGACCGCCGCGCAGTCCCCGTCGACGACGGTGGTAGTGCGCGCTTGTGGACGCCGGGAACCAGCCCTGCGAACAGGCGAACAGGCCGAATGTCGCTGGCGCGGAGCACTGGACGGCGCGCCGCACTCCCAATCGATACCGGTCCGCGCGAGCACCGGGCGCAATGCATATTTCCTGACCACGGATCGCCGCTGACCACAGGACGGCGGTAACACCGCCCTCGAACACCCCGCACCCCGGCCACCATTCGGGTAACCGCGGAGAAATCCAGCACATCACCTTGCCGCGCCCTACAACGGCGCGCTCACATCCCCCTTATCGGACCGAGCCCTCGAGTCACCAACGCAAAACCCCATCCGGTTGACCGACGTCAAGGATTGGCCGCCTCGTGCAGTCGTCCGAGCGCCTCCCTTTGCCTCTGACTCACGCAGCTCAGGTCCTCCAACCAATGGAGTACTCCCCCATGGCAATTGTCCCTGACGACCACCGAGAGGCTTGAGGAACATGGAGAACAATCGAGTCCACACCTTCAGGGACGATGCACTCGGCGATCTCGACGCGTGCGGCATCGCAGCCCGCATCGACTCAGGCGAGGTCTCGGCGCGCGAGGTTGTCGAGGCCTCCATCGCACGGGCACACGACGCAGACCCGACTCTGCGTGGCCTCGCCGTCGAAGACTTCGATCGAGCACTTTCCGCCAGTGACCATGTTCGAGCCGGCGCCTTCAGCGGCGTACCGACTGCGATCAAGGACAACACCGCCCTGGCAGGCCTCCCGACACAGTTCGGCAGCACCTCATTTCGGGCCGTCCCGGACTCGGCGAACGGACAATTCGTCGACCAAATGTTGAGCGCCGGAATGATCCCCATCGGAAAGACCCGGCTACCCGAGTTCGCATTCAACGTCACATGCGAGTACTCGCGAGAAGCCCCGGTTCGAAACCCCTGGAACACCGACTATTCCGCGGGTGGATCGTCCGGCGGCGCCGCAGCGCTGGTCGCCTCCGGTGTGGTTCCCATCGCCCACGCCACCGATGCAGGCGGGTCCATCCGAATCCCCGCTGCCGCCTGTGGTCTCGTGGGACTCAAACCCTCTCGCGGACGGCTGGTGGAGGACATCTCGGAGAAGGCCATGCCGCTCAAAATCGCCGTTCAGGGTGTCCTCACACGGTCGGTTCGCGACACGGCACGCCTGATGTTCGAGGCTGAGCGCTGCTATCGGAACCCTCGACTGCGTCCCGTGGGCGATGTGGCGGGTTCCAATAGCACACGTTTGAGAGTCGGAGTACTGGCTGCCTCTCCGACGTCGAGTCCGGTCGACTCGGAAACGCAGAAATCCGTCCGAGCCACCGCCGATCTCCTGGAATCTCTCGGGCACCACGTCACCGAGACAACGTCCCCCGTTCGAGCAGACTTCATGAAAGACTACCTGCTCTATCTAGGGCTTCTCATGACCGGCATCCGGAGCGCCGCCACGCACATTGTCGGATCCAGCCTCGACAAGGCCGAGCTCGAGGCGATTACCAACGGCATCTGCGATCAGTACCGGCGTGCCATCGCCCGCACACCGATCGTTCTTCATCGACTTCGGCAGGTGCAGAAGCGATTCCGATCGACATTCGACCACTTCGACGTACTGCTCTCGCCGGTTGCCGCGCACTCGACGCCGGTTCTCGGCCACCTGTCCCCGGATCAGCCGTTCGATTCATGGCTCGAGCGACTGAGCGCTTTCGACTGCTTCGCGCCCCTCAACAACATCTCCGGCACACCAGCGATCACACTTCCCCTCCACCACACCCGATCGGGCCTGCCACTGGCATCGCACCTGTCAGCGAACATCGGCGACGAACGCACCCTCCTCGAACTGGCCTTCGAACTCGAAGAGGCAGCGCCGTGGGCACGAATCGACGCCAAGCCACAGCCCGCCCCGACCCCTAACCCGATCAGGAGTATCAATGCAGAGCACAATGAATGAAGTGCCACTGTCGATTGCGCAGTTGCTGCGGCATGGAAGTACTGTCCACGCGGACGCCGAGGTGGTCACTTGGACCGAGTCGGGCCCGCGTCGTCGCACCTATGCGGAGGTCGGTCGGCGGTGTGCGCAGTTGGCGCACGCACTCCGGGGTCTCGGTGTCACCGGTGACGATCGGGTGGCCACGTTCATGTGGAACAACGCCGAGCACCTCGAGGCGTACCTGGCGGTGCCGTCGATGGGTGCGGTACTGCACACGTTGAACATCCGGTTGTTCCCTGAGCAGCTGATCCACGTGGCCAACCACGCGGAGGATCGGGTGATCATCGTCGACGCGACGCTGATTCCGTTGCTGGGCCCGAAACTGGCGCAGATGAAGACGGTCGAGCACGTGATCGTCACCGGCGATTCCACGGCCGGGCTCGAAACGTCCGAGGGCATCCAGGTGCACTCCTACGAGGGCCTGATCGCCGGTGAGCCGGCCGAGTACGACTGGCCCGAACTCGACGAGCGATCGGCCGCGGCGATGTGTTACACGTCGGGCACTACCGGGGCTCCGAAAGGTGTTGTCTACTCGCATCGTTCGATCTACCTACATTCCATGCAGGTGTGCATGAGCGACGGCCCCAATCTGGCGCAGGGCGACCGGGCGCTCGCGGTCGTGCCGCAGTTCCATGCGATGTCGTGGGGTTTGCCGTACGCGGCGTTCATGATCGGCGCGTCGCTGATCATGCCGGATCGGTTCCTGCAGCCCGCGCCGCTGGCGGAGCTGATCGCGGCCGAGCACGCGACGTTCGCGGCGGCGGTGCCGACGATCTGGCAGAGCCTGCACCTGCACCTCGAGGAGCATCCGCAAGACATCTCGTCGATACGGGAGGTCCTCATCGGTGGGGCGGCGGTGCCGCCGTCGCTGATGCACGCGTTCGAGAACGACCATCAGGTGTCGGTGTTGCACGCGTGGGGCATGACCGAGACGTCGCCGCTGGGGTCGGTAGCGCGACCGCCGGCCGACGCCGACGAGGAGGAGCGGTGGTGGTATCGGTACACGCAGGGCCGGTTCCCGGCGTCGGTGCAAGCGCGGTTGATCAACGACGACGGCAACCGGGTGCCGCACGACGGGGCCAGTGTCGGGGAACTCGAGGTGCGGGGGCCGTGGATCACCGCCTCCTATTACGGGGTGGAAGCGCCGGACAAGTTCCGGGATGGCTGGCTGCGCACCGGTGACGTCGGATCCATCACCGCCGACGGCTACCTGACACTGTCGGACCGGACGAAGGACATCATCAAGTCCGGTGGCGAGTGGATCTCCTCGGTCGACCTCGAGAACGCGGTCATGGGGCACCCGTCCGTCGTCGAGGCCGCGGTGATCGGTATCCCCGACGAGAAGTGGGACGAACGGCCGCTCGTGGCGGTGGTGTTGCGTGAGGGCAGCGATGCCGCACTCGGTGACCTGCGGGACTTCCTGGCCGACAAGGTCGCCAAGTGGCAGGTGCCAGAGAACTGGGCGGTGATCCAGGAAGTGCCCAAGACCAGCGTCGGCAAGTTCGACAAGAAGCGGCTGCGGGCCGACTTCCACGACGGCACCCTCGACATCATCAGGTTCTGACGACCACCCGGTGGCCCGGAATCGCCCAGGCCACCGGGGGTCTCGGCGAATTGACTCGTCCAGTTATGGGGAAAGTGACGCTTAGCGATCGGAGGTTTGGTGCGATGCCGTATGCCGGGTGTCGGTTCGAGAGTCGTTCACGCGGAAGGGTTTTGCGGCGGCATCCCGCGCCTCGCCGTAGGGCCCCGGTTACTCGCCGCCCGCATCGAATCACCAAATCGCCTACCCAAGCACATCGTCATGGGTGACGGATATCACGATAGAGCCTCAGAGCTCGCTTAGAGAGTGGGCAAAATGACAGTGCATCCCATCCGAATTGTGGGCGATCCCGTCCTGCACCAGGCGACGCAGCCGGTAACCCAGTCCGTCGCCGAGATTCGAGGACTTATCGACGACATGTACGAAACGATGGATGCCGCCGATGGTGTCGGGCTCGCCGGTCCCCAGATCGGCGTGAGTCTGCGTCTTTTCGTGTACCACTGCCCCGACATCGTCGACGGCAAGCAAGTCCGGCGCCGCGGTGCGGTGATCAATCCTGTCCTCGAGACGTCGGAGGTCCCCGAGACCATGCCGGATCCGGACAACGACTGGGAGGGTTGTCTTTCTGTCCCCGGCGAAGGATTCCCCACGGGCCGTGCAGGCTGGGCGCGAGTGACGGGTATCGAGTCCGACGGGTCACCGACGCAAATTGAGGGAACTGGGTACTTCGCGCGGATGCTTCAGCACGAGGTGGGTCACTTGGACGGCTACCTGTATTTGGACAGGCTGATCGGTCGAAACGCAAGAGCCGCCAAGAAGACGGTGAAGAGTGCCGGTTGGGGTGTGCCCGGCCTGAGCTGGCTTCCCGGAGTGGATGATCCGTACGCGCTCACGTAGCGAATCGGGGAAATGGCTGTACGCCGACACCACGGCGGCGCCGAGAGCGGGGATCCCTCGTTCGGCGCCGCACCGTTCGCGGCTTGTCTGACTGCTACGGAAACGATCTATCGGTCATGGGCGTTGTGGGCGGCGGGCTTGGCCGTATGGCGCGGCGGCGACGCCGAACGCGCCACGCACCTATTGGAAGACGGTATTCGATTGTCCGAACTGATGGCCGATCCCGCTTGTCACCGCAGGCCGCCTACGGATCTACCGGGAGATCCCTCCGCCGCAACAGCTCATGGTGCAGTGCAATCCGAACGCTTCGCACAGCATCGTCAAGGCCCGCTTCGACAATGACCAGGGCTGGTGTGCAGCTGTGGTGGGACTTTCCGCGCCACCATCGCTGTACACACCGGGCTACCTGTGTTCGCTGCGCCGGGTACGGCAAGAAGCATGTGGCCCGCTGAACAGAGTTCGCTACACCGAAGCTGGAGGAGCCGGTCCGACACACTGGTCCGGCCCCTCCTCCCGACTATTCGATCGGTTCTTGCTCGACCAGATAGACGGGGGCGGCTGCGTTGCGCCCTAACACGACATCGAGAACCTCGAAGAACCGTTTGGGGTCGATGACGGCCTCGGGCGGGTGCACGCCCGGTCGGCGGGCCGAGCCATCGATGACCTGCGACATGCCGATTGCCAGCGGGATTCCGGTTACCCGCGCCATGTCACCGAGCAAGGCGCGGGCCGGGTCCTCCGGTGAGCCGGACAGGTTCAGGTGCGCCAAAACCATGTGCGGGCGCCCCCGCTTGACGCCCGACACCGCTGCGAAGAACGGCGGGAGAGTGTCGGGTCCCTTGGCGCGAAGCGCGGTCGGCGCCGACCGGATGATGCGCAGCAGATTCGGATCGGCGAGGGCGGCCACGGCGGCTTCATTGGTGAGTTTGCCCCTGTCGATATCGCGCCGGAGGGTATCGAGGTAGGCCATTGTCCACGTACTCATCACCATCAGGTTGATCGCATCGCCGGTGGGTTTCAGGGTGCGCTGCAGGGTGATCGGCTCCGGGTGGCCGATGGAATAGGCGGTTCCACGCCGTCCGCCGGGAAGTTTCAACGACACCGGGCGAAGGGGGCGTTGCTCGCTGAGCTGACCCGCGGTCACACCTTTGATCGTGCCGCTGCTCTGCTCCATCCAGTGCACCGCCGCGGCAGACGGGCGACCATCGGGCCCGAGCAGTTGCGCGTCGTCTCGGTTCGTGTCGCCCGCGTCGTCGACGTCGACCGGCCACGCGGTGTAGGCATCGCGTACCGAGTCGAGTTCCGCGGCAGCGATTGCCGCCAGCAAATTGCTGATGCCAGGGCTGGCACCCATGCCGATGATCGCGCAAACCTCCCGGGCACGAGCCGCCGTGTCGAGTTCGAGCATCTGCAGCGTGGGTTCCCAGTCGTCGCAGATATCGAGGTAGTGCGTCTGCGTGTCGATCGCCGCTTGCAATACCGCCAGCCCGAAGCGGTAGTAGGGCCCGACTGTGTTGAGCACTATGTCTGCCGGCACGAGGGCTGCACGCAACTGCGCTTCGTCGGTAACGTCCACCTGGATCGCCCGCACGGCCACGGGCGCCTCTGCCAAGAGACGCGCCAATCGTTCGGCTGCGCCCAGATCCCTGTCTGCGACAACGATTTCCGTCACGCCAGGGATATTCACCGCTGTCTGCACGGCCACGGTGCCCATAGCACCCGGCCCGCCCAATGCAAGAACCTTCATCGGATGCTCCAACTTCCAAGATCGTGGGTTGCCGGCAGCGCGATGCGTGGGCGGTGTTCCGCGGACGCGACCGCTCGTGCCAGGACCGTTCCGGTTGTGATCGCCGCTGCCGGCAGCAGGAGGACTGTACTGCGGGTTGGAAACCTCATCACCATCTTTCGTTCGACTGCTATACGATCGTATAAAGAACGATAGATACTCTGATGATCAATTGGAGCGTGATGCCGGAAAGCGAACAAGCGGCGACCGATGTCATCGTCATCGGATCGGGTGCGACGGGGGCCACCATCGCTTATGTCCTGGCGCACAACGGCATCCGCGTAACCTGTATCGACCTCGATGTGCGCGGCGCGGGAGTGACCGCTAGTGCGTTCGGGTGGATCTGTACCACTCACACCAGGATCGACTCGGAACTGCACCGCGACGCGATCGCTGACTTCCGCGCTCTGAACGCGGATCTCGGAGGTGCTCTATCGATCTCATGGGCCGGGTCGCTGACCTGGTTTCAGGAACCGGAACACACCGAATCGTATTTGCGGAGGCAACAGGGGCTGGGTTTGCCGGCCGAAGCCGTCGATGCCGAAGGCTTCACACGTCTGGAACCCTCCTTGCGTCGCCGACCGGAGATTGCGGCGTACGCGCCGCAGGAAGGCGCCGTTGCGCCAGGACGAATGCGACGAACCCTGCTGGCCGCTGCCCGCGACCACGGGGCCCGGGTAGTGGAGGCCCCCGTTTCCGAGATTGCGGTCGGGGCCGATGGTGGGGCGCAGGTTTTCTCCGATGCCGGCGTCTTCAACGCGCGATATGTGGTGTTGGCGAACGGGCTTGGCGCCCCACGTCTGGCAGCACAGGTGGGCGTTGCGCTCGAGGTCGAGTCTTCACCGGCGATCCGATACACCTTTCGGACCACGGCACGACTGTCACGGCGAGTCCTGTCAGGTCCGGACTACGAGATCAGGCCCTGGCATCAAGGCACGTATCTGGGTGCGGAGGACTACGTGACATCAGAAGGCCCGCATCGCCCCGTCATTCGCGTACACCGCGCACTCGACGCGATCCGCCGCGACTTCAGCCTGCGAAATCCCCTGCAAATGCTGGACTTCCGCGTCGGCTTCCGGCCGATGCCGACGGCCGGGCGGCCCTACCTGGGCGCCTTGCGCACCGCACCGCAGATGCTTGTCGCGTGTATGCATTCCGGAATCACCTTGGCACCCGCTGCCGCTCGCCGGGTACTCCATCACATCACCGGTACCGCCGAGCTTGCTTCGATCTGAACCACGAGGTTGTCGATGGAGAACAATGACCCCGCGCGCTCGAACCCGCGCGGACTACATCAACTACGCCCCGCTCGGCGTCTCGTCCTCGTCGAGTCCGTGGTCGGGTTGCTGCTGGGGGTGGCGACACTGTCGCAGTCCTACCCGTCGGCCGGGGAGTCGGCGATGTGGGTGCAACTGCTCGGCTTGGCATTCCTGCTGACAGCGCTCGGCGCGAACCTGCGCTTGTGGCATCGGGTCGTCGCCGCCGGTGTGGGGTTGCGCTATCACCGGGCCGTGCTCTCCGGTGAACAGCAACTGCGCCAGTTCATCCTGGACGAGCGACGGCTCCGGATGGCGACCCTCATCTACGCGGCCGCGCTCTGTGTCCTGGTACCGCTGCCCCCGTCGTGGCGATGGTTCTGGTTCGCCCTCACCTTGCTGACCACAGTGCTGACCGCGGTGTCGCTGCGGCGAATGTGGCGCGCCGAGGTGTGTGGCACCGACGGCGGGGCACGCGCCCGGCAGTAGGTCAACGGCCGGGCGGTGCGAGCAACTGCAGTCCCTCACGGACAGCGAGGGCGGCGAGCTCGGCACGGGAACCGCAGCGCAGCTTGGCGAGGAGATGTTCGATATGGGTCGCGACGGTCTTGGGACTGACTACCAGCCGAGCCGCGATCCCCGCATTGGTATCGCCCAGCGTGACCAGGTGCAGGGTGTGCAATTCACGGATGGTCAGCCCGTGCGGGCGGGCGATGCGACGCTCGGTGACCAGCACCTCGCCACGCGGACCCGGAATGAGTTCGACACGGTGGCAGGCTCTTTCGGCGTCGAGCCACAGGAATCGCCCGGCCTCCGGGGCGCGAGCGAGCAGGGTCCACAGCGCGGCTCCGTCGCACAGGTGCGGGCCCGGCTCGCGCTGATCGAGAGCGACGCCGCCGGCGGCTGTGCGCACCCGCGCATGGGTCGCCGGATCGAGCCGGCGGGCCAGCAGATTCGGTTCCTTCATCAGGTCGCAGGCATGAGCGAAAACCGGCAGCAGGCGGTCCATGGCCTCGCGCCGCCGATCGGTGGCGGCGTCGGCCCGGGTCCAGCTGACATGCACCGACCCGACGTAGCGACCGCCGCGCACCTGCAACGCGGCCGACGCGCCCTCCCGGAAGCCCGCCGGAATCAGCAGCCTGCCGGTGACGGTATCGGTCACGTCGATGTGCCAGTCATCACGGAAATCGCGCCAGCGCACGGCGTGTGGCACCGTGGTGACCAGCTGATAGGTCACGGTATCGGCGCCGAAACCCGTGGTGGCGTGCCGCAGGAGCGCGGCGGAGTAGCCCTGGCTGGCCAGCACGTGATGACGGCCGGCCGCGTCCAGCGGATCGAACACGATGACCGCCACCGCCTGGGCGGCAGTGAATCCGCGCAGGGTGTCCAGCAATTGCGCGGCCTGTTCGCCGATCTCGGGATCGAGGTTCGGCGGCGGCAAATCTGCCTGTGCGGCAGCCGCTTCCGTCCTTCCGGGGGCGAGGTGGTCGTGAACTTTCGTGGGCGTGCGCTTTCCGTGAATCCGCTGAGCTGACCCGAGGCTAGCAGTCCCGCGAGCGATCCGAGGGCAAACATGGACAGCCCGAGAAATCGGTGAATCGACCGATGGTCGGGCCGCGCCACGACGGTCAGGATGAGTCGCAACGAGCAGCGATTCGGTGCTCGGACCAGAGTGCAGAGGAGATTCCGGCATGGGTGAGCAACTGTGGCGCAAGGGGGCGGGCGAGCTCGCAGCGCTGATCCGGGAGCGCGCGGTATCCGCGAGCGAGGTCGTCGAGGCGCACTTGGCGCGCATCGAGGAGGTCAACCCGGAACTCAACGCCCTGACCGTCGTCCTCGCCGAGGAGGCCCGCGACGGCGCCCGCCGGGCCGATCGGGCAGTCGCCGAGGGCGCGGAACTCGGTCTGCTGCATGGGGTTCCGGTCACCATCAAGGAGAACATCGACGTCGCCGGCACCGCCACCACCCAGGGCATGGCCGCGCTGGCAGGCGCGATCGCGACCCAGGACGCCCCCGTGGTCGAGCGGCTGCGCGCGGCCGGGGCAATCGTCCTCGGGCGCACGAACATGCCCGACTCGGGATTGCGGATCGCGACCGAGAGCTCGCTGCGCGGCATCACCGAGAATCCGTGGCGTCGCGGGCGCACCGCGGGTGGATCCTCCGGCGGCGAGGCGGCGGCACTGGCCTCGGGCATGTCTCCGCTGGGGGTCGGCAATGATCTGGGCGGCTCGCTGCGCAATCCCGCGCACTGCTGCGGCATCTCGTCGCTGAAGCCCACCACCGGCCGCATCCCGCAGGCCACCGATCTCGAGCCACAGGATCTGCCGCCGTCGATCCAGCTCATGGGGGTAGCGGGGCCGATGGCCCGGACCGTTGCCGACGTCCGCCTCGGCTACGGGATTCTGTCCGGCGCGCATCCCCGCGACCCGATCAGCGTCCCCGCACCGCTGCACCACCCCGATGCCGCGCAGCGCGTGCGGGTGGCCCTCATCGCCGAACCGCCCGGCGGCAGTACCGATTCCGGAATCGCCGACGCGGTCCGGCAGGCGGGCGCGCACCTGGCCGCCGCGGGCTACGAGGTCGAGGAGGTCACCCCGCCGGAGTATGAGGCCGTTCTCGACCTGTGGCGCCGCTTCCTCATGACCGATGTGCGGATCATGTGGCCCGGGCTCGCGCAGATCCTGGGCCAGTCGGGCAAGGATTTCGTACTGGCCGCCTTCGACGAGATCCCGGCCCTGGACCGGGACGGCTATATCGGGGTGTTGATCCAGCGGCAGCGCCTGCAACGCCTGTGGTCGGAGTTCTTCCTCGACTACCCGCTGATCCTGTCGCCGATCTGGGCCCGGCCCGCCTTCGAACACGGCTGGGACGTCATCGATCCGGACCATTCCTCGGCCACCCTGGAACTGCTGCGGCCGGTCATGCCCGCCAATGCCCTCGGGCTGCCCGCCGTCGCGACCACCGGCGGATTCGCCGACGGCATGCCGGTCGGGGTCCAGCTCATGGCCGCGGCTTTCCGCGAGGACCGGGCGCTGGCCGCGGCCGAGGCGCTGGAGGCCGCGGTCGGCGTCCGCACGCCCATCGACCCGTTCAGCCGCGGCCGGTAGCCGTTCGTCGCCGAGAAAAAGAAAGCCGCGCGACGAGACCGATCTGCTCCCGGACGTCGCCGGTGTCCGGGTGGATCGGATCTACCGCTTACCGCTTGTCTTGCACTTCTGGTCGCCGTTGTTCGTTGGGGATACGCTGTCCGTTAACAACGAGTTAACGCATCTTG
>NZ_JBSGGG010000044.1:0-65466 GCF_053603795.1 Nocardia sp. NPDC004123
CGGGCGGCCCGTGGAACCGGAGGTATAGATGACATAGGCGACATGGTCCGGACGCAACGCCGCCCGGCGGTCGGCATCGGTGACCGGGGCATCGGACACGGTGGTCTGCGCGGCGGCGTCCGTGATCAGGACGACCGGAAGTGCCTCCGGCAGTTCGACTTCCACGGCGGTATCGGTCAGCACGCCGGTCGGCTTCGCGTCCGAGAGCACGTAGGCGATGCGGTCGGCCGGATAGGTCGGATCGATCGGCACGTAGCCCGCACCGGTCTTGACTACCGCGAGCAACGCCACCACCAGGTCCGCCGAACGAGGCAAAAGCACCGCCACCAACGACTCCGGACCCGCGCCCGCACTGATCAGCCTGCGCGCCAGCACATTCGCGCGCCGATCCAGCTCGCCGTAGGTGAGCTCCTCGTCACCGAAGCGCACCGCGACCCGCTCAGCATTCTCCGCCACGGCGGCGTCGAACAGGCTCGACAGCGTCGCCTCCGAGTCGGCGGCGGGCTCGCCCGACGCCACCCAGGTCTCGACGACCGCGCTTCGCTCCTCGGCGTCGAGCAGGTCGATATCGCCTACGGGCACCGCGGGATCAGCTGCCACCGCGCGCAGCATGCGGTCCCAGCGGACCGCGATCGCGGCGGCGGTCTCGGCGTCGAAAAGCTCATCGGCGTAGCGCAGTACGCCGTCGAGCGCACCCTGCCCGTCGTCGTCGACCACCAGGTGCAGATCGAACTTGGCGGTCGGGTCGGTGAGCGGCACCGGGCTCACGGTGAGTCCCGGCAGGCGCAGGTCCGCCAACCGGCCCTCGCCGCCGCCGAAGCTCAGCATGGTCTGGAACAGCGGATGCGCACCGGTGGTGCGATCGGTGACGAGCTCATCCACGATCTGCTCGAAGGGCAGTTCGGCATTGGCGAAGGCCGCCAGATCGGCGTCCCGTACCCCGGCCAGCACCTCGGTGAACGAATCCGCCGCCGCTACGGTGGTGCGCAACGCCAGGGTGTTCACGAACATGCCGATGAGGCCGTCCAATTCGCGGTCGCCGCGTCCGCCGACGGGCGTGCCGATCACGATGTCCGAGGAGCCGGTCAGCCTGGCCAGGGTGGCGGCGAAGGCCGCGTGCACCACCATGAACAGGGTCACGCCCTGCGCTCGGGCCAGCTCGCGCAGGCCGGTGGCCACCTCGGCGGGAATGCTGAAATCGACTGTGCCGCCGGTGTTGCGCGGCTGCGCGGGACGGGGGCGGTCGACCGGCAGCGGCAGCTGGGCGGGGGCCGCGGTCAGCGCGTCGCGCCAGAACTCCAGCTGCTGATGTCCGAGATCGCCGGGCGTGCGGGTGGATCCGAGGACCTCGCGCTGCCACAGGCTGTAATCGGCGTACTGGACCGGCAGCGGCTCCCACTCGGGGGCGACGCCGGCCAGCCGGGCGTGGTAGGCCGACATCAGGTCGGTGATCAACGGACGCAGTGACAAGGCGTCACCGGCGATATGGTGCACCACCACGACCAGGATGTGCTCGTCGGCGTTCGAGGGGGCGTCGGGGCCGCGATCGACCACGAGCAGCGCGATGCGCGAAGGCAATTCGCGGGTGACGTCGAAGCCGGCCTGCGCGATGGCCGTGACAGCGGCCGTCACCTCGTCCTGCCGCACCGGGACCGGGGCCAGAGTGAGCCCGATATCCGCGGCGTCCAGGACCTGCTGGTAGGGGCCGGTCTCGTCCTCGGGGTACTGGGTGCGCAGCGATTCGTGGCGCGCCAGCACATCCATGACGGCCGTCTCCAGGGCGACCACGTCGAGGCGGCCGGACAGCCGCAGCACCAGCGGCAGGTTGTAGAGGCTGGGGGCGTCCAGCTCGTTCTCGAGCCGGTTGAGGAACCACAGCCGCTGCTGCGCGGGCGAGAGCGGAATCCGCTCGGGCCGCACCCGAGCGGTCAGCGCGGGACGCGGTGCGGTGCTGGACAACCGGCTCACGGCGGCGGCGAACCCGGCCACCGACCCGGCCTCGAACAGCATCCCGACCGGCACCCGCACGCCGAGTTCCGCGCCGGTGCGGGCGGCAACCTGGGTGGCCAGCAGCGAGCTGCCGCCGAGGGTGAAGAAGTCGTCATCCAGACCGACCCGGTCGAGGCCGAGCACCTCGGCGAAGACGCGGGCCACCACCCGCTGCGCGGCATCCACCGGGGCGCGGAAGCGCTTGGCGGCCAGGGTCGGAACGGGCAGGGCCGCGCGGTTCAGCTTGCCGCTGCTGCCCAACGGAAACTCGGTGAGCTCCACGACGGCGGTCGGCACCATGTAAGGCGGCAGCAGCGCGGCCAGCCGCTCCCGCAGCGCCTCGGTGCCGATCTCCGCTTCCTCCGCCGCGATCACGTATCCGGCCAGGTAGTCGCCGGTGTCGGCGGTGATCAGCCGGACGGCGGCCTGCGCCACCTCCGGCGCGGTGAGCAGCGCGCTCTCGATATCGGCGAGTTCGATGCGCTGACCGCGGAACTTGATCTGGAAGTCGATGCGGCCCAGGTAGGCCAGTTCGCCGTCACGGGTCCACTTCACCAGGTCGCCGGTGCGGTACATGCGCGCGCCCGGATCGCCGAAGGGGTTGGCCACGAAGCGATCCGAGGTGAGGTCGGCGCGATCGTAGTAACCGCGCGCCAATTGCACACCGGCCAGGTACAACTCGCCGGCCACCCCGATCGGCGCCGGGCGCAGCCGCGCGTCCAGCACGTAGACCTGGGTGTTCCACTCGGGCTCGCCCATGGGCACCGCGGGGGCGAACTCGTCGGCCTCGCGGTAGGTGACGGTGATGGCGGCCTCGGTCGGGCCGTAGAGATTGTGCAGGGTCGCGTCGGAGACGGCCCGGAAGGCCGCGACGGTCTCGGCCGGGAACGCCTCGCCGGCGACGAAAACGTCACGCAGCGAATCCAATTCGCCCGGCTCGGCGTGCGCGGCGAATACCGACAGCATCGAGGGCACGAAGTCGGTCAGCGTGATGCCCCGCGCGGCAATGGTTTCCGCCAGGTAGCGGGCGTCGCGGTGGCCGTCCGGGGTGGCCAGCACCAGCGTCGCGCCGACCCGCAGCGGCAGGAAGTAGCCCCACAGCGAGACGTCGAAGGTGCTGGGCGTCTTCTGCAGGTAGACATCCGACCGGCTGATGCCGTATTCGGACTGCATCCAGGCCATCTGGTTGGCGATGGCGCGGTGGCTCACGGCCACGCCCTTGGGGGTGCCGGTGGAGCCGGAGGTGAACAGCACGTAGGCCGGGTGCTCGGGGTGGACGGGGGCGCGGCGCTCGCGGTCGCCGATCTTGCCCGCCGCGAAGCCGGACAGGTCGGCCTCGTCCACGCGTAGCACCGGGGCGGCGTCGGTGTGGAAGGCGTCGACGGCGGTGGTGAGCACCAGCGCCGGACGTGCGGTGTCCAGCACGGTGGCGATGCGCTCGGCCGGATGGCTCGGATCGATCGGCACGTAGGCGGCCCCGGCGCGCAGCACGGCATACATGGCCACCACCAGCTCGACCGAGCGCGCCATGGCCAGCACCACCAGCGACTCCGGGCCCACGCCCGCCGCGATGAGCCGGCGGGCCAGGCGGTTGGCGCGCTCGGAAAGCTCGGCGTAGGTGAGGGTTTCGTCACCGGAGACCAGGGCGACGGCGGCCGGGGTGCGCTGCGCCTGGGCGTCGAAACCGGCGTGCAGCAGGGTGTCGGTGACCTTCGCGCCGGTGGCGTTCCAGCTGCCCAGCACATAATCGAGCTCACCGGCGTCCAGCAGCTCGATATCGCCGACGGCGCGTTCGGCGTCCGCGGTAGCCGCGCTCAGCAGGCGCAGGAACTTGGCGGCGAACTCCGCGACCGTGCCCTCGTCGAAGAGGTCGGTGGCATAGGTGAAGTCGACCCGGTAGCCCGCATCCTCGTCGGTGACTTCGAGGTTCAGATCGAATTTGGCGACGGCCTGGTCGAATTCGACCAGCTCGGCGGACATGCCCGGCAGCGCGAGCGCCGGAATGCCCTGGTTCTGCATGAACAGCGCCACCTGGAACAGCGGGTGCCGGTTGCGGGCGCGCACCGGGTTGAGCACCTCCACCAGGCGCTCGAAGGGCACCTCGCGGTGGGCGAAGGCGCGCAGGTCGCGATCGCGGGCGTGATCCACCAGCTCGGCGAAGGACCGGTCGCCGCGCACCTCGGTGCGCAGCACCAGGGTGTTGACGAACATGCCGATCAGATCGTCGAGAGCGGCCTCACCGCGCCCGGCGACCGGGGTGCCGATGGCGATGTCGGTGGTGGCGGACAGCCGCGACAGCAGCGCGGCCAGGGCGGCGTGCAGCACCATGAACGGCGTGGCCTGGCGGCTCGCGGCCACCGCCTCGACGGCGGCGCGCAGCTCGGCCGGGATCGAGGTCCGGTAGGTCGCGCCGCGGTAGCTCGACACCGCCGGGCGGGGCCGGTCGGCGGGCAGGTCCAGCTGCGCCGGGAGCTCGGCGAGTTCGGCGGTCCAGAAGGCGATCTCGCGGGCCGCGGTGGACTCCGGGTCCGCCTCGTCGCCCAGCACCGCGCGCTGCCACAGCGCGTAGTCGGCGTACTGCACCGCCAGCGACTGCCAGCCGGGCAGCATCCCGGCCTCGCGCGCCGCGTAGGCGACCACCAGGTCGCGCACCAGCGGGCCCAGTGAGAACCCGTCGGCCGCGATGTGGTGCACCACCAGCACCAGAGCGTGGTCGTCCGCGCCCAGGCGCAGCAGCCGCAGCCGCAGCGGGACTCGTGCGGCGACGTCGAAACCGCGTGCGGCCGCGGCGATCACGGCCCGCAACAGCTCTCGCCCGTCCGTCTCGACCGGGGTGAGATCCAGCTCGGCGAGGCCGGATTCCCCTGCCGCGCCGATCATCTGAACCGGGCCGCTGGCGGTCTGCGGGTAGTGGGTGCGCAGAATCTCGTGCCGGTCGACCAGGTCGGCGACCGCCGCACGCAGAGCGGTGACATCGAGGGTGCCGCGCAGGCGCAGGGCCGCGACCACATTGTCCACGGCGGCAGGATCGAAATCGGCCGTGCCCGAACCGTCCTGCGCCAACTGGTTGAGGAACCACATGCGCTGCTGCGCGGGCGACAGCGGCAGCGCCTCGGGCCGCCCGCCGGACGCCAGCACCGGCACGGAACCCGCGCCGGCAGTGGCATTCTCGGCCAGCGCGGCGAGCGCCGCCACGGTGGGCCGGTCGAAGAAGTCACGCACGTCCACGACGACACCCAGCGATTCGCGGATCCGGGCGATGGCGCGGGTGGCGACCAGGGAATTGCCGCCCAGCATGAAGAAGTCGTCGTCGGCGCCGATCCGCTCGACACCGAGCAGGTCGGCGAAGGCCACCGCCACCGCCCGCTCGGCGGGCGTCGCGGGCTCGCGGTAGCCGGCGGCCTGGTCCGCGTACACCGGTTCGGGCAGTGCCCGCCGATCCAGCTTGCCGTGCGCGCTCACCGGCATCTCCGGCAGCGACACCAGCAGCGAGGGCACCATATAGCCGGGCACATGCGCATGAGCGGCGGAAAGTACCGCGGTGGCATCGATCTCGGTACCGCGGGCCGGCACCACATAGCCGACCAGCGCCTGCTCACCGGTCGCCCGGGTGTGCAGCACGACGACCGCCTGCGCGACGGTCTCGTCGCGCAGCAGCGCGGCCTCCACCTCCCCGAGCTCGATGCGCTGGCCGCGTAGCTTGACCTGGAAGTCACTGCGGCCCAGGTACTCCAGTTCGGTGGGACCGCCATCGATCCCGGACACCCAGCGCACCAGGTCACCGGTGCGGTACATGCGATCGCCGGCCGGCCCCTCCGGATTGGCCACGAACCGTTCCGCGGTCAACCCCGGACGGTTGAAATAGCCTCGGGCCAACTGACTTCCGCCCAGATAGAGCTCACCCACGACACCCGGCGGCACCGGGCGCAGATCCTCGTCGAGCACCAGCAGTTCGACATCGTCTCCGGGCATGCCCAGCGGCACCGAATCGACGTCGGCGGCGGTCACCTCGTGGGTGGTGACCATGATGACGGCCTCGGTCGGCCCGTAGATGTTGTACAGGGTCGCGCCGTTGACGCTGCGGAAGCCAGCGGCGGTGGCGGCGGGCAGGGCCTCGCCGCCGGCGATGATGAAGCGCAGCGAATCGCTGAGCCCCTCGGGATCGGCCTCGGCCGCGGCGATGAGCACCGACAGCATGGACGGCACGAAGAAGGCCGCGGTGATCTGCGCGTCGCGCATGGTGCGGAGCAGATAGTCGGTGTCGCGGTGGCCCTCGGGCTCCGCGATCACCAGCCGGGCGCCGTTCTGCAGGGGCAGGAAGATCTCCCACATCGAGACGTCGAAGGTGAAGGGAGTCTTGAACAGCATGATGTCCGTGGATGACAACGTCATCAGCCGCTGCTGCCAGTGGAACACCGACTGGATCGCCTGGTGCGTGATGGCCACACCCTTGGGGCGGCCGGTGGAGCCGGAGGTGAACAGCAGGCAGGCGAGGTTGTCATTGCCCGGCTGCGCCAGCCGCGGGTCGTCGGCCGGGGATGGCACCCGGGCCGGGTCCGCGGCCAATTCCCGTGCAGTGGCCTCGAATTCGTCGATCCGCAGTACCGGCACGCCACCGTCGAAATCGGGCTGGTCGGCGGTGGTGGTGAGCAGCAGCGCGGGCGCGGACACCTCGAGTACGTAGCTGATGCGATCGGACGGGTGATCCGGGTCGATGGGCAGGTACGCGCCGCCCGCCTCCAGGATCGCGTACATGCCGACCAGCATTTCGAAGGAACGCCGGGCCGCGATGGCCACCAGCACGTCCGGGCCCACGCCCAGGTCGCGCAGGTGCCGCGCCAGCACCGTGATCCGCGCCGCGAACTGCGCGTAGGTCAGCCGCTCGCCCCTGAACTCCAGGGCGACCGCGTCCGGAGTGAGCCGAGCCTGCTGGCGAAACTGCGTGGTCAGCGTCTCGACCGGGGCCAGATTCGGTTCCAGCACCTCGGAAGCGGCGACGACGGCGTCATCGGTGAGCGCCTCCAGCACCGCGGTCAGCTCGCCCGCCGGACCGTCCATGAGCGCGGGCAGCTGCCCGGACACCACGACCTGGATCAGCGCCTCCGGTTCCAGGGCACCGCCCATGGCCTCGGTCAGCACGGCCAACTCGGCGGCCAGCACGCCATAGGCGACGGTGTCGCCGGCGTACCGCAGGGCCACGCGCTCGGGGTCCAGCTCGGCCACGACCGCTATGAGGTTCGGTAGATCGCCGACGCCATAGGCTCGGCGCAGGACCGCGAAGCGGCCGGTCCGGCTGATAGCGATCGACTCCGCATAGTGCATCAGAGGATTCCTTCCGACGAGCTTTCCGAGCTCCGGACCAGGGTCTGCGTCTGGTCGGCCAGCGTGCTCAGAACGTGTCCGAGACCGGCCCCGCCGAGGGCGGTCAGGATGCCGGGCACCAATCCGGCCAGTGCGACGTTCACCAGGGCTTCCGGTTTGGCGGCGGCGCCCATTGCCCGAGCCGTGGCGCCGATCTTGTCGGCGAAGGCCCGGTAGGTGACGGTGCGATCGCCGTGCTCGAACGCGACCGCCTCAGGGGCGATCACGGCCGCGGCGGCGATCAGGGTGGGCAGGTCGGCCGGGGCGTGCCCGGCCGAATCTCCCTCGGGCAAGGCGGATCCGGTCGCGGTCGCACCCGCGCGACCGATCCGCTCGGCATCGACACGAATGTCGATGGTGCGCACCTGGGCGGTCGCGTCCGCGACCACGGCGCGCAGGACCAGCAGCAGCCGCTGCGCCAGCAGCCGCACGGTGTGTTCCCCGAAAATATCGGTGGCGTAACCGAATCGCATGCTCAGGCCGGTGACCCGGCCGCCGTCGTCGCGGCGCTCGACGACGGTGAGCTGGAGGTCGAACTTGGCCTCCGCGAGATCCGACTCCAGCGCCTCGACCACCAGGCCCGGCAACTCCACCGCGCCCGCCGCGATGTTCTGGAAGGCGAACATGACCTGGAACAGCGGCGTCACCGCGGCCGAACGCGCGCGGCCGGTGGCGGCCGAGACCGCCTCCACCACCCGTTCGAAGGGCACCTCGGCGTGGGCGAAGGCCGCCAGATCGCGGTCGCGCACCTGGCGCAGCAGCTCCTGGAAGGACAGCTTGCCGTCCACCTCGGTGCGCAGCACCACGGTATTGACGAACATGCCGATCAGGTCGTCCAAGGCCCGTTCCCCGCGACCCGCGACCGGGACGCCGACCGAGATGTCGCGCTGGCCGGACAGTTTGGCCAGCAGCACCGTGAAAGCGGCGTGCACGACTCCGAACAGGGTGGCCCCGTGTTCGCGGCCCAGCCTGCTCAGGCGTTCGGTGGTGTCCTGGTCCACCTCGAATTCGACCGTCGCGCCCTGCATATCGCGGCGGGCCGGTCGCGGCCGATCGGTGGGCAGTGTCAATTGCTCGGGCGCGGAGGACAATTCGTCGACCCAGAAGCGGAGCTGACGCGATATCAGGCTCTCCGCCACGGTGTCCGAGCCGAGCAGCTCGCGCTGCCAGGCCGCGAAATCGCCGTACTGCACCTCGAGCGGCAACCAGCCGGGTGCCTGGTCCGCGGCCCGGGAAGTGTAGGCCAGCACCAGGTCCCGGGTCAGCGGGACCACCGAGTAGCCGTCGGCGCTGATGTGGTGCACCACCACGACCAGCACGTGCTCGTGCGGGGTCAGCCGGAACAGCCGCATCCGCACCGGAGGGGCGGCGGTGACGTCGAAGCCGCCGGCCACCACCTCGGCCACCCGATCGTGAATCTCGCTCTGCGATACAGCGATCGGGGAGAGATCGGCGTCGAGCTCGTCGGGACCGAACACCAGCTGCACCGGCTCGCCGTTCTTCTCCGGGTAGCTGGTGCGCAGGATCTCGTGGCGCTCCAGCACATCCCGCAGCGCGGCGTTGAGCGCGGGCACGTCCAGATCACCGGTGAGGCGGATAGCGGCGGGGACGTTGTAGGCCCCCGACTCCGGATGCAGCCGGTTGAGCACCCACATGCGCTGCTGGGCCAGCGAAACCGGGGCCGGACCGGTGTCGGTCCGGCGGACCAGGGCGGGCCGGAACTCGGCCGGATCCGCGGTGTCCAGCCAGCGCGCCAGCTCGCCCACCGTCGGGGCCTCGAAGATCGCGGCCACCGGGACCCGCAGGCCCCGGTCCGAGCCCAGCCTCGCGGCCAGCCGCGTCGCCATGAGCGAATTGCCGCCCAGGGCGAAGAAATCGGTGTCCAGTCCGACGGTCCCGGTCTCGGCGAGTCCGACTACCTGGGCGAAGCCCTCCGCAACGGCGAGTTCGAGCTCGGTGACCGGCGCGCGGTACTCGGCGACGGTGAACACCGGCGCGGGCAGCAGCGCGCGATCGACCTTGCCGTTGGCATTGAGCGGCAGGGCATCCAGCACGGTGATCGTCGCCGGGACCATGTACGTGGGCAGCTCCACGGCCAGCGCCGATCGCAGGGTCGCGGCGATCTCGGCGCGGCGATCGAGGTCGGCGTCCGGTACGGCGGCGTAGGCCACCAGCCGGGCGCCCGCGTCGGCGGCGGTGTGCGCCACGGCCACCGCGGCGGTCACGCCGGGCTGCCGCCGCAGGGCGGTCTCGACCTCACCGAGCTCGATGCGGAAGCCGCCGATCTTGACCTGGAAGTCGGCGCGCTCGACGTATTCCAGGGTGCCGTCCGCCAGCCAGCGCACGATATCGCCGGTGCGGTACATGCGGCCGGGCGAGAACGGGTCGGCCACGAAGCGATCGGCGGTCAGTGCCGCCCGGCCGTGGTAGCCACGCGCCAGCTGGTCGCCGGACAGGTACAGCTCGCCGGGCACGCCGACCGGGACCGGCGACAGGCGGCCGTCGAGCACATACACCCGGCTGTTCCAGGCGGGCGCGCCGATCGGCACGGCCAGCCGGTGCCGCTCCCGCACCTCGAACGCGGTGACGGACACCGCGGCCTCGGTGGGGCCGTAGAGGTTGAAAAGCCTTGCGCCACCGGCACTCCGCTCCAGGAACTCGACGGCCGTGGCGGCGGGCAGCGCCTCGCCGATGGCCAGCACTGTCCGCACCGAGGCGGGCACGTCGCCGCCGGTGAGCAGCATGCCCAGCAGCGACGGCACCGGGTGCAGCACCGTCACACCGCGGTTCGCGATGATGGCGCGCAGCCGATCCGGGTCGCGCTCGTCACCGGCGGAGGTCACCACCAGGCTGCCGCCGCTGGTCAGCGGCGACCAGAACTCCCACACCGACAAATCGAAGGTGGCGGGCGTCTTCAGCAGGGCGCGGTCACCCGCGCCCAGCTCGAAAGTGGCTCGTAGCCAGTGCAACTGGTTGACGATTGCGGCGTGCGCGACCGTCACGCCCTTCGGCCGTCCGGTGGAGCCGGAGGTGAAGATGACGTAGGCCGGGTGCTGCGGGCGCAGCGGGCGCACCCGCTCGGCGTCGGTGATCGGCGCGGCCGAGAAGCCGTCCAGGTCGAGTCGATCGATCTCCAGCACCGGCACCTCGGTCGCGAAGGACACACCATCGGCGGCCGTGGTGAGAACCGCTGCGGGAGTGACGGTCTCGACGATGTAGGCGATGCGGTCGGCCGGGTGGTCCGGGTCGACCGGCACGTACGCGCCGCCCGCCTTGACCACCGCGTACATGGCCGCCACCAGCTCGATACCGCGCCGCATGGCCAGCACCACGCCGGTCTCCGGGCCGACGCCCGCGGCGATGAGCCGCCGCGCCAGGCGATTGACCCGGGCGTCGAATTCGGCATAGCCGAGCTCGATCCCGGTGTGCGCGTCCAGCAGTGCCACCGCGCCGGGATCGCGCGCGACCTGCGCGTCGACCAGGTCCACCAGCGTGCCGAGGGCGACCGGGTGGGCGGTGGCGTTCCAGTCCACCAGCATCCGCTGCCGCAGCTCCGGACCCAGCAGATCGATATCGCCGATCACCCGATCCGGTTTCGCCGCAACGGCTTCCAGCACCCGGGTCAGGGCCGCCAGGAACTCGCGGGCGGTGGCCTCGGTGAACAGATCGGTGGCGTAGGTGAGGGCCAGGTCCAGTCCCGCGGGCGCGCCGGAGTCGAGGTAGCGGTCCCAGGCGTACAGGTGCAGGTCGAATTGCGCTATGTGGGTGTCGAATTCGACCACCGACACCGTCAGCTCGGGCAGCACCAGCTCGGCCTGCTCGAAGTTCTGGAAGGACAGGCCCACCTGGAACAGCGGGTGCCGGGCCTGCGAACGCACCGGGTTCAGCACCTCGACCAGGCGCTCGAAGGGCACGTCGGCGTGCGAGAAGGCGGCGATGTCACCGGCCCGCACCCGGCCCAGCAGCTCGGTGAACGGCGCGCCGGAATCCACCCGGGTGCGCAGCGCCAGCGTATTGACGAACATGCCGATCACGTCGTCGAGACCGCTGTCGCCGCGACCCGCGATCGGGGTGCCCACCGCGAGGTCGGCCACGCCGGACAGGCGCGACAGCAGCGCACTGTAGGCCGCGTGCACCACCATGAACAGGGTCGCGCCCTGGGCGCGGCCCAATTCGGTGAGCCCGGCGTGCAATTCGGCGTCCAGGCTCAGCTTCAGCTGGCGGCCGCGCAGGCTCTGGCGTGCCGGACGCGGAAAGTCGGTGGGCAGGTCCAGCTGGTCGGGCAGCCCGGCCAGGGTCTCGCGCCAGTACCCGAGTTGCGCCGCCGCCACCGAGGTCTCGTCGTCATCGGAGCCGAGCAGCGCGTGCTGCCACAGCGCGTAGTCCGCGTACTGCACGCTCAGCGGAGCCCACGCCGGGGCGGCGCCCGCGCGCCGGGCGTCATAGGCCACCATCAGATCCCGGACGAACGGGACCACCGAGGATCCGTCGGCCGAAATATGGTGCAGCACACCGGCGAGCACGTGTTCGCCGGCGAACTCGCCCGCGGCGTCCACCAGGCGCAGCAGCTCCACCCGGACCGGCACCTCGACGGTCACGTCGAAGACGGTGTTCAGAATTTCCGGAATCCGCACGGCCAGTTCGGATTCGGTGACCTCGATCGCCTTCAGGCCGGCATATGCCTGCGCCACCGGCAGGATCACCTGGGCCGGGCCGTCGGCGGTCTCGGGGTAGACGGTGCGCAGCGCCTCGTGCCGGTCCAGCACGTCGCCCAGCGCGTCGGAGAGCCCGGACGCGTCCAGCTCGCCCGAGAGCCGCAGCGCCACCGGCAGGTTGTAGGCGGTGGACTCGCGGTCGAAGCGGTTGATGAACCACATGCGCCGCTGAGCGGGCGAGAGCGGCAGCGAGTCCGGCCGCACCCCCGCCACCAGCGCGGGACGCCGGGTCTCGCCGGTACCCGCGAGCACACGCGCGGCCAGTCCGGCCACCGTCGGGTCCTCGAACAGCAGGCGCACCCCGACCGTCGCGTTCAGCAGGGCACCGACGCGCGCCGCCGCCTTGGTCGCCAGCAGCGAACTGCCGCCGAGCGCGAAGAAGTCGTCGTCGGCCCCGACCCGTTCCACCCCGAGCAGTTCGGCGAAGACCCCCGCCACCACCTCCTCGGCCATGGTGCTCGGCCGCCGGTAGCCGGCCGACTCGAACTCCGGTGCGGGCAGGGCGTTTCGGTCCAGCTTGCCGTTGGCGGTGACCGGGAACTCGTCGAGCACCACGAAAGCGGCGGGCACCATGTACGAGGCCAACCGGCCCGCCAGGCCCGCGCGGACCGCCGCCGGATCCAGCGGCTCGCCCTGCGACACCAGGTAGGCGACCAGCTGCTCACCGCGGGCCGGGTCGGTGTGCAGCAGCACCACCGACTGGCGCACGCCGGGCAGCTCGGTCAGCGCGGCCTCGATCTCGCCGAGCTCGATGCGGAACCCGCGCAGCTTCACCTGGAAGTCGTTGCGCCCCAGATACTGCACGTCACCGGCCGCGCCCCAGCGGACCAGATCGCCGGTGCGATACATGCGTTCACCCGGGATCCAGGGGCAGGCCACGAAGCGGTCGGCGGTGAGGCCGGGCCGCCCGCGATAGCCGCGCGCCAGCTGGTCACCACCCACGTACAACTCGCCGGGCACGCCGATCGGGACCGGGCGCAGCCGCTCGTCGAGCACCCACTCCCGCACACCCGACATCGGGCCGCCGATGGAGACCGGGCCCTGGGCCGGCAGCGGCGCGCTGGCGTTCACGATGATGGTGGTCTCGGTCGGGCCGTAGGCGTCGACGAAGACGCGATCGGCACCGGCCCAGCGCCGCAACAGCTCCGGCGGACAGGCCTCGCCGCCGACCACCACCACGCGCACGTCCGGCACCTCGGCCGGGTCGATGGTGCCCAGCGCGGACGGGGTGATGATGATGTGCGTGACCCGGTGCGACCGGATCACCGCGGCCAGTTCGGGACCGACCGACGCCTCGGGCGGCGCGACCACCAGGGTCGCACCCGAGTTCGCGGCGAGCAGCAGCTCCGCCACCGAGATGTCGAAGGACGGCGAAGCGACCTGCAACACACGCGCGTCCGGCTCGGCGAAGTAGTTGCGGGTCTGCTCGGCCGCGAGCGCCCAGACACCCTTGTGCGCGAGCAGCACGCCCTTGGGCCGACCGGTCGAACCCGAGGTGTAGATGGTGTACGCGAGGTTGCCGGGGTGCACCGGACGCAGCAGCGTCACCGCGTCCACGGCCTCGCCCGACGGCGTCGCGAAATCGTCGAGCAGCAACCAGGACAGCGAATCCGGCAGTCCGGCGCGGACGGAGGCGATGGTCAGACCGACCACGGCCCCCGAGTCCGCCACCATGTACTCCATGCGGTCGGCCGGGTAGGCGGGATCCAGGGGCATCCAGCCCGCGCCCGTCTTGATGACCGACCAGATCGCCAGCACCGTCTCCAGCGTGCGCGGCATCCCGATGGCTACCAGGTCCTCCGGACCCACGCCGCGCTCGATCAGCATGCGCGCCACCCGATTCGAGGCGGCGTCCAACTCTCGATAGGTCAGCTCGCGCGCACCGTCGACCACCGCGATCACATCTGGGCGGGTGGCCACCGCGGCCGCGAGCATGCCCGGCAGGGTCGCGCCGGTCGGGGCCGGGCCGCCGGAACGTGTGGTCAGATTGGCGTATTCATGCTCGGAGAGGACCGAGATCGCGTCCAACCCGGCGGCCGGATCCGCGGTGACCGCGGTCAGCAAGCGAACGAAACGGTCGGAAAGGGCGTCAATGGTGGCGGGGTCGAACAGATCCGCCGCGAACTCGAACTCGGCGGTAATCCCCGCCGGTGCCGGACCTTCCCCAGGACCGGCACCGACGAAGCTTTCGGTGACCACGACCGAGAGGTCGAACTTGGTCACTCCGGTTTCCAGGGTACCCGTCGTGGCAAGTAATCCAGGCAGTTCGACACCGGTCGGTCCGGGGGCGGCGAACGACAACAAGACTTGGAACAGCGGATGGCGGGCCTGCGAGCGTGGCGGATTCAGCGATTCGACCAGGGTCTCGAACGGCGCGTCCGCGTGCGCGAAGGCGGCCAGGTCGACCTCGCGCACCCGGTGCAGGAAGTCCCGGAAGCTCGCCGCTTCGTCGATCTCGGTGCGCAGCGGCACGGTATTGACGAACATGCCGATCAGGTCGTCGAGTTCACGCAGACCGCGGCCACCCACCGGGGTGCCGATGACGATGTCCGATTCACCGGACATCCGCGACAGCAGCAGGGCCATGGTGGCGTGTACCAGCATGAAGGTCGAAACACCTTCGGCCCGAGCGGTTTCGGTGACTCGGACGTGCAGTTCGGCGGGCCAGTCGAAGACCCGCTTGCCGCCGCGGCCGCTGGCCACCGCCGGACGCGGACGGTCGCCCGCCAGCTCCAGCAGATCCGGCGCACCGGCCAGGGTCCGCCGCCAGAACTCCAGCTGACCGGCAAGCAGCGAGGCCGGGTCGTCGACCGCACCCAGGCGATCGCGTTGCCACACCGTGTAATCGGCGTACTGCACCGGCAGCTCCGACCAGGTCGGCGCGCCGCCGGCCAGCCGCTCGGTGTAGGCCCGCATCAGGTCGCGCGCCAGCACCGGCAGCGACAGACCGTCCGCGGCGATGTGGTGCAGCACCATGACCAGGGCGTACTCGTCCTGCACACCGGCGGTGAAAACCTGCGCACGGAAAGGGATCTCGTCAACGAGGTCGAAGCCGCGCGCGGCGATGGCCGCCAGGCGCGCGGTGAGTTCGGCCTCGTCGGCAACCGTCTCGTGGGTCACCTGGACATCCAGCTCGGCCACCGGGATCACCCGCTGGTAGGCCGAACCGTCCTCGGTCACCGGGAAGACCGTGCGCAGCGCCTCGTGCCGGGTCAGCACATCGGTCACCGCGGCGCGCAGCGTCGGCAGATCCGCGGACTCACCGCGCAGCCGCACCACGAACGGCATGTTGTAGTTCGCGGCGGTGACGTCGAAGCGATTGAGGAACCAGATGCGCTGCTGGGCCGGGGACAGCGGGACCAGGACCGGACGGTTCGCGCCCAGCGCCACCGGTCGCGCCGCCGCGGAATCGGCGTCGGCGTCCAGGAATTGGGCGTCGATGACCGCGGCCAGCTCGGCCACGCTGGTCGCGGTGAACAGCTCGCGCAGGGTCAGCCGGCAGCCCAGCTCGTCATTGAGGCGCGCCGCCACCTGGGTCGCGATCAGGCTGTTGCCGCCGAGCGCGAAGAAATCATCGGTGCGGCCCACCTGTTCGATGCCGAGCGTCTCGCCCAGTACCCGCGCCACCGTCTGCTCGACCACCGAGCGCGGCGCCTCGTAGCGGTGGGCCACCCGCACCGGCTCGGGCAATGCGGCCCGATCCAGCTTGCCGGAGGTGTTGACCGGCAGTTCGTCCATGAGCACGTAGGCGGTGGGCACCATATACGCGGGCAGCGCCCGCATGGCCGCGGCCTTGAGCCGGGTCTCGTCCAGCTCGGCGCTGGGCACCACGTAGGCGACCAGCTGGTCGTCGCGCACGATCACCACGGCGCGGGCGACCTCGGGCAGCTCACCCAGCACCGTCTCGATCTCGCCGAGCTCGATGCGCAGACCACGCAGCTTCACCTGGAAGTCGGTGCGGCCCAGGTACTCCAGCTCGCCGCTCTCGGTCCACCGCACCAGATCGCCGGTGCGGTACAGCCGGCCACCGGCCTCCACGCTGTACGGGTCCGCGACGAAGCGTCCCGCGGTGAGACCGGGTTGCGCCAGGTAACCCCGGGCGAGCTGAACCCCCGACAGATACAGCTCGCCCGGGGCGCCCACGGGAACCGGCCGCAGTCGTGCGTCGAGCACGTACAGCCGGGTATTGAACACCGGCGCGCCGATCGGCACGAATTCGGTGTCCGCGGCCGTCACCTCATGGAAGGTGACCTCGACCGCAGCTTCGGTGGGGCCGTAGAGATTGTGCAGCGCCGCGCCCGAGAGCGTGCGCAGCCGATGCGCCGTCGCGGCCGACAGCGCCTCGCCCGAGGTGAAGACCATCCGCAGCGAGGACAGCGCGCGATCGGCGACACCGGGCTCGGCCTCCAGCCCGGCCACGAACACCTCCAGCATGGAGGGCACGAAATGCGTCACGGTGACCCGGTTCTCGGCGATCACCGACCGCAGGTAGGCCGGATCCCGATGCCCGTCCGGCTGCGCCAGCACCAGCGTCGCACCGATCTGCAACGGCCACATGAACTCCCACACCGACACGTCGAACGTCGCGGGGGTCTTCTGCAGCACCACATCGTCCGGGGTCAGGCCGTAGGTCTCCTGACCGAAGACCATGCGGTTCACCACCGAGGCGTGGCTAACCGCCACACCCTTCGGGCGACCGGTCGAACCCGAGGTGAAGATGACGTAGGCGGCATTGGCGGGCCGCAGCGGAGCCAGGCGATCGGCGTCGGTCAGCGGCGCGCCCGAGAAGCCGGACAGCTCCAGCTCGTTCAGGTTCAGCGCGTCGACGGCGGCGTCGGGCAGATCCCGGATCGACGCCAGCACCAGCGCGGGCTGCGCGCTGGCGAGAATGTGGCCGGTGCGCTCGACCGGATGATCCGGATCCAGCGGCACGTACGCGCCACCCGCGGCCTGCACCGCGTACATGGCGATCACCAGTTCCGGGGACCGGCGCAGATGCAGCGCGACCCGCGTCTCGGGGCCGATGCCACGCGAGATCAGATAGCGCGCAAGACGATTCACCCGATCGGCGAATTCGGCATAGGTCAGGTCCGGGGTGCCGGCGAAGCGCAGCGCGGTCGCGTGCGGCGTCCGCGCGGCCTGTGCCGCGAACATCGACACCAGGGTGGCCTCCGCCACCGGATGCGCGGTGTTGTTCCAGGTCCGCAGCACCGTCTCGCGCTCCGCGGCGGTGGCCACCTCGACACCCACGAGCGGCGTCGCCGAATCCAGTTCCACCAGTCGCTCCAGCAAATCCAGGAAGCGGGCGTGGTGGGCGCGAATCTCACTGTCGCTGTACAGGTTCGGGTTCACTTCGATGTTCAGGTGCACCCGGTCGTTGTCGCCGTAGAAGACATTGAGGTTCATGTCCTCGATGGGCGCGGACGACAGCGGATGCAGCCGCGCGGTGACATCGCCGAACTCGATCCGGTTGTGGAACAACATGATGTTGACCGCCGGACCGAACAGGCTGCGCAGCGGCGGATTGCCCTCGCGCTCGGCATCCCGGTGGATGTCCTCCTGCCGGTAGCGCTGATGCCGCAGTGCGCCGGAGAGCTCGACGCGGGTGGCGTGCAGCAGTTCGGCCCAGGTGGTCTCGGCTCGGACCGACATGTGCATCGGCACGATATTGGCCAGCATGCCCACCGAATTGCGCAGCATGGCGGTGGTGCGCGCGGCCACCGGCAGGCTGATGCCCACCTCGTCCTTGCCGGTCATCCGGGACAGGTACACCGCGAAGGCCGCCACCAGCACCACCGGCAGACCGGAATCGTGCTGAACGCCGACCTCGTGCATGCGCTCCTGCAGGCCCTCGGGCAGCGCCGAACCGAACAGGCGGTTGAGGGCGGCGTGCGGTGCGGGACGCGCGTTGAGCGTGGTGGTGCCGCCCAGGCGACGGGTGCGCTCGATCCAGTGCTCGCGGTCGGACTGGAAGCGGGTGCTGTCGCGGTACTCCAGCTCGGACTGCACAACCTCCTGCAGCGCACCGACTTTCACCGTCGGGGGCTGCTCGCCCCGGGACAGCGCGGTGTAGCGCTTGGCCGACCACTGCATGACGTTCATGGCGGCGTAGCCGTCGCCCACGATGTGGTGCGCACGCACGAACCAGAACCAGCGGCGGTCGGCGATGCGAATGATGGTGGGGGCGAACAGCACATCGGTCAGGACGTCCACCGGGCGAACCACTTCGGCGAGCATCCATTCCCGGGCCGCCGCAATGGGATCCGGCTCGGCGCGCAGGTCCAGGAAGGTAGTCGGGTCCGCGTCCGCGTCGAGGTCGAAGTACTGGTGCGGGCGGCCATCGATCTCGGCGAATCGCAGCTGGGAGGTGCGCCAGATCGGGACGCCCTCGCGGCCCACCCGGGCCAGCAGGTCCAGGTCCCAGTCGCCCTCGATATCAACGTACTGCGCCATATTGATCGGCACGTCCGGCTCCAGGAGCTGGGCGTACCAGACGCCCACCTGCCCTGGTCCGAGCGGGAACGGGGCCCCCCGGCCCTTCGATTCGTTCGACCCCGACACGTCGCACGACTCGACACCACCCAACTCCGTACCCTGCACCAGAGTCTCCCTTCCTATGGCGAATTGCTATGCCGCCGACCGCTTTCGGGCATCACGAAATGGACCTGCGGCGGTGCGACGTATCGCGCCGCCCAGGTCGCGGAAAACCGCACCGCCCTGGGTGATTCGACGAATGCGCGGATGGGCCCGCGCCGTGATCCAACTAATGCTCGAAGCGGCCTGGACTTCTGGTCCACCGGCCGGGATGCGACCGCCTCCGGGTCATCGCATCCTGGGTTTCCTGCTGCCGATCTCCTCCAACTGTCACCTGCATCACAGGGATGCCGTTCATGCATGTGGACACTAGGCGTTTACACAATAAAAAGGAACTTTTTCCCGAAAAAAAGTTGGACGAGCGTCTAGTTGGCTGACAGCCGCGCGCCGAGAGCGCGATGAATGTGGGTACGACCACATGACAAGGCGGCGGTGTGACCGACCGCACTTTCGGATGTGGAGACTATGAGTCGAAACGTTGCAACTGCGTTGCATCGGCGCCCAGGCGCCGATCCAGCACCCGAATCTTGGCCTCGATCTGCGCATACAGCGGAGACTCACGATCGACGTTGGCGCGATAGGTCGCCCACGCGGCCGCATCGTCACGGCCCTCGGCACCGGATGTCCACCGACTCAAGACCGAAGCGTCGCCAGAACGTAATACGGCGGTGCGCAGACGCACCCGCAATTCATCGCGAATGTCTATAACTCCAGGCGCCGTGGAACGCGGCAGCACCGGACCCGCGTAAAGCCGCACCGCCGAATCCACATCCCCGGAATCCAGTGCGGCGCGCAACGCCTCCACATCCGTGGCGATCGGCACGCGCAGTCGATAGGGACGCGAGCCGAACACATTCGACCCGACCACCGAACGCAAACGCGACATGGCCGCGCGAATGGTCGCGTTGTCCAGATCGGCATCGTCCAGCAGCAGCGCCAGGTGATCGGCCGACAGGCCCTCGGTGTGCTCGCCCAGCAGCAGCAGGATCTCGGCATGCCTTTGCGACAAGGGAACTCGCTCCCCCGCGACCGTCAGCTGCGGCTGCCCGAGTCCGAGCACCTCCAGCCCGAGCCGTTCCGGCTGCGGCGCATCGGCGTTCGCGCGCCGATCCTGACCCGAACGGACCGCGGCCAGCAGCAGATCCATCTCCGCGGCCGTCGCGGCCGCCTTCACCAGCGCCAGGATCTCCGGACGCGCCACCCGCACCCCGCCGGCAATCATCAGCACGCCCACCAGGCGGCCGTCCGGATCGTGCACCGGCGCCGCGGCTCCGGTGATCTGGTGCATGCGATGCAGGAAATGCTCCGGCCCGTGGATCCAGGCCGCGCGGCCGGTGCGCACCACCAGGCCCACCGCATTGGTGCCCACCCGGCGCTCGCTCAGGTCATTGCCCTCGCGCAGGCCCGCCTCCGCGGCCGCCTGCACCCGATCGGCATTGCCGTGCACCGAGAGCACGCGGCCGAACTGGTCGGCCACCACCACGATCAATCCGGTGCTGGTCGCGTCGCGCAGCAATAGCTTGTCCACCAACGGCATGACCGAGGCGATCGGATGCGCGTCACGGTAACGCTCGAGGTCGGCGCCGCGCAGGCCACGACCGTCTCCGTCGTCCATCGGATCGACGCCGCCGCGCACACTGCGCAGCCATGACTCGAGCACCATCGGCCGCAGCAGGCCGGGCAACTGCCCCAGTTGATCCCCGCCCACACTGAGATATCCGTGCGCCTGGGCGGCATATGTTTCGAGCGCCCCGAGCTGACTGCCCGGTTCGACGCCGTGGTTGGGTTGCCCACCACCTGCGAGATTGCTGACCATTTGCCTTTCTTTCCGCCCCAAAGAGTACCGGCGCACCGAAGACCTCAAGGCAGAAGCCGGACGTTTGTCCGGCAGGTCACACGCCAACGGGCGCCTCACAAAATGTGAGCTACACAGCATTTTGTTAAACACGGCGTGTTCAGTGATGGCGCGGCACCCGCGCGTCACTCCCCCGTCCGGGAGGGTTGCGGTGGCGCTGCGGACCGGTCACGGCCGTCCGCGGAGGCTCGAATCACCTTGCGGTGAGCAGGGTTTCACGGCCGTACGGTGCATCGAATGTACCGCCCGGCTCCCGTGCGCTGTGTCCGGGTGGGTCCGTGGAGGACATCGGCCCGACCGACATCGACCGCTGCACGCGGCTTTCCGCAGCCCGGGAGCAGCGTCGAATTCAGCTCGTCGGCAAGGTCGGCTTCAGCGCCGCCGCGCTGCGAATGCGGGCCGCACCCCACCACAGACCCGTCCCGTAGGCGACATCGTCCAGCCGCCGGCACAGCACGTACCGGACCGGGTCCAGGCTGCCCGGCTCCCGGTGGGTGAACCAGTCCGCCAGGCCCTCGGCCATGGCCAGGGTGAACGCGATGTGACGGACCCGCCGCGAGCACAGCATGCCCAGCAGCGTGATCGGCCAGTAGTGCCGGCACATGGCCGTGGCCAGCCGCCACACGCCGCCGGTGAAACCGCGCGTCAGATAGATGGCGGCCACCCGGGTCGGGTTGTCCAGTCCGGCGAAGACCCGGCGTAGCCGGACCAGGGTGGCGCTCAGCGTCAGCAGACCGCCGAACACGCCCCAGCGCGACATCGTGCCCAACAGCACCGCGGACACCGCGGTCCAGATCGGCAGCGACAGCGGCGCGGCCAGGCCGGGATGCCGCTGGGCCAGCGGCGCGACACCGGTCCCGTGGGTGACCTTGTGGGCGAACCACTTTCGCAGTGACACCGGATTGCTGTGCGCCACGCGGGCGGCCGGTTCGTAGCGCAGCCGCCAGCCCGCGCGGTCCAGCCGCCAGCACAGGTCGACATCGCCGCCCGCCGCCATGGTCTCGTCGAACCCGCCCTCGCCGAGTAACGCCAGCCGGCGCACCAGCACCGCCGAACTCGGCACGTACGGCACCGGGCCGTGCGCGTGCACCGCCGACTCGCGGCGGCCGCGATGCACCGAGCCGCGGGTGTGCTCGTAGCGGGCCAGCAGGGTGGAATCCGGATCCATGGCCAGGATGCGCGGGGCCACCAGCGCCACCTTGGGATCGCTGAAGTGCCCGAGCATGACCTCCAGCCAGCCGGTGCGGGGCACCACCTCCGGGTCCAGGAAGGCCACGAATTCGGTTGCCGCGGCCCGTAATCCGAAATTGCGGGCGGCGGCCGCCCCGTACCGGCGATCGCGGCGCAGCACCGTGATCCGGCAGCGGCTTCTGGCGTCCGGGATCTGCACCGGCTGATCCGAGCCGTCGTCCACCACGATCACCGTGTGGCCGCGCAGCGCCGACAGCAGCCGGGACAGCTCGGGAGCATTGTTGTGCACCGGAACGATCACGGTGACGTCCTCCAGCGACGGCAGCAGCCGCGGGCGCGGATTCGCGACGCCGGAATCGAGAAGACGTCTGGCAACCCGAGCCGACGCGGGGTCGGTCACCTCGAGGTACCCGTCACCGATCAAGGCCGCAGCTTCCGGGGCGAGCCGTAGCAACCTCGTCGGCGTTCCGCCGACCAGGAGCCGTCCACCGGAATAAGTGCGCACCCTGGGATCGATTCGCACCCCGAAACCATCGGGAAGGCGATCATGGCGCATTCCCGAATGCTAAGTCAGCCAACCACTGGCAATGATGATTGGCGCGCTGTGTCTAATTGCCCTCCGCTTCGCTCCGGGCGGGTTCGCGGCCCCGAGGTCTCGATTCTTCCCTCCTCCGCTCCTCCGCTTCGCTCCCCCACTCCAAGGCGGAGGTCGATTCCAGCCGCAGTCCAGAATCGAGACGGCCGCGAACCTCTGGGTGACGGCTTCGACAGGTTCACGACGAATGGAGATCTCGCGCCAGGATGGTGACTGCTCCGACAGGTTCACGAGGAATGGGGATCTTGGCCCGGGATTCGGCCTTGTCCACGCATCGGACCGTAGCTCGACGGCTGATGCGGGGAGCGCTCTACACTGCGGGAGGAAAATCGGCAGTTGAACAGGTAGGGGACGGATATCCGTGCCCGTGGTGGTCGAGGCGGTATGGGAGTCGGGCGCATGCAGACAGGCGGGGGCGGTAACACCCTCTCGGAATCCGAGATCGTCGAGGCCGCCCTGCGGGTGGTCCGGCAGGACGGTGTGGAGAAGCTGTCCATGCGACGGCTCTCCCGCGAACTCGGAGTTTCGCCGATGGCCCCCTATTACTACGTCGCCGACAAGCGCGAGCTACTCGATCTGGTCGCCACCGCCGCCCTCACCGGCGTGCGCAAGCCGCCACCCGAATTCGGCACATGGCAAATGCGATTGCGGGATCTGATCGACCAGATCGACGAGAAATTGCGCAAGCACCCGGGTCTCGGCGACGTGTTGATCGAGCAGATGCTCGGCAAACAGCTGGACCTGATCGCCGCCGTCATGGAAATCCTCTTCGACGCCGGTTTCGACGAGCGCAATGTGCTCTCCGCCTATGCCACCATCCACACGTATCTGTTCGGGCGCTCGAAGGTGAACCCGCGCGATCGGGCGGGCCTGCTGGACCGGGTGCTTCCGGAGGCGGTGGAACGCGCCACCAAACACCTGGCGGATCTCCGCGGCAAGTACTCCTACGACTTCTCGATGGACGTGCTGATCGCGGGCCTGGAAGCTCAGCTTGTCCGGCAGCGGGACGGCCACGTATAGTCAAACTAGAACACGTTCTAGTTTAGGTAGACTGCACCGGCTGCCCAGCACCGCCGGGTTCGAGAGGACACTATGACCACCGTCGACGTACCGCACAGCTCGCGATCGGCCGTGCTGCGGGTCTCCGCGGTCATCAACGAGACGGCCGACTCCTGCTCGCTGGTATTCGACGTGCCCGAGGACCTGCGTGAGCGCTTCACCTACCAGCCGGGCCAGTTCCTGACCCTGCGCATCCCCAGCGACCTCACCGGGTCCGTCGCCCGCTGCTACTCGCTGGCCAGCTCGCCGCACACCGACGACAAGCCCAAGGTGACCATCAAGCGCACCGTCGACGGGTACGCGTCGAACTGGGTGTGCGACAACGTGAAAGCGGGCGACTCGCTCGAGGTGCTGCCGCCCTCGGGCGTCTTCACCCCCAAGAACCTCGACGAGGACCTGCTGCTGTTCGCGGCCGGCAGCGGCATCACCCCGGTGATGTCCATCCTCAAGTCGGCGCTGGCCCGCGGCAACGGCCGCATCGTGGTCGTCTACGCCAACCGCGACCACGACTCGGTCATCTTCGCCCGGGAACTGCGCGAGCTGGCCGACAAGCACCCGCAGCGGGTGGTCGTGATCCACTGGCTCGAGCACCTGCAGGGCCTGCCCACCGCCGACGCCCTCGCCACCCTGGTCGCGCCCTATGTCGCGCACGAGGCGTTCATGTGCGGCCCCAAGCCGTTCATGGACCGCGTCCACGACGCCCTCGGCCAGCTCGGCATGCCTCGCAACCGCACCCACGCCGAGGTCTTCAACTCGCTCTCCGGCGATCCCTTCGCGGAGGTCGCCCCGAGCGAGATCACCGCCGAGGAGGCCGCCGACGCCGCCAGTGTCGAGGTCGAACTCGACGGCGAAACCCACGAGATGACCTGGCCCCGCAGCCAGACCCTGGTCGACATCATGCTCGCCAAGGGCCTCGACGTCCCCTACTCCTGCCTCGAAGGCGAATGCGGCTCCTGCGCCTGCACCGTCCTCGAAGGCGAAGTGGAAATGGAGAACGCCGAAATCCTCGACCCCGAGGACATCGCCAACGGCTACATCCTCGGCTGCCAGGCCCGCCCGGTGACGGATCACCTGAAGATCCAGTTCTGACCAGCCCGCGAAAAGCGAAATGTGGCCGCCGCGTCGAAAACGCGACGGCCACATTCTTATTCGAGGGGTGCGGCGCTGAACCCCGGTGAGCAACCGAGAAGTCGGTGCTGCCTAGTACGCCGAGAAGACGTTGTCGATGGAGCCGTAGCGGTGCGCCGCGTAGTTGCAGGCGGCGGTGATGTTGGCGACCGGGTCGTAGATGTCCCAGGACGTTCCGTCGACGTGGTACGCCTGGAAGGTGGGATCGATCACCTGCATCAGGCCCTTGGACGGGATGCCCGCGGCGGCGTTGGAGTCGTACAGGTTGATGGCCTGCGGGTTGCCACCCGACTCACGCTGGATGTTGCGGAAGACGCCGTCGTAGCTGCCGGGGATGCCGTGCTGGCCCATGACGAACAGGGCATTCTGGATCCAGCCGTTCAGGTCGTTGCCGAAGGCTGGGGGGAGGACCTGGTTGAACGGGGCCGGGAGGCCCTGGACGACCTGACGGACCTGGTCCTGCTGCGCAGCGGGGAGGCCGTTGTCGAGCTGCGTGGCCTGCTGCTGGACCTGCTGAGCGGTGGCCTGGAACTCGGGCGGGACGCCGTTGATGTCGGCGGCGGCCGGACCGGCGGCGATCACGGCCGAGACGGCCAGGGCCGCGGCGGCTGCGCCGGTGATGGTCTTGACGGGCTGGGCGAACAGGTTTCGTTTCATGGTGGTAACAGGCGCAGAGCTCACCACGGCGGGCACCCGGAGGGACTCGCCGATGCACTGCATGGGTTGTGATGTGCAAGTGGCGGAACGAGATAGGGGAAATTTCCCAGCTATCACCGTTCAGTCACGCTCCCGCCGAAGGCGGCGGTCTCTGCGTGGTAGTCACCGGCTCATTTCGAGCTGGTATCGGCCTTCACCGACTGATCACAGACTGATCTCGCCAAGTAAACGCAAACTGAACACAGGATGAACACTCGGTGCGAACTGGCCGAGTGGTTCGTCACAGCAATCTGACAGCGTCACCTGTCCGGCCCGTTTCGCCCGCTGATCACCGCTGCGCGCGGTACTTCGCCCGCTGTTCGGGAGCGAGATGCTCGGTCGCGTAACTCAGTGCGGTACGGCCCATATCCGCCGCGTGCGCGTCCAGAAATCCGGTGAGAATCGCGGAATCCACCCGCTTGCCGATCTCCCGCAGCATCCAGCCCACCGCCTTCTGGATCAGATCGCGGCGATCGGAGAGCAGGCGTTCGCACAGCTCGAGCGTGGTCGCGGTATCGCGCTGCTTGATGAACGCGAATGTGGTCAGCAGGGCCACCCGCCGCTCCCAGAGCGAATCTCCCGATGCGAATTCGTCGAGCAGGTCCCGGGGACGTTCCAACAGCCACGGGCCGAGAATGAACTCGGCCGAGGAATCCACCAGATCCCAGTTGTTCACCCGGCCGCGGCGCACGGCCGCCACATACAGATCGACGATCTCCCGTTGTCGCGCCGCATCACCGCCGCGATTGTGTGTCCCGCCCCCGCGTTTGCGTGTCGCCCTGGCCATTTCGCCGTTCAGAATCACCAATGCGGCCAGCCGGTGCTCGTGCACCGGACTGTCGAGCAACAGATCGATCTCCGAAAGCGGCAGGCCGGCAAATTGTTTCACCGCCTTCCGGGTCTGCGGAACCCGGACGCCGATGAATACATCCCCTTCCCCGTACTCACCCGGCCCGGTTTTGAAGAACCGCTGCAGATGCACCGCGTCGGCCGGATCGGCGAAGGCCGCCAATTCCGCCTGTACCGCGGCCGCCGTCAGGGTTTTCGACGGCACGCCGGTTCCGCTCATCGCGCCTCCTGCGTCCGTGAGCCGGAGAGTGTCGATCGAATTCTAGATCTCTATCAAGCGGTTTCAGCCGCGGCCTGTAACAGCACCTCGCCGAATTTCCGCATGTGATCCGCTCCGCCGTACCAGGCCGCCACCAATTCCACGGCCGCCGTGCGGGTGCGCCGTGCGACCTCGGCCAATTCGGCGACGGTGATCTCGCCGGATTCGACCGCCGCCGCGGCCACGTCCAGATCGTGGCTGGCCACCAGCAGCCGCATGATGTGGTGCAGATCGATGGTGGCGTCGCCGGTCCGGAACTCGGCGCCGGCCTTGGTCTGGGTCGGGGTCGAATCCGGCTGCGCCACAGCGGGTTCCGGGGCGGCGCGCCGCCGGGACCTGACGCTCGCCGGACGCTCGGGCTCGGCCGGCGAAGCGGGCGCGCTCTCCCGCAGCGACGCCGCGACGGCCTCCAGGTCTTCCATCCGGGCGGGGGCCGGGCTCTCCAAGCGGGCGGGGCTCTCCAGCCGGGCCGGCGGCTCGGGGTCCGGCGCGTGCCGGCGACCGGTGGGGGCCTCGAGGTCGGCGGGCCGGCTCGCCGCGAATACGTCCTCGTGCACACCGGAATGGGCCACGAAGGGCGAGCCATTGGCGGCGGGGCGCACGGCGATCGTCTCGCTGTCCGCCACGGGCGCCGCCGCGTAGGGCTCGCTGTCGAGGGCGGCACTGGTGAACGATCCGCTGTCGGACATGGATCGGGCGTAGGGCGACCCGTTGGTGGCGGGTCGGACGGCGAAGGGCTCGCCATTGGCGGCGGGTCGCACGGCGAAGGGCTCGCCATTGGTGGCGGGCATCGCGAGCGGTTCACTGTCGGTGGTGATCCGAGCCGAGAACGGCTCGCCGTCGGCGGCGAGCCGGGCGGCCACCGCCTCCGGGTCCGCGGTGCGCTGCGGCAGATCGGGGGCGATCCGGCGCGGCAGCGCATCGGGTTCCGGTGTGGCGCGCAGGGTTACGGGCGCGGTCGACCACTGCACGGCCTGCTCCTGGCCATTTCGGCCCGGGCCGGCGTAGCCGCCGGTGTCGATGCCGGTCAGCACCGGGTTCGGCGACGTGCCCGGTGACGGGGAATCGGGATGGGTGAGTCGGTAGCCCGGCTGGCGCGCGGGGCGCGAATCCCCCGGGCCGGTGGTGAAATCGGCATCCATGGCCGACATTCTTACCGGCCCGCGGGAAGGGGTGCGACTCGGGCTGGGGCCGGGGCATGAGCGCAGGCACCGCGAAACCGGCTCACGATCAACAGTATTGGGGTGTTGACGCCGCTCAGCAATTGCTCGGAGCGGGTTCGCCGCGCAACCGCGCGTCGATCCACCACAGTGCGGCGGGCAGTCCCAGCACCGCCGCCGACAGATGTTCCGGGGACGGATTCATATCCATATCCAGCCGCACCCCGGCCTCGCAATAGCGCTGATCGGTATCCACGATGGCGTCCACCGGAATAAGCGGATCACTCGGCGAATGCCATTCGAAGATGGGTGTATTCGGCACCCCGTCGTACAGTTCCAGGCTGTTCTCCCGCAGCACCGACATCACCGCCGGATCGTCGATCAGCGAGGTGCTGGCCGCGAATTCGCGCGCACTGTGCCCGGCCCCGATCGCCATGATCTGATGGGTGCAGCCATTGGCCATTGCGGGCATGTGCGGCGGCATCGGCCGCACCGCCGGCACGTCGCCCGGATCATGGCCGGCGAGGTCGGCCGGT
Organism: Nocardia sp. NPDC004123; assembly: GCF_053603795.1. NCBI lineage: Bacteria > Bacillati > Actinomycetota > Actinomycetes > Mycobacteriales > Nocardiaceae > Nocardia > Nocardia sp. NPDC004123. The sequence continues at coordinate 27,988 of NZ_JBSGGG010000044.1, forward strand.
TGCGCGCTCAACCCAGGTGGGTCATGCCCGCCGCCACCACCTGCGCCACATTCAGAATCTCGTCGGCCGTCGGCAGCGGCACCCCGTCCAGGGCGTGCAGCCGATCCGTACTCGCGATGGCCAGCATCGCCGACACCCACGCCGCCGCACACGCCCGCAATGTCCCCGGCTGCACCGGGGCCGGGGCGCTCGCCGCCAGCACCCGCGCGGTCGCGTCCAGCAGCTGATCCCGCATGCGGCGCAATTGTTTCCGCACATCCGGGTGGGTATCGGCCTCGCGCCACATGATCACCCGCAGCACCGAGGAATTGTTCTCGCGCAGATTCAGCGCGGCATCCATATTGACCAGGCTCTTGGCCGGATCGCCCGGCACCACCACCGACTCGATATCGTCCAGCGGCTGCGAGGGGACCCGCTCGGCCATGAGCGCCGACAGAATGGCGCCCTTGGTCGGGAAGTAGTAGAAGATCAGGCCCTTGGGCACCCCGGCCTCCTCGGCGATCGACGCCGTGGGAGTCGCGTCGAATCCATGGGCCGCGAAAAGCCTCTCGGCGGCATCCAGGATGAGCTGGCGAGCGTCACCGTCGACCTTCTTGCTGCGACGACGCCCCACCCGGCGGGGCGCGGGTCCCACATTGCGCAGCAGTTCAGACTCTGCTGTGCGCGGCGAATCCGATTCCGCCTTGCGTGATGTGGGCACTGCTCGACTTCCTCCTCACGCTTCGACGCGGAGGCGGCCGCCACCGGTCGGCGGACGTAGACGACAAGCATAACGCGCGGACGCGCCGGCCTCGCTGCGTCTCCCATGCTCACGAGGGCTGTGCACCCGTGAGCACGGAGAGCCGAGGCCGGCACGCCGCGAATCGGTCAGTGATGCGCCGCAGCGCCGAAGCGGCCCGACACCTCGGGCATCTCCGCCAGCGCGACCACGACCGTCAACGCACCCACGATCCACGCGACCCAGGATGCGCCGCTGTAGGAGTGGAAATTCATCACCCACGGGGAGATGAACATCAGGACGCCCAGCACGCCGAGCGCGTAGCCGACCATGCCGGTCGCCATTTCCGCGATCTGTGCCAGGCCCGCGAGTGCGACCAGCACGCCGAGCACCACGAGGGTCCACAGTGCGCGGTTGCTGTGCGCCACCCAGATCGGGGACAGCGCGGCGATTGCGCCGAGCACGACCGTCATGGCCTGCTCCGCGCGACTCACGGTGAACATGGAATGCCTCCTTTGAAAGGCCAGGGAATATGTTCTGATCCCGTTGTATTCCTGATTGACCGCCCGATCAATAAATGCCCGGATACGATTGGGCCGCATCTCGGGTGTGACGGTCGACACGTCGGCGCGCGACTTCGGGAACCGCTATGGTTGGCGCATGTCGCACTCGGTAGAACACGTTCTAATTGTCGGCGCGGGCCTCGCGGGACTGCGCACGGCCGAAGAGCTGCGACGTGGGGGTTACACCGGCGAACTCACCCTGCTGGGCGACGAGAACCGCGCGCCCTACGACCGGCCGCCGCTGTCCAAACAGTACGTGCGCGGCGAAACCGACGACACCGCCCTGCGGCCCGCGGAATTCTTCACCGAGCAGCAGATCCGGCTGCGGCTGGGAGTCGCCGCCACCGGCGTCGACACCGCCGCCCGGCGGGTCCGGCTCTCCGACGGCAGCGAAGCCGGATACGACGCCCTGGTGATCGCCACGGGTTTGCGGCCGCGTCGAATCCCGGGTCTGCCCGACGTCTCCGGCGTCCACGTGCTCCGCTCGCACTCCGACGCCCACGCCCTGCGCGAGCACCTCGGCAGCGCACGCAAGGCCGTGATCGTCGGCGCGGGCTTCATCGGCTGCGAACTGGCCGCCAGCTTCCGGTCCCGCGGCCTCGCGGTGACCATCGTCGAACCCCAGCCCACTCCCCTGTTCGCCGCCCTCGGCGAACAGGTCGGCGCGCTGGTGGCACGGCTCCACGAAACCGAGGGCGTCGAACTGCGGTGCGGGATCGGCGTGGAATCGCTTGTCACCGAGGACGACTCGGCGCTTGTCACCGAGGACGACAGGGTCCGCGGCGTGCGGCTGACCGACGGCAGCGTGATCGACGCCGACCTGGTGGTCATCGGCATCGGATCGGTGCCCGTCACCGGCTGGCTCGACGACTGCGGCATCCCGCTGGCCGCGCCCGCCGAGGGCGGCGGCGTCCTCACCGACGACACCGGACGCACCAGTGTCCCGGGCGTCTGGGCGGTCGGCGACGTGGCCGCCTGGCCGCACGCGAGCGGCCGCAACAAGCGCGTCGAACACTGGACCAATGCCGGTGAGCAGGCCCAGCTGCTGGCCGCCGCGCTGCTGGGCGCCGACCGGTCCGCCGAGGTGCAGGTGCCCTACGTGTGGAGCGACCAGTACGACATGAAGATCCAGGTGCTCGGCATCCCGGCGCTCGCCGACGAGGTGCAGATCGTCGAGGACAAGGGGCGCAAGTTCCTCGCCCACTACCTGCGCGGCGGCGAACTCGTCGCGGTCGTCGGCGCGAGCATGGCCGGCAAGGTCATGAAGGCCCGCGCCCAGCTCGCCGCGACCCTGCGCCCCTCGGCGACGGTCGGCTGAGGCCCACTATCGCGGTCGGCTGAGCCTCTACCGCGGTCGCTGAGGCTCTCCGCCGGATCGGCTGAGGCTCTCCGCCGGATCGGCTGAGGCTTTCCGCCGCGGTCGGCTGCGCCACGCCCACGCGGTTTTTCGACCCGCGGTTCGCGGCGGAGGCGGTTCCTTCACTACCGTGCAGGGTGTGATCGTCGCGCTCATCGACTCCGGACTGGGGCTGCTCCCCACGGCCGCCTGGTTGCGGAAGCTGCGGCCCGATCTCGACCTGCTGCTGCTCAACGACCCCGACGGCGCGCCGTGGGGGCCCAAACCCGAGCAGTGGGTCATCGACCGGGTACTGGACACCGCGCGCCTCGCCCTGGGTGAGGGCGCGGAAGTCATTGTGCTGCCCTGCAATACCGCCAGCGTGCAGGCCCTCGAACACGTCCGCACCATGGTCGGCCCCGGCGTGCCGGTCATCGGCACCGTGCCCGCCATCAAACCGGCCGCCGCGGCCTGCCGGAAGGTGGCGGTCTGGGCGACCGCGGCCACCACCGCCAGCGCCTACCAGGCCGACCTCATCGCCCGCTTCGGCGGCGACGCCGACATCACCGGCGTCGCCTGCCACGGCCTGGCCGACGCCATCGACCGCGGCGACCTCCCCGTCATCGCCGAGGCCATCGCCGACGCTGCCGCCCGCACCCCCGCCGACACCGAGGGCATCGTCCTCGGCTGCACCCACTACCCCCTCGTCCTGGACGACATCCTCACCGCCCTCCCCCCGGGCGTCCGTGTCTTCGACAGCGCCGAAGCCGTCGCCGGCCAAACCCTCCGCCGCATGGACGCCCTCGACCGCCCCACCGCGGGCGCCGGCACCGTCCGCGTCCTCGCCTCCGGCCGTGCCGCCCAACTTCCCACGGCCGCAGCCGCTTTCGAATCCGGCCGCCTGCTCGGCGGCACGGCCGCGGTCCGGCTCACCATATCCTGACGCGCGGATCTCCGAACACGGCGAAAGGGCCGTTCCCACACCGGGAACGGCCCTTTCGCCATCCAGAACGCAAACGGCGCCGCTCCTTTCGGAGCGACGCCGTTCGTCAGCGATTCAGAGAATCACCAGTGATTCCGGAAAATCACTTGATGATCTTGGTGACGCGACCGGCACCGACGGTGCGGCCACCCTCACGGATCGCGAAACGCAGGCCCTCGTCCATGGCGACCGGCTGGATGAGCTTGACGCTCATCTCGGTGTTGTCGCCCGGCATGACCATCTCGGTGCCCTCGGGGAGGGTCACGACGCCGGTCACGTCGGTGGTACGGAAGTAGAACTGCGGGCGGTAGTTGTTGAAGAACGGGGTGTGGCGGCCACCCTCGTCCTTCGACAGGATGTACGCCTGGCCCTCGAACTCGGTGTGCGGGGTGGTGGTACCCGGCTTCACGACGACCTGGCCGCGCTCGACATCTTCACGCTTGATGCCACGAACCAGCAGACCGACGTTGTCGCCCGCCTGGCCGTTGTCGAGCAGCTTGCGGAACATCTCGATGCCCGTGATGGTGGTCTTGGTGACCTTCTCGCGGATGCCGACGATCTCGACTTCCTCGTTCACGTTGATGATGCCACGCTCGATACGACCGGTGACGACGGTGCCACGACCGGTGATCGTGAAGACGTCCTCGATCGGCATCAGGAACGGCTTGTCGGTCTCACGGACCGGGTCCGGGATCGACTCGTCGACGGCGTTCATCAGCTCGACGATGGACTCGGTCCACTTCGGGTCACCCTCGAGGGCCTTCAGGCCGGAAACGCGGACGACCGGCGCCTCCTCGTCGAACTCCTGCGAACCCAGCAGCTCACGGACCTCCATCTCGACGAGCTCGAGGATTTCCTCGTCGTCGACCATGTCGGACTTGTTCAGGGCGACCAGGATGTAGGGCACGCCGACCTGGCGGGCGAGCAGCACGTGCTCGCGGGTCTGCGGCATCGGGCCGTCGGTGGCGGCCACGACCAGGATCGCGCCGTCCATCTGGGCGGCACCGGTGATCATGTTCTTGATGTAGTCCGCGTGACCCGGGGCGTCGACGTGCGCGTAGTGGCGCTTCTCCGTCTGGTACTCGACGTGGGAGATGTTGATCGTGATACCACGAGCCTTCTCCTCCGGCGCCTTGTCGATCTGGTCGAACGCGAAGGCCGCGTTCAGGTCCGGGTACTTGTCAGCCAGCACCTTGGTGATCGCGGCAGTCAGCGTGGTCTTGCCGTGGTCGACGTGACCAATGGTGCCGATGTTGACGTGGGGCTTCGTCCGCTCGAACTTCGCCTTCGCCACTGTTGTCCTCCTGGACTAGTTAGTGCGTTGCTTTTGCAGCAGTGCGGTTTTTTCTTACAGGGGGTCGTTCAGACGACCGACGCGGGACGGATTCTCGCAAACCCGTCCCGCAGCGAATTACTCGCCGGTCGCCTTGGCGATGATCTCCTTCGACACGTTGGCCGGAACCTCCGCGTACGAATCGAACACCATCGAGAAGTTCGCTCGGCCCTGGGTCTTCGACCGCAGGTCACCGATGTAACCGAACATCTCCGAGAGCGGAACCAGCGCCTTGACGACACGGGCACCACTGCGTTCCTCCATGGCCTGGATCTGGCCACGGCGGGAGTTCAGGTCGCCGATCACTTCGCCCATGTAATCCTCGGGCGTGGTGACCTCGACAGCCATGAGCGGCTCGAGGATCACCGGACCGGCCTTGCGGGCCGCTTCCTTGAGGGCCATCGCGCCGGCGATCTTGAACGCCATTTCCGAGGAGTCGACCTCGTGGTAGGCGCCGTCGAGCAGCGAGACCTTCATGTTGACCAGCGGGAATCCGGCGAGGACACCGTACTGCATGGCGTCCTGCGCACCGGCGTCGACCGACGGGATGTACTCACGCGGAACGCGGCCACCGGTGACCTTGTTCTCGAACTCGTACGTCGCGCCGTCCTCGCCCACGAAGGGCTCCAGGCCGATGATCACGCGGGCGAACTGACCCGAGCCACCGGTCTGCTTCTTGTGGGTGTACTCGAGCTTCTCGACCTTCTTGGTGATGGTCTCGCGGTACGCCACCTGCGGCTTGCCGATGTTGGCCTCGACCTTGAACTCGCGCTTCATGCGGTCCACGTAGATGTCGAGCTGCAGCTCGCCCATACCGCCGATGACGGTCTGGCCGGTCTCCTGGTCCAGCTTCACGTTGAAGGTGGGGTCCTCCTCCGCGAACTTCTGGATCGCGACGCCCAGCTTCTCCTGGTCGGCCTTGGTCTTCGGCTCGATGGCCACCTCGATGACCGGGTCCGGGAAGGTCATGGACTCCAGCACGATCTGGTTCTGCGGATCGCACAGGGTGTCACCCGTGGTGGTGTCCTTCAGGCCGATGACCGCGTAGATGTGGCCGGCCACACCCTCGGAAACCGGGTTCTCCTTGTTGGAGTGCATCTGGAACAGCTTGCCCAGACGCTCCTTCTTGCCCTTGGTCGCGTTGATGACCTGGGCGCCGGAGTCGACCTTGCCCGAGTACACGCGAACGTAGGTCAGCTTGCCGAAGAACGGGTGGGTGGCGATCTTGAACGCCAGCGCCGCGAACGGCTCGTCCGAGCTCGGCTTGCGGGTGAGGACCTCGTCCTCCTTGCCCGGCACGTGACCGTGCACGGACTCGACGTCCAGCGGGGACGGCAGGTAGTCGATGACGGCGTCGAGCATGGGCTGCACGCCCTTGTTCTTGAACGCCGAACCGCAGAGCACCGGGTAGAGCTCCGAGTTCACGGTCATCTTGCGGATGGCGCCCTTGATCTCCTCGACCGAGAGCTCCTCGCCGCCGAAGAACTTCTCCAGCAGGGCCTCATCGGACTCGGCGACGGTCTCGAGCAGCTCCTGGCGGTACTGCTCGGCGCGGTCCTTCAGATCGGCCGGGATCTCGACGACCTCGTACTGCTCACCGAGCTTGGTCTCGCCCCGCCAGACCTTGGCATTGTTCTCGACCAGGTCGACGATGCCCTCGAAGGTGTCCTCGGCGCCGATCGGCAGCTGGATGACCAGCGGCTTCGCGCCCAGGCGGTCCTTGATGGTCTGGACGGTGAAGTAGAAGTCGGCGCCCAGCTTGTCCATCTTGTTGACGAAGCAGATGCGCGGGACGTCGTACTTGTCGGCCTGGCGCCACACCTGCTCGGACTGCGGCTCGACGCCTTCCTTGCCATCGAACACCGCGACGGCGCCGTCGAGGACGCGCAGCGAGCGCTCGACCTCGACCGTGAAGTCCACGTGGCCGGGGGTGTCGATGATGTTGATCTGGTTGTCTTTCCAGAAACAGGTCGTCGCGGCCGACGTGATGGTGATGCCGCGTTCCTGCTCCTGCGCCATCCAGTCCATGGTGGCGGCGCCGTCGTGCACCTCACCGATCTTGTAGGTGATACCGGTGTAGAAGAGGATGCGTTCGGTAGTCGTCGTCTTACCGGCATCGATGTGGGCCATGATGCCGATGTTGCGGACCTTGTGCAGGTCGGTGAGCACGTCCTGTGCCACGGAAATCTTCCCCGCTCGTAGCTAGTTGGGATTCAACGGGATAGGCCTCGAGTTCTCCGAAGCCCTCGGTGTCAACGTCGGGCGCGACGCGTGGGTGCCTCGCTTGGAACAGCTCAGCTGTCGCGCCCGACATGTGACTCGTCTCCCGGCACTTCCGAACGGAGGGCCGGGCCACAGGTCACCAGCGGTAGTGCGCGAAGGCCCGGTTGGACTCGGCCATCTTGTGGGTGTCCTCGCGACGCTTCACCGAAGCGCCCAGGCCGTTGCTGGCGTCCAGCAGCTCGTTGGCCAGACGCTCGATCATGGTCTTCTCGCGACGAGCACGGGAGTAGTTGACCAGCCAGCGCAGCGCCAGGGTGTTGGCGCGGCCGGGACGAACCTCGACCGGCACCTGGTAGGTGGCGCCACCGACGCGGCGGGGCTTCACCTCGAGGGCGGGCTTGACGTTGTCGAGCGCGCGCTTGAGGGTGACGACCGGGTCGGTGCCGGTCTTCTCACGAGCCTGCTCGAGGGCGCCGTAGACGATGCGCTCGGCGGTGGACTTCTTGCCGTCCAGCAGGATCTTGTTGACCAGCTGCGTCACCAGGGGCGAGCCGTAGACCGGGTCGTTGATCAGGGGACGCTTGGGAGCGGGACCCTTACGCGGCATTAGCTCTTCTCCTTCTTGGCGCCGTAGCGGCTGCGGGCCTGCTTGCGGTTCTTGACACCCTGGGTGTCGAGCGAGCCGCGGATGATCTTGTAGCGCACACCCGGGAGGTCCTTCACACGACCGCCACGGACGAGCACCATCGAGTGCTCCTGCAGGTTGTGGCCCTCACCAGGGATGTAAGCCGTGACCTCGACCGCGCTGGTCAGGCGAACACGCGCGACCTTACGCAGCGCAGAGTTCGGCTTCTTCGGGGTCGTGGTGTACACGCGGGTGCACACGCCACGACGCTGCGGGCTCCCCTTGAGGGCCGCAGTCTTGGTCTTGGCGACCTTGTCGCGGCGACCCTTGCGGACCAGCTGGTTGATGGTTGGCATAGACCGGCTTTCCTTTTAGTAACCAGGTGTCTGGAACTTCATGTCTTTGTCATTCGAGCTTCCCGCCCTGTTCTCATGGCATTTCGTCTCCACGAGGTCGGGCGTGTCGTGCACAGTTCAGAGGCCTTTTTCAAGGCATGCTGAAACGGTCAGCCGCTCTCGCTGGCCTACGTACTGCACATCAACTTGCCCGCATGCTCCGGGCACAGCGGTCCACGATACTCGTCGGCTCTTTCAGGGGCAAAAGAGGGTCCCCCCACCGGGGCTGGTAGAGCCGTTATCGAGCCAGGTTCAACGTCAGCTCGACCAGCTTGCGCGCCGCATCGCAGGGGTCCGCATGCTGAGATCCGCTGCGGTAGTTGACCCACCAGCCGACGATGCCGGTATCCGCGGCCGGCGCGCTCACGCCGCAGGAGTCCGGATCGTTCGGGCGGCGGGTTTCCACCGAGCGGCGGCCCTGCACGGTTATGTCGTTGGTCACATACTTCAGGCGGTCGTTGTTCTGCTTCTCGTTGTTGAGCGAGCCCAGCTCGTACCAGCTGAGCGTGACCATGCCGCTGCCGGCGGTGCCGCCGGTGAGATTCCACATGCAGACCGCGCCATTGAAGGACGGCTCCACATACATGTTGTCGCCCACCGATTTCGCGATGTCGTCCTGGGCGACCACCTGGCATTCGCGCAGCAGTTTGTCGAAATTGGTGTTGATGCGCGAGGTTCCGCCGGTACCGGTGCCGGTGGTGCCGCCCGCGGGCAGCGCGCTGCCGGGGACGGTCTTGCCGCAGCCGGCCAGCGCGGCGGTCAGGGCCAGCACCGAGAGGGCGATCGCGCCGCGCACCCGCCTGGATCGACCTGACATTCCGGTCCCCCTCATCCGAGCCGCTGCACGGTCAGTTCGGCCATCTTGCGGGTGCGGTCACACGGGTTGCCGAGGTTGCCGCTGCTGAATACGCCGTAGGAGATGGACCATTCGAAGAAGTCGTCGTCGAGCTGCACCGCGAGATCGCAGACGGCGTTGCTGGGGTCGAGGGCCTGGAAGCCCTTCTTCCCGCCCACCTCGATGGTGTCCGGGGTGCGGCCCACGCTGGCGACCCACGCCTTCTCGCGATCGATGGGGCTGCCGCGGTAGGAGGCGAAAGTGACGCTGGAGGAACTGATTCCGCCGGCCTGCCAGTTGCAGCCGGTCGAGTTCTTGAAGACGGTGGTGAGGGTGCCGAGCCCACCCAGGTCGCGTACCTCGTCGTCGGTGAGGTGGCCGCATTCCCCGACGAACGGGCCCAGCGCCGCCACCTTCTGCGGCGGGCGGAACCCCGGTTCGTCGCCGGAATCGCTCTTCCCCCCGCACGCCGACAGCAGCAACGCGAGGCTCAACCCCGTGACAACCGCGGACGCCATTCGCATGGACCCGACTCTACTGTGCACAGCCAGGAGCAGCCGTTGCACGGAGAGCGAAACCCCATGGTTCGCGGCGCGTCTCGTTCTGGACCGAGCGGAGCGGGGGAGCGAACGGCTCCATAGACCTGCGACCTTCAGCGCCGCGAACCCCGGAGCGAAGCGGAGGGCGAATTGGATACAGCTCAGAGGTTTCCGCGCGCTTCCTGTTCCCGCTCGATGGCCTGGAAGAGCGCCTTGAAATTGCCCTTGCCGAAGCCGAGGGAGCCGTGGCGTTCGATCAGCTCGAAGAAGACGGTGGGCCGGTCGGTGATGGGCTTGCAGAAGATCTGCAGCAGGTAGCCGTCCTCGTCGCGGTCGACCAGGATGCCGCGACGCTGCAGTTCGGCGACCGGGACGCGGACGTGGCCGATGCGGGCCCGCAGTTCCGGGTCCTCGTAGTAGCTGTCGGGGGTGTCGAGGAATTCGATGCCCTCCCGGCGCAGCACGTCGACGGCGGCGAGGATGTCGCCGGTCGCCAGCGCGATGTGCTGGACGCCGGGGCCGCGGTAGAACTCGAGGTACTCGTCGATCTGGGAGCGCTTGCGGCTGGGGGCGGGTTCGTTGAGCGGGAACTTGACCCGGTGATTGCCGTTGGCCACCACCTTGCTCATCAGGGCGGAGTACTCGGTGGCGATGTCGTCGCCGACGAATTCGGCCATGTTCTCGAAACCCATGACGCGCCGGTAGAACTCGACCCATTCGTCCATCCGCCCGAGTTCCACATTGCCGACCACGTGGTCGATGGCCTGGAAGATGCGCCGGGGTTGCCCGGCCCGCGGGGCGTAGGCGGAGCGGCGCGGGGTGTAGCCGGGCAGGTAGGGGCCGTAGTAGCGGGAGCGGTCGACGAGGGTGTGCCGGGTGTCGCCGTAGGTGGCGATGGCGGCGGTGCGGACGGTGCCGTAGTCGTCGGTCTCGTCGTGCGGTTCGACCAGCACGGTGGCGCCCTGGGTGCGGGCGCGGCGGATGCAGCGGTCCACGTCGGGGACCTCGAGCGCGATGTCCACCACCCCGTCCCCGTGCAGATCGTGGTGTGCGACAAGCGGACTGGCCGGATCCACCGCACCCTTGACGACGAATCGGGCGCCGCCGCTGCGCAGCGCGAACGCCTTGTGGTCACGATTGCCGGTTTCGGGACCCGAGTAGGCCTCCAGCCGCATGCCGAAGGCGGACTGGAGGTAGTGCGCGGTCTGGGTGGCATTGCCGACCACCCAGACGATGGCGTCCCAGCCCAGCACGGGGAACGGGTCGGCGGCGGCATCGTGGTCCACCAGGCCGACGAGGCGGCGGAGTTCGTCGTCGCCGGGCAGGTCGCCGGATCGGGCCCGAGCGAACCCGGGACGGGCGTGGGCGCTGCCGTGGTGTCCTGCGTCGATGCTCATGTGCCCAGGAAAGGCCCAGCGGCGCGACTAGGCAATATCGCCGAATTCCACTGGACACTCTGGTGAATTGCACCACCATCTGCCGCCGGGTGCTGGACAATTTGAATAGCAGCGAACTCACGAGCGGAGGTTCCGCCATGTCCCGCACGCCCGCCCGGCTGGATGAGCTGGATCTGGCCATCCTCACCGCCATGCACGAGTACCAGAAGGCGGGCATTCTGGAACTCTCCCGCCGCACCCGGGTCGCCCGCGCCACCGTGCAGTCGCGCATCGCGCGCATGGAGGAGGCGGGGGTGATCTCCTCCTACGATCCGCAGATCGATGTCACCGCGGCCGGTTTCGATGTGCAGGCGTTCGTGACGCTGGAGATCGCGCAGGGCGCGCTGGAAGCGGTCGCCACCGACCTCGACGCCATCCCCGGGGTGCTGGAGGCTTACGCCACCACCGGTTCCGGGGATGTGCTGTGCCGGATCGGCGCGGATTCGCACGCCGGATTGCAGGCGGTCCTGCTGAGTATCGACCGGACCAGCTCGGTGGTGCGATCGCACAGCGTGGTGGTGTTGTCCACCGTCGTGCCGCAGCGCACCCTGCCGCTGCTGCGCACGCTCACCCCGTCCGGGTCGAGCAAGGCGCCGGCGTACCGCGCCGTGCGCTGAGAATCCGCGACGGGATCGCTTGGTCAGGGCCGCAGGTCCACTCCGGGATCGAGGATTTCGATGACGGGCTTGCGGTCCGGTTCCGAGAAGGACAGCAGGGCAGCGGCTTCCGCTTCCACCGCGGCGCGGTCGGCGCGGGACCAGCCGGCGTGCGGGCTGATCCGCAGCGACGCGGTGTCCCCCTTGGCGAACACCTTGTAGACGCCCGACAGGAAGCCGTCGATCAGGATCGGGGAGACCTGGTTGGCGAAGGCGCGCAGGGGCGGGGCATTGCCGTCGGGGACGATGCGGGTGCGGTCCTGGTGGGACAGGATGGCGTTGTCGTACCAGCCGAGCAGGCGGACGGGGGCGGGCTGGTCCGGGTCGGCGAGGGTGGCGTCGGTGGCGTCGTAGAGGGTGCGGCCGCGGTCGTCGGTGTAGGTGCGGACCCGGTCGCCGAGCTTCTCGACGGCCTTCTTCATGCCGGTGAGCTTGGACCAGGTCTGCATGTCCATGGTGGTGGCGGGACCGAAGGCGCGCAGATAGCGCAGCAGCAGTTCCTCGAGCGGGTAGCCGGGGTCGAGGGATGCGCCGAGCCAGGGTTGCAGGCGGGACCAGACCGGGCGGCTGCTGTCGCCCCACCGGCCGCGCGGCGGGGTCTGCAGGACGGGGAGCTGGTAGAGCCAGGCCTGCACGATCGCGCCGGGATCGCGGTCCGGGTACCGGGCGGCGGCGTGTTCGCGCAGCGTCGCGGCGGGGGTCGGCTCGTCGCCGAGTACCTCTTCCCCCTGCGCGCGCACCTCCTCGGGATCCAGGCCGACCAGCGCGCCGAAGTTGAAACCCTTACGGAAGGGGATCTTTTCGAGTTCCGGCTGGATGTGCGGGGCGATGCGCAGTGCGTCGGGCGGGGTGACCAGATGAATGGTGCCGCGCATCAGGGTGATTCGCACCAGTGACCGGTCATCGAGCGCCTTCGACACCGTCTCGGGATCGAAATCGGCTGTGCGGCTCCACAATGCGACGAACGGCGGCAGCATGTCCTGCGCCTGCAGGCCGATGAGGTGGTCGCACAGCTCGTGCACGCCGAGCCCGGACCGCTCGAGCAGATGCTGACGCGCGAGCAGGGTCCGGTTCAGCACCCGGTTGGACAGCTTCACGATCGGTGACGCTACGGGAGCCGGGCGCGGTGCGCGTGCGATCGCGCCGGGCGATCCGGGTCAGCGGAGGGTGACGACGACCTTGCCGGTGGCGGTGCGCTTGTCGAGGGCGGAGACCGCCTCGGCGGTGTGCGCGAGGGCGTAGAGCACGGGCTCCGGCGGGGTGATCTTGCCGTTCGCGAGCAGCGGTTCCACCTCGGCCCACTGCTCCTGCAGGTAGCCCGGGTGGGACATGACCCACTCGCCCCAGGCCGCGCCGATCACCTCGACGTTCTTGAGCAGCAGGCGGTTCACCTTGACGGTGGGGATGTCGCCCGCGGTGAAGCCGACCACCAGCAGCCGCCCGGCCGAAGCCAGCGAGCGAATGCTGTCGGTGAAGCGGTCGCCGCCGACCGGGTCGAGCACGATGTCGACGCCGCGGCCGCCGGTGAGTTCCTTGACCGCGGCCAGCCAGCCGTCGGTGAGCACCACGTCGGTGGCCCCGTTGGCCCGCGCGACCTCGGCCTTCTCCTCCGTGCTCACCACGGCGATGACGCGCCCAGCGCCCAACGCCTGCGCCATGCGCAGCGTGGAGGTGCCGATGCCGCCGGCGGCGCCGTGCACCAGCACGGTCTCCCCCGGGGCCAGGCGGCCGCGGTTGCGGAGGCAGAAGTGCACGGTCAGGTCGTTGAACAGCACGCCCGCCCCGGACTCCAGCGAGACATTGTCGGGCAGTGTGAAGACCATTTCCGCCGGCGCCACCGCGACTTCCGCGGCCGCATTGCCGAGCAGGGTCAGCGCGACCACCCGGTCGCCGGGCCGCACGTGCGAGCCCTCCGGCGCCTCGCGCACGATGCCGCCGACCTCGCAGCCGACGACGTAGGGCAGCGGCGGCTTCATCTGGTACAGGCCGCGGGTCATGAGTACATCGGGGAAGGCGATCCCGGCCGCGTGCACGTCGATAACAACGCCGCCCGGATACCCCGCCGGCTCGGGAATCTCGAGAACCTCGATGGCCTCCGGGCCTTCCAGCTTGCTCACCACGGCTGCGCGCATTCTCGATCAACTCCGATCAATTCACCGGCGGATACCAGCCGAACGTAGCACCCCGCGCCTTCAGCGGACGGCCGAGAGCAACAACATCATTCGGCAGGCGCGAAGGAATTCGGTCGCCGAGGCTCAGCGATGGGCGTATTCGATCATGGACTCATTGGCCGCGACCTGACCGCCGGTGGTGATGACCAAGCTGTAGGCGGTGATCCGGTACTGCGTGCCGTCGGTGGGATTGGTGACCGTGAAGCCGCCGGTGCCGTCGGGCACCGGGTCGTCGAGCTGAATGCCCGCGTTGTCGCTGATGCGGACGCCCTTGTAGTAGAAGCGGCCGGTCGCGGTGCGGCACACCACCAGGCGCGATTTGTCGGTGCGGCCGATGGCCATGGCCGGGTCGTCGGCATTGCAGCGCGGCGGCTGCACGGTGAAACCCTGTGTGTCCGTACCGGATACGGTGCCCGAGAGCGGGACCAGGGTGGTGGTCGGGGCGGTCGTGCGGGCGGTGGTCATGGAGGTGTACGCGGCGGTGGTCTGCGCCGGACCGGTGACCGTCGTGACGCCGCCGGCACCGTTGCCACCGGTCTTGCCGGACAACAGTGCCCACGCGAGCACCGCGCCCAGCACCAGGACCACCCCGATGAGCGCGCCCACCAGCAGCGGCAGGTTGTTGCGCTGCCGGGGCGGCAACGGCAGCGGCGCGGAGGGGTGCTCGCGGGGCAGGGCCGGGTGTACGTAGGGCGCTGCGGGGTTTGCGGCGTAGGACGCTGCCGGGTTCTCGTACGGCGCGTGACCGGGCAGGTACCCGGCCTGCCCGGCGGGAATCGGGCGCAGCACGGTCGGTTCGTTGTTGCCCGGCCCGGTGTGCGGACCGGAAATCTGACCGCCGCGGGGGTAATCCACCGGGCCCGAGGGATGAGCGCCCCCGGGGACATTGCCGGACCCGGACGGGTGACCCGGACGCGGGTATTCGACGGAGCCCGACGGCTGGTCGAGGTAATTCGGCCCGGAGTGCCCGGGCGGGACGGCCGGGGAGCCGATGGTCGGCGGGGCGGGCGGCACGGTGGTGCGGGTGGGCTCGCCGTGGCCGGCCCGCATCAGCGCGGCCCGGGCGGCGCGAGCGAGCTGCCCGGCGGTGGCGTAGCGCCGGGTCGGATCCTTGGCCATGCCGATGGCGACCACCTGGTCCAGGCCGACCGGGACCCCGGCGCGGACGCTGGGCCGCGGCGGAGGCGTGAGCATGTGGGCCCGGATGGTGGCGAGATTGCCCTCCACCCGGAACGGCGGCCCGCCGGTGAGGCATTCGTAGAGCACGCAGGCCAGCGCGTAGATGTCGGCGCCGGGCGAGACCGAGGCATTGTGCTCGAAGCGTTCCGGGGCCATGTAGGCGAAGGAGCCGATGGCATTGCCGGTCTGAGTGAGCTGGACGTCGGACTCGGTGTGCGCGATGCCGAAATCCACCAGGTAGGCGAAGGTTTCGCCGGTGAGCAGGATATTGGCGGGTTTGACGTCGCGGTGCACGAGTCCGCTCTCGTGGGCGGCGTCGAGGGCGGCGGCGACCTGCTCCACCACGGTGACGGCCTGCTCGGGCGCCATCGGGCCCTCGTCGTGCAGGTAGGCCTTGAGGTCGCGGCCGCGCACCAGCCGCATGTCGATGAACAGGACGCCGTCCACCTCACCCCAGTCGTGCACCGGAATGACGTGCGGTTCCTGGAGTTTGGCGGCGGTGCGGGATTCACGGCGGAAGCGCTCGACGTAGGTGGGCTGCCGCGCCAGGTCGACATCCAGCAGTTTCACCGCGACCACCCGGTCGCGCACCGTGTCGTAGGCCTCGTAGACCTCGCCCATGCCGCCGACCCCGAGCAGCCGCCGCAACTCGTACTGCCCGAACCGCGAACCGGCCCTCGCCCCTGCGGCCACCCTGCGTCGTCCTCCCTGCCGCTGGATATACAACAGGAAAGGCTACGGGCCGTGCGACGCACTGTCATTCCCTCGATCGCGGCACCGTCGTTCCGCCGATGACCGCGACTGTGCGCGACGGCCCCGTCAAGCCCCGAACAGTGCCGTTTCCCATTCGGCTGGACTGATCTCCGCAGCCGAGAAACACTGTCGTTCCCCGAACAGAAGTACAGGTGACTCGACGTGAGTGTGTCCCGCACGCCCCGTAGAGTCATGTCACGGACTTCGGTCAGTAGGCACCTCACCGGTGCTTTTGGAAAGACATGCGGCACACCGTGCAGCGCGAGGAGCACCAGTGTCACTCGATGAGCCACTCGCCCCGCTTCCCCAGGAGGGCATGGGCTTCGCTTCCGCGTGGCCCGTCCGAGCCGGCGACATGGATCCCTATCAACGGCTGCGATTCGATGCCGTGGCCCGCTACCTCCAGGACATCGCCTGGGAGGAAATGCAATCCGGATTCTTCCATCGGACGGATCCGGCCTGGATCGTGCGGCGCACCGTGGTGGACGTGGTGCGGCCCATCCACTGGCCGGACCGGGTGGAACTGCGGCGCTGGTGTTCGGCCATGTCGACAAGGTGGACCAATATGCGGGTGCGGATCACCAGCGAGAACGGCGGCCTGATCGAGACCGAAGGGTTCTGGATCAATATCAACGAGTTCACCAATATGCCGACCCGGATCAGTGACGAGGGCCTGGCCGAGCTCGCCCGCACCACCGATCAGCACCGGCTGCGCTGGCGGCCCTGGCTCACCGATCCCACGCCGCCGGAATCGGATGTGGATCTGCCGTTCCCGGTGCGTGCCACCGATATCGACCAGTACAACCACGTGAACAACGCGGCCTACTGGCAGGCGGTGGAGCAGTACCTGGTCGACTACCCGAAGCTGGTGGCCGGGCCGCATCGCGCGGTCATCGAGTACGTGGCGCCGGTGCTGGCGCGCCAGCACATCAGCGTGCGCAGCCGGTACGAGCCGGGCGATCGGACCGGGCATCCGGCGGCGCTGCGGCTGTGGTTCGTGGTGGGCGGAGTGACGACCACGGCGGTGCGTATCGGGCCGCTGCCCAGCTGAATCCGACACTGCCCAACTGAATCCGGTAGTGCCGAGCTGAATTCGATACTGCCCCCGAACAACCGCGAAAACGGCTGTGGCCCCACCCATTACAGGTGGGGCCACAGCTGTTGGTGCGTGCCCTGAGAGTCCCGGGAGCTGGTCTAGCCCTTGGCGGCCTTGAGGAGGTTCTCGACGCTGGTGAACTTCACGCGCGGGCGGCCCGCGGACTTGCCCGCGGTCTTCTCGGCGGCGTCGATGGCCTTCCAGCCGTCCCGGCCGATCTGGTCGGGCTGGCGCTCGGAGAGGAGGGCATCCAGCGCGGCGCGACCGGCTTGCGGGGCAGCGAGCTTGCCCTGGGTGAAGTCCTCGATGAGCTGGTCGACGGTCTCCTGCGAGTCCATGCGGTTGGAGCCGATGACGCCGCGCGGGCCGCGCTTGATCCAGCCGGAGACGTACACGCCCGCAACGGGGTTGCCGGCGGCCAGGACTCGGCCCTTGTCATTGGGGATGACGCCGGCGGACTCGTCGAACGGCACGTCCGCGACGGGCTCGCCCTTGTAGCCGATGGAGCGCAGCACCAGCGACGCCTCGACGGTGCCGGTGCGGTCCGAGGCGCGGGCCACGGTGCGGCCGTTCTCCTCGACCAGCTCGTTGTGCACGTACTCGACCGCCTCGGCCTTGCCGTCGCCGGTGATGGCGGTGGGAGAGACCAGGTAGCGGAACACGATTCGCTTGTTGTCCGGGTTGCGGGAACCGGCGGCGTATTCCTGGGCGAGGGTGTACTTGAGCTGCAGCGAGGGCTCGACCTCCGGGTCGTCCAGCTCGGCCTGCGAGGCCGGGTCCAGGACCAGGTCCTCGGGGTCGACGATGATGTCGACGCCCTTCAGGTGCGTGAGCGCCAGGAACTCCGGCGAGGTGTAGGCCGCCTGCAGCGGACCGCGGCGGCCCAGCACCACGACCTCTTTGATGTTGCTGCGGCGCAGCGCATCCAGGGCGTGGTCGGCGATATCGGTCTTGGCCAGCTCGTCCGGGTCGACGGTGAGCACGCGGGCTACGTCGAGCGCCACATTGCCGTTGCCGACGATGACGGCGCGCTCGCCGGAGAGGTCGAATTCGCGGTCGGCGAAGTCCGGGTGGCCGTTGTACCAGGCCACGAACTCGGTGGCGGAGTGGCTGCCGGGCAGGTCCTCGCCGGGGATGCCGAGGTGGCGGTCGGTGGCCGCGCCGACGGCGTAGATGACGGCGTGGTGGTGGGCGAGCAGCTCCTCGTGTGAGATGTGCTTGCCGACTTCGACATTCAACCGGTACTGCAGCGCCTCGCGCCGGAAGGCCGACTCGAACAGGCCGGCCACCGACTTGGTGCCCGGGTGGTCGGGGGCGACGCCCGCGCGCACCAGGCCGTACGGCGTGGGCAGCCGGTCGAACAGCTCCACCTCGACATCGGCGCGGCGCAGCAGCTCCTCGGCGGCGTAGCAGGCGGCCGGGCCCGCGCCGACGATGGCGACCCGCAGCGTGCCCAGTTCCTTGGGCGCCCGGGACGGCGCGACCAGCGGCTCGAAGTTCGACTCCAGCGGATGCCGTTGGAAGTAGGCGGCATTGATATCGCGGAAGCGCGCCAGCGAGGCGAGCAGATCGTCCTCGGAGAAGATCGCGTCGACCGGGCAGGCGTCGACGCAGGCGCCGCAGTCGATGCAGGTGTCCGGGTCGATGTAGAGCTGCTCGGTGGTGGCGAACTCGCGTTGCTCGGGCGTGGGACGAATGCAATCGACCGGACACTCGGGTACGCAGCTGGCGTCGTTGCAACAACGCTGCGTGATCACATAGGCCATATCTCGCAGATCCTCGAAACTGTCGCGTGTAATACTCCGCTCGGGCTCGAGCAGGGTCGGTAGAACACGTTCTAATATAGGCGGCGTTCCATCGGGTGTCGGCACTGCGATGTGTCGCCACCTTCAGTGTGCCTCGAGTGTGAGCACTGTCTCGCGTCGGCACCGGCGTGCACCGCTGTGAGACCGGTCTCCCGGGCGCACTCGAGGCCCCCTACCGTAATGCCCATGGTGCGGACTCTCATCCTGATGCGGCACGGCAAATCCGGATACCCCGAGGGCGTGCAGGACCACGAGCGACCCCTGGCCCCGCGCGGGCGGCGCGAGGCGGCGCTGGCGGGCGACTGGCTGCGCGCCACCCAGCCGGAGATCGACGCCGTCCTCTGTTCCACTTCGACGCGAACGCGGGAGACCTTGACGGCCACCGGCATCACCGCGCCGGTGACGTTCGAGAGCTCGATCTACGAGGCGTCCCCGCACATCATCATCGAGATGCTGCAACTCACCGACGATGCCGTGGAAACCCTGCTGGTCATCGGCCACTCCCCCGGAATGCCCTGGACGGCATGGGAATTGGCGGCCAACCGGCATTCCGGCCCGGCCGAGGAGATGAGCGCGAAATTCCCCACCTCGGCGCTGGCGGTCATAGAGTTCGACCGCCCGTGGGCAGCCGCCGACCCGGGCACGGGTGAACTGGTGCGATTCCACGTGCCGCGGTAGGCCCGGCCACCTCGGCAGGGCCGGGCTCAGCCGAGTAGCTTGCCTTTCCACACCACAACACCACCGAAGATCAGCAGGAGCAGCAGCGCCGGCCAGAAGCCGAGCAGCCACCACACCACGCCCAGCACCGCCACCACGGGTAGCGCGGCAATGGCCGTGATCACCGGTTGTTCCTTGGCCGTCTCCAGGGCCGAGCGGGCCCTGATCCGATCCACGTCTTTTCCAGCCATGACCCCAGGGTAGGCGCGAAACGAGCCGGTCGAGCCGCACATCGAAACTTCGCGCACCCACACCCTCGACGTCGCACGCCCGTAGGCTTGCTTGGAGTGCACTCCAACCCACTAACGTCGTGGATAGTTCGGCAGGAAGGGGCGAGACCGATGAGCGCAGCACCGGTCCAACAGCGCAATCCGGCACCGCAGGACACCGTGGAGCACGAACGGCCGCGATATTCCATCGGTGAGGTCTCCGATCGGTGCGGCCTGACCCGGGACACCCTGCGCTGGTACGAGCGCATCGGCCTGATGGACTACGTGGGCCGCGACCATTCCGGCCAGCGCCGGTTCAGCGACCGGGATCTGGGCTGGCTGGCGTTCATCGGGAAGCTGCGGCGCACGGGCATGTCGGTGGCCGACATGGTCAAGTACGCGGAGCTGGTGCGGGCTGGGGAGCACACCTATCCGGAGCGGCTCGAGATGTTCCGGCGGACCCGCGCCGAAGTCCTCGCCCAGATCGAGGAACTGCAATCCACGCTGGTGGTCCTGGACTACAAGATCGAGCTCTACGGCGGCGGACAGACGTGTGATCCGCCGGTCGGGTCGAACGGCGCTGCCCGGGTCGAGTCGAACGGCGCTGCTCGCCACGGGAACTGAGCGCCGGCTCCGCCCGGATCAGCCGATCTGGATGGAGCGCTTAGCCATTCCGTACCAGAAGCCGTCGATGGCGGTGTGCTGCGTGGCCAGTTCGTCCGCGCCCGCGCCGAGGGTCACGAACAGCGGCGCGAAATGCTCGGTGCGCGGGTGGGCGCGGCGGGCGTCGGGGGCGGTGCGCTCGAAGTCCAGCAGGGCGTCGATGTCGCCGGCGGCCAGTGCCTCGTCACCCCAGTGGTCGAATTCCCGGGACCAGCCGGGCGCGAAGTCGGCCGGCATGGAGAAGTTCGCCTCACGCAGGTTGTGCGTGAAGAAGCCGCTGCCGAGGATGAGGACGCCCTCGTCGCGCAGTGGGGCGAGACGGCGGCCCAGGTCGTAGAGGCCGACCGGGTCGAGAGTCGGCAGGGACAGCTGCAGGACCGGGATGTCGGCATCGGGGTACATCTCGACGAGCGGCACGTACGCGCCGTGGTCGAGGCCGCGGGTCGGCGCCTCGTGCACCGGCTGCCCCGGACGGCCCAGCAGCGCACGGACTTTCGCGGCCAGGTCCGGAGCGCCGGGGGCGGCGTAGCGGACCCGATAGTAGTGCTCGGGGAAGCCCCAGAAGTCGTAGAGCAGCGGCACGGTGGTGGTCGCGCCGAGGGTGACGGGCGCGTCCTCCCAGTGCGCGGAGACCACCAGAATGGCGGCAGGCCTGGGCAGTTCGGCCGACCAGGCGGCGAGCTGGCCGGGCCAGATCGGGTCGTCGGCCAGGGGCGGTGCGCCGTGGCTCAGGTAGAGCACCGGCATGCGGTCGGTCCGCTCGTGAGTCACGGCCTGGGACATGGGATTTCCTCTCGCGGATTTCGAAATCGGCTCAGCCACGGAGCTGGATGGTCGGCTCAGCCACGGAACTCGATGGTCGGCTCAGCCACGGAACTCGATGGTCGGCTCAGCCACGGAACTCGATGGTCGGCTCAGCCACGGAGCTGGATGGTCGGCTCAGCCGACGAGCCGGATGGTGTGCCCGGTGTGCTCGGCCTTGGCGCGCAGGTAGCGCAGGTTGTCGGGGGTGGCGTGGACGCCGGTGGGGACGGTGTCGCGCACCGTCACGCCGAGCGCGGTCAGCTGGCGGACCTTGTCGGGATTGTTGGTGAGCAGGTCGAGTTCGCCGACGCCGAGGGCGGTCAGCATCTGGGCGGCCGCGGTGTAGTCTCGGGCGTCCTCGTCGAAGCCGAGTTCGGTATTGGCCTGGTAGGTGTCCAGGCCCGAGTCCTGTAGCGCGTAGGCGTCGAGTTTGTTGTAGAGGCCGATGTCGCGGCCCTCCTGGCGCAGGTAGAGCAGGATGCCGCCGGTGCCGGAGATGAGCTCGACGGCCTCGCGCAGCTGCGGTCCGCAGTCGCAGCGGGCGGAGCCGAAGACGTCGCCGGTGAGGCATTCGGAGTGCAGCCGCACCAGCGGCGTGGCCGGGCCGTCCGCTCCGAGGTCGGGTTCACCGAGGACGAGGGCCACGTGCTCGCGGCCGTCGGCGAGGCCGTCGAAGGTGACCGCCTGTGCGGTCGTCGAGTAGCCGTCGGCGAAGGTCAGCGGAATCCGCACGCGGGTGCGGACGCTTGCGCCGACGAAGGTGCTGCTCATGAGAATTCTCCTGAGGCCAGGGACCAGTTCATTGAATGGGGCACTGTTCAAATTTGAACCGCAGGGTGAGAGAGGTTATTCCAACCCGAACAACCGGCTGTAACCTGGGCAGATGAGTCCACGCTGGCTGAACGAGGAGGAACGGGCGGCCTGGCTGGCCTTCCTGAGCGCCGCCAGCCTGCTGGAACGCCGACTCGGCAGACAGCTCGAGCGGGACTCCGGACTCTCCCACCTGCAATACGAGATCCTGGTCCGCCTCGCCGCCGCCCCCGACGGCGAACTGCGCATGACCGAACTGGCCTCGACCCTGCTCAACTCCAAGAGCAAGCTCACCTACCAGGTCGACCAGCTGGAGAAGGCGGGCCTGGTGACCCGCCGCAACTGCCGCACCGATCTACGCGCGGTCTACGCCCGCCTCACCGACGCCGGACGCGAGCGCCTCGAACAGGCCGCCCCGGGCCACGTCGAGACGGTGCGCGAATTCTTCGTCGACGCCTTCACCCCGGAGCAATTGGCCGCTGTGGCAACGGGATTCACCGAGGTCAACCGTCGCCTCCGGGAAGAAACCGCGTAACCGTTCCGAGTCGGCTCCGGACGCCTCGGCCACACCGGGATTCGGGTCGTAGGGCGCGGCCAGGACCGCGTCCCGTTGCCGGGCCAGCAGCATCCGGCGCCGGCTCGCGGAGATCCTGGCGCAGACCGCCGCGAACATCCCGGGCGGCACGGCCGCGCAGGCGGCGCTGATCGAGCACACGGAACGTGCGCGCCGACCTGCCGCAGGTGGCGGTGCCGACGTTGGTCATCGGGCACGCCGGCGATCTGCGCTGCGATCCGGCCAACGCCCGCGAGCAGGCCGCCGGGATTCCGGGGGCCGAGTACACCGAGCTCCCGGGCGGGCATGTCGTCATGGTGGAGCAGCCCGATGCCTGGCACGCGGCCGTGCTCGACTTCTTCGCCCGGCAGCGAGCGGCCGCGGCACGCTGAGTTCACGCCGAAGACCCCGCTGAGTTCACCCGGAAGACCCCGGTCTGAAACACCAATTTTCAGACCAGAAGGCACGGTTCACATTCTCGGCTTACGATGCAGCCACTATGCAGTCGCCTGTAACTCACGACCGGGTGTGGATCGACAAGCAGACGCCCGAGGTCTTCCGCGAACTCAACAGCGTCGCGTTCGCCGTGCGGAACGCCGCCGCGGCCGCCGATCTGGACCGCGCGGTCATGGAATTGGTGAATGTCCGCGTCTCCCAGCTCACCGGTTGCCCGTTCTGCCTGGACCTGCATTCCCGGTACGCCCGCGAAGCCGGTGTCACCCAGCAGCAATTGGATGTCCTGACCACCTGGCGCCGCAGTCCATACCTGTTCGCGGAACTGCAGCAGGCCGCACTCTCGGTGGCCGAGACGGTCACTTCATTGCCGGATGAGGAGACCATGCAGCGTGAGTATGCTGCTGCGCGGCAACATTTGTCGGATGACCAGATGTCCGTTCTCATCTGGGCTGCGACCACTATCGGCGCGTTCAATCGCGTGTCGATTATGAGCAGACATCCGGTGCGGGTGCGGAAGGAGAACTGAACAATGAGCGAACAGGCCGTGACGGCCGCAGTCGTTCGTAACGACGCGCAACACCGGTACGAGGTGTGGTACGGGAATTCGCTCGCCGGGTTCAGCGAGTACCGCGAGCGCGACGACAACGACACCACCTTCATTCATACCGAGGTGGATCAGGAATTCAGCGGCAAGGGCCTGGCGAATCTGCTCGCGCAGGAGGCGATCAAGGATGTGATCGCCCGCGGCCGCGTCATCGTGGCACGCTGCCCGTTCATCAAGGGCTGGTTGGACAAGCACCCGGAATACGACGAATACGTGGTGGGCAAGGGCATCAAGAGGTGAGCAGGGAGGAGCGGGCATGAGTGATCTGGAGCCACGGCCGGAAGAGGCGCTGTGCGAATCGTCCGGGCGGCCCGGGCCACGCGCCGAGTTCTTCCCGGCCCGCGAGGTGCCGCTGGGCGGCGTGCGCGGGGTGACCGTCTTCCGGTCGCTGCCGCAGCGGGACCTGCCGACGGTCGGCGCATGGTGCTTCCTGGACCATTTCGACGGCGGCTCGCCCGCCAACCCGGAGGGGCACGACATCGACCCGCATCCGCATATCGGATTGCAAACGGTCACGTGGCCGCTGGACGGGCGGATCCGCCACCGCGACAGTGTGGGCTCGGATGTGGAGATCGCACCCGGGCAGCTGAACCTCATGACCTCCGGACGCGGCATCGCGCACTCGGAATATCGAGTGCCGGGCCACATCTCGGGTCACGGGCTCCAGCTCTGGGTGGCGCTGCCCGACGAATCCCGGGATATCGCACCGCATTTCGAGCAGCATCGGGACCTGCCCGAGTTCACGCTGCCGGGGCTGCACGGCGTCGTCCTGATGGGCTCGCTCGGCGGGGCCACCTCGCCGGCGCGGGCCTACACCCCGATCGTCGGCGCCGATCTGCGGCTCGAGGCGGGAGCGGCGGTGACGCTGCCGCTGAATCCGGACTTCGAGCACGCGGTGCTGGTGATCGCGGGCGGGCTCCGCGTCGACGACACCGACGTCGCGCCCGGCCGCCTGTTCTACCTGGGCAGCGACCGCGAGTCCCTCCGGCTGCACGACTCCACGGGCGGCGCGCATCTGCTGCTGCTCGGCGGTGAACCGTTCGGCGAGGATCTGGTCATGTGGTGGAACTTCGTGGCCCGCAGCCACGAGGAGATCGAACAGGCCCGCAACGACTGGGAGAAGCACGATGTCGGCCGCTTCGCCGATATCGCCGGGCACACGCCGGACCAGCGGATCCCGGCACCGCCGCTGCCGGGGCTGCATCTGAAGCCGCGCAAGCGCCGCTGCGGCGTGCCGCACGAGTGACAAGGACGGCCCCGAACCGCACTGGTTCGGGGCCGATTTCGTTGCGGCCGGCAGTCAGCGGCTGGTCATCGACTGAGTTCCGATGACCCGCAACAGATCCAGCTTCTGCTGGGTGTCGGTGCCGGGCGCGGGGTAGTAGATCAGCACGTGCCGGGTGGCGCTGGGGGTGAGCAGCGGTTCGCAGATCAGCTCCAGCACACCGACTTCCGGGTGCACCATGCGCTTGATGTGGCCGGTTCCGGTACCCACCTCGTGCTCGTTCCACAGCCGCTCGAACTCCGGGCTGGCGGCCCGCAACCGGGCCACCAGCTCGGTCACGTCGGCGTCGCCGGCGCGACGGGCGGAGACCGCGCGCAGATCGGCGACATGCTTGTGACTCATGGCTTCCCAGTCCTCCGGCGGGAAGATGGCGCGGGAGCCCGGTTCGGTGAACCAGCGCCACGGAATGCATCGTTCCAGCCCGCGCCGCTGCGAGTAGTCCCCGGACAGCAGGGTGTGCATGCGGTTCTGCACCAGCACCTCACCCAGGTCCGAGATGACCACGGCCGGGGTGTCGTCCAGCTTCGAGAGCAGGTGCAGCAGGCCCGGTCCCACGTGGCTGTCGCCGCCGCGCGCTGGGGCCTGGTGGCCGGACAGGTGGTAGACGTGGTCGCGCTCGCTGTCGGTCAGCCGCAGCGCCCGCGCCAGCGACGCCAGCACCTGCACGGACGGGCGCGGGCCACGCGCCTGCTCCAGCCGGGTGTAGTAGTCGGTCGACATGCCGGCGAGCATGGCGACCTCGTCGCGGCGCAGGCCGGGGGTGCGGCGGCGCGCGCCCGGCGGCAACCCGACGGTGGCGGGTTGCAGCTGCTCACGGCGGCGGCGCAGGAAGTCGGCCAGCTCGGTTCGATCCACCTCACCACTGTCCCCCGTCCCAGGCCCGCTAGCCAGGTACCGGCGATCCCAGTCTGCGCCGCGCGAATTCCGCCCCGGCCATCCACCGGCGGAACCAGGGATCGTCGATCCCTGGATGAACGCTCCTCTCCCGGACCGCGCCGCGGCGGCGCAGTGTTATCGGCATGACCACGAACCTCAGCACCGTTCAGCTCGGCAAGACCGGGCCCGCCGTCTCCCGCCTGGCCCTCGGGGCCATGGGGATGTCCGGCATGTACGGCACGGCCGACGACGCCGTCTCGATCGCCACCGTGCACGCCGCCCTCGACTCGGGCGCGAACCTCATCGACACCGGCGACTTCTACGGCATGGGCCACAACGAACTGCTCATCCGGCAGGCGCTGGCCGACCGCAAGCGCGAGGACATCCTGCTCAGCGTGAAGTACGGCGCGCTGCGCGGACCCGACAACAGCTTCGGCGGCGTCGACACCCGGCCCGCGGCCACCAAGAACTTCCTCGCCTACTCCCTGCAGCGACTGGGCACCGACTACGTCGACATCTACCGGCCCGCCCGGCTGGACCCGAACATTCCGATCGAGGAGACCATCGGCGGCCTGGCGGAGCTGGTGCAGGCCGGCTACATCCGCCACATCGGCCTGTCCGAGGTGGGCGCGGAGACGCTGCGCCGGGCGGCGGCCGTGCACCCGATCGTGGACCTGCAGATCGAATACTCCCTGGTCTCGCGCGGCATCGAGGCCGAAATCCTGCCCGTCGCACGGGAACTCGGCATCGGCATCACCGCGTACGGGGTGCTCTCCCGCGGCCTGCTGAGCGATTCGCTGCGGCCCGGGCAGCAGTTCACACCCTCCGACTTCCGGGCGCACAGCCCGCGTTTCCAAGGTGAGAACCTCGACGCCAACCTGCGCCTGGTCGACGCGCTGGCGAAGATCGCGGCCGAGCACCAGGTGAGCGTGGCCCAGCTGGCCATCGCCTGGGTGCTGTCGCGGGGCACGGACATCGTGCCGCTGATCGGCGCGCGGAAGCCGGAACGCTGGGCCGAAGCCGTTGCGGCGGTGGATATTCGACTGTCCGAGGCCGAGCTGGCCACCATCGAGGCGGCGGTGCCCGCCGACCAGGTGGCGGGCGGCCGCTACGCGCCCGCGCAGATGGCCATGCTCGACAGCGAGCGCTGAGTCACCTCGCTGGAGCCGGAATCACTTCCGGCGCGGCCGGATCACCGCGGTGAAGGCGGCGCGGGCCACGGGTTTGCCGGTGACGTCGGCGATCGTCACCGGCACCTCGAGCTCGATCTCGGTGCGGGATTCGATGTTCGCGCGGGTCTGGGCGATGGTCTCCGGCGTCAGCTCGGCGGTGGCGCTGAACGGGCCCGCCTCGCCCTTGGCGCGGGCCAGGTATTCGATGCGGCCGTCGCGGGCGACGATGAAGGTGTCGCCGAGCAGGTCCACGATGCCGGAGATGGACGCGCCCATGGCGGCCGTCTCGGCCAGGCCGAACAGCAGGGCGGCGTGGATATCGCCATTGTGGTTGAAGTGCTCGGGGCGCGCGGCCATCCGGACCACATTGCGGCCCGGGGCGTAGTGCACACCCTCGATACCGGTGAACTGGATGAAGCCGAGCTTCTGGAAGCCCGCCATCACCATCTCACCCATGGCGGCGTTCGCCTCGTCCTTGGTAGCGCTGTCCATCGCCTCTCCTACCCGGCCAGAAATTGAAACCTGTTCCAATTTCATACCGGGCCGGGCGCGGCTTTGTCCACGGCAGCTTCCAGCCACGGATATACGGCAGCTTCCCGCCGGATCAGCCCACCACCCGGCCGGCCAGCCCCAGCGCCTCCGCGGTCCGGGCCATGGTCTGGCGCGCCAGCCGCGGATCCTTGGCCAGGCTCTGCCCCAGTGTCGGCATCAGCTCGCGCAACCGCGGCTCCCAGAGCCGGGAGTAGCGCGGGAAACAGCGCTCCAGCACCTCGAGCAGGATCACCGGGGCGGTCGACGCACCCGGTGTCGCGCCCAGCACCGCTGCCATCGAACCATCCTGCGCGGCAACGACTTCCGTCCCGAACTCCAGCACGCCGCCCTGCTCCGGATCCGGCTTCACCAGCTGGGCGCGCTGACCCGCGGTGACCAGGGTCCAGTCCTCGGCGCGGGCCTCGGGGACGAATTCCCGCAGCGCGGCGAGCTTCTTCTTCCGGGTCGAGGCCAGCTGCGTCACCAGCAGCCGCATCAGCTCGGGATTCGACTTCAGCATGGCCGCGATCGGGCCCGCATTGCCCGGCCGCACCGCCCCCGCGGCGTCGAAGAGCGAACCCCGTTTCAGGAAACGCGGATTCGCCCCCGCGTACGGACCGAACAGCAGCGCGCGATCGCCGTTGACCACCCGGGTATCCAAGTGCGGCATGGCAATCGACGGCGCACCCGAGGGCGCGCTGCCGTAGACCTTCCCGTCGTGCTCGGCCACCACGGCGGGATTGTCGCAGCGCAGGAATCGACCGCTGACCGGCAGCAGGCTGTAACCGTGCACTTCCGGAACACCGGCCCGCTGCAGGATTTTCAGCGCCCAGCCGCCCGCGCCCGCGAATACGAAGCGAGCGTCCACCTTTCGCGTGAGGCGGTCGTTGTCGGTGCGCCAGTCGACCCGCAATTGCCAGGTGCCGTCATTGTTGCGGCGCAGCCCGCGCACCTCGCAATTGCGGTGGATCTCGACATCCTGCCAGCGCAGCCAATGGAAGAGCTGGCCGGTCAGTTCGCCGAAATCCACATCGCTGCCGGTGATATCGCGAGTCGCGGCGATCGGCTCGGAGGCGTCACGGCCCCGGGTGATCAGCGGAGCCCAGTCGGCAATGACCTCGGGGTCGTCGCTGAATCGCATATTCGCGAAAAGGTGGTGCGCGGACATGGTTTCGTGGCGGCGGCGCAGGAAATCCACTTCCCGCTGCCCGCGCGCCAGCGTCAGGTGCGGAACCGGATTGATGAAGGTCTCCGGCTTGCGCAGCACCCCGGATTCCACCAGCGACGCCCACAGCTGCCGGGTGAGCTGGAACTGCTCATTGAGCTCCAGCGCCGGCTCGATATCGATACTGCCGTCAGGATTCTCGGTGGTGTAATCGAGTTCGCACAGTCCGGCATGGCCGGTGCCCGAATTGTTCCAGGCCGCCGACGCTTCGGAGCCCACCTCGGGCAATCGCTCGTACACGCCGATGGTCCAGCTGGGTTCCAGATGCTTGATCAGCATCGCGAGCGTCGCGCTCATGATGCCGCCGCCGATCAGCACGACATCGTAGGGCCGCAGCGGCAGTTGTGTTCTCATCGTCATTACCTGGAAAACCCCGATTGAACTCGGACAGCGTACGGGCACGCTAGCACCATCCACCGGCCCGCCAGGGCGGCGCAGCAACACTATCGCCCAACCCGGCCCGGCGCACCCGGAGCTACCGGCCGGTTTGCGACATTGTTCGAAAGCGCCCTATATTGGCCACAATCCAAGAGATGCTCTCCAGAAGTTGTGCCGCAGAATGAGAGCATCCGCCTCCGGAGAGGCGCGGAGTGGGCGGCAGTGCAGTTGTGCCCACTCAGCTCTCCATGGAGGTCATCCCATGCACATCGGTCTCGGACTCCCCATTTCCGATCCCCTCGCCCTGCTCGACTGGGCGCGCCGCGCCGACGTCGGCCCCTTCTCCACCCTCGGCCTGCTCGATCGGCTGGTCTACGACAATCCCGAACCGCTGGTCACCCTCGGCGTGCTCGCCGGCGCGACCAGCCGCGTCAAGCTGCAGACCGAAGTCCTCATCGCGCCCCTGCGCGATCCCGCACTGCTCGCCAAACAGGCCGCCACCCTGGATGTGCTGTCCGGCGGGCGCTTCGTGCTCGGCCTCGGCGTGGGCGGGCGCGCCGACGACCACGAGGCCTCCGGCACCGACCTGCGCACTCGCGGCCGCCGCCTCGATCAGCAGATCGGCCTCATGCGCGACCTCTGGGCGGGCAAGCCGTTCAGTTCCAGCTGCGGGCCCATCGGCCCCGCACCGAGTTCGCTCCCCGGCCCGGAACTGCTCTTCGGCGGCTTCCAGCCCGCCGCGCTGGAACGCGTCGGCCGCTGGGGCGGCGGCTTCCTCGCGGCCGCCGCACCCTCCTGGGCGGGCGGGCTCTTCGACACCGTCCGCCGTTCCTGGCGCGACCACGGCCGCACCGGCGCGCCCCGCATCGTGGCCCAGGTCAATGTCGCGCTCGGCCCGGACGCCGTGCTCGACGACGCCCGCGCGTCCATGGGCGCGTACTACGAATTCTCCGGCCGCGCCGACTTCATGGTCGGCGGCATGCTGACCACGCCCGGCGAAATCCGCGACGCCATCCGGCAATTCGGCGATCTCGGGGCGGATGAGGTGATGCTGTACTGCTACGGCCGCGACGCCGATCAGGTGGATCGGCTCGCCGACGTGATCGGCTGACCGTCCCCCGGGCTCAGCCGACCATCTTGCGTGCCCGGTAGGCCGCGACCGCATTGCGGTTGGTGCAGGCCGTGGAGCAGTAGCGGCGGGAACGGTTGCGGGACAGGTCCAGCACGATGCCCGCGCAGGTCTCGTCGGCGCAGATGGCCAGCCGGGACAGCTCGTCGGCACGGATCAGGTCGATCATGGCCATGGCGGTCTCGACGGCCATGCGGACATCCAGCGGAGCCTCGGGCGGCACCGCGTGGATGTGGTAGTCGAGGTCGTCGTGGCGGACCAGCCGCGGCACCGCGCGATGCTCGGCCAGGATGGCGTTCACCAGGTCGACCGCGGTGTCGCGGTCGGCGGTGAGCAGGCGGCGCAGCGGGGCGCGCTGGGCGCGGACGGCTGTCAGCTCCGCCCGGGTGCGGGCATGCACGCCGGTGTAGCCGTGCTTGACGAAAAACTCATCCAGCTGGGCGATCTCGGTCAGGGTGTCCGGGTCCTCGGCCGAGTTCACCAGTTCCACCGCCGCCGCCATGGCCGCCACCGTGTCATCAGCGAAAATCACTTTGACAGATTACACCCCGGCCACCTAGCGTCATTTGCCATGGCGACTTTGACTCATGACAGGGCGGCGGTGTCGCACCGGCTGCGTTCCGGACTGCTCTGCGCCGCGCTGTCGGCGTCCGCGTTCGGGCTCTCCGGCCCGCTGGCCCGCGGGCTCATCGACGCCGGCTGGAGTCCGGCCGCCGTGGTCATCGTGCGCGTACTACTCGGCGCGCTGGTGCTGCTGCCCGTGGCCGCGCGGCAGCTGCGTGGCGACTGGAACCTGCTGCGCCGCAACGCCGCCCTGCTCGTGGGCTACGGCCTGCTGGCCGTCGCCACCGCGCAGCTGGCCTACTTCAATGCCGTCGCGCACATGGATGTCGCGGTGGCACTGCTCATCGAATACACCGCACCCATCGCGGTGGTGGTGTGGCTGTGGCTGCGGCACAGCCAGAAACCCGGGCGCGCAACCGTTCTCGGCGCGATCATCGGCGTGACCGGCTTGATCCTGGTGCTCGACCTGAACTCCGGGACGGCCACCAGCTGGGTCGGCATCACCTGGGCGCTGGGCGCGATGGTCGGCGCGGCAGCGTATTTCATCCTGTCCGCGCACGCCGGGGATCAGGTCCCCGGCACCGTGCTGGCCACCGGCGGACTGCTGGTCGGCGGCCTCGGCATTCTGGCGGCCGGGCTGATCGGCATCGTGCCGCTGCACGCCACCACGGCATCCGTAGCGTTCCAGGGCTTCACGGCGGACTGGTGGGCGCCGCTGCTCGCGCTCGGCGTGATCACCGCCGCCGTCTCGTACGTGACCGGCATCGCCGCGACCCGGCTGCTCGGCTCCCGGCTGGCGTCCTTCGCGGCGCTCGGCGAGGTGCTGGCCGCCATTGCGTTCTCCTGGGCGCTGCTCGGTCAGGCGCCCGCGCCGATCCAATTGCTCGGTGGCGCATTGATTCTCATCGGCGTGGTGGTGGTCCGGCTGGGCGAGCCCGCGGACGACCCACTCGCGAGCAGCATGCCGCACTCCTGACACCGGCGCTGACCTGCCGATTCCATTTATCGATTGCCCTTGTGCGCCATAGCCCTTCACATCTCGAGTTGATAACGGTAGTTTGTCGCAAATGTCGGGGAACCAGTCCGCAACTCGAGGAAAACCACGATGCCCATAACCAAATACATTGCGCCCGCCCTGCTTTGCCTGACCGCGACCACGGTCGCGGGCACCGCGACCGCCGAACCGGCGCAGGCTCCGGAGCAACCCGCCCTGCAGATCAAGGGCACCGATCACAACATCGGCTATGACGTGGCCCTCACCGCCGACCATCGCGCCGCCGTCAGCACCCTGCAGGCCGGGCACTTCCTCGCCACCTGGGACGGCGACGCCGTCATCGTGACCAACGACGACGGCGTCCTGGTCTCCACCGTCCCCCTGAAGTACGACATCGACGGCAGGACAGCCGAATTCACCCCGACGATCGACCAGGACAACCGCCGGCTGACCCTCACCCCCATCGCGGAATCCGACACCCCGGTCCGTGAGGTCGACGCCCAGCAGCACTTCTTCGACGTCGTCCAGGCCAACCTCCCCGCGGTAGCCACCGGCGCGGCCATCGGCGCCACCATCGGCTTCATCGCGGGCTTCCCCGTCGGCCTGTTCGTCCTCGACTTCATCACCGCTCCCCTGCTCGCCGTGGTCGGCGGCGTGGTCGGCGGCGCCATCGGGCTCCAGATGTCCGGCGGCCAGCAGGCCACCGACGCGGCCCTCAGCTACGTCGACACCCTCGCCCCCGGCACCGGCAACCTCTTCCGCCCGGTCTTCGCCGCCCTCCCCGCCGCCCCCCAACCGGCGAACTGACCCACCCCACAGCACAATTCGGCCCGCGCTCCTCGTCAGAGCGCGGGCCGAATTGCGGGTGCATGAACTACCAAGTGACCTCGGGCATCGCAGCTTCGAACCCGAAGGCAGCGCAAATGATTCGGCCCCCGCTTCGAGGTGAAGCGGGGGCCGAATCCTATTGACTGCCTACCAGGCTCAGCGGTAGTCGCTGAAGCCGTAGTCGTCCAGCGGGACCGCGGCACCGGTGGAGGTGCCGAAGCCGTCCGGGCTGTAGTAGCTGTCGTCGTAGGACGGGACAGCGTACGCGGCCTGACGGGCCTCCTCGGTCGGCTGAACCTGGATGTTGCGGTACCGGTTGATGCCGGTACCGGCCGGGATCAGCTTACCGATGATCACGTTCTCCTTCAGGCCGATCAGCTTGTCGGAGCGGCAGTTGATCGCGGCGTCCGTGAGCACGCGGGTGGTCTCCTGGAAGGAGGCCGCCGACAGCCACGAATCGGTCGCGAGCGACGCCTTGGTGATACCCATCAGCACCGGGCGACCCGAGGCGGGCTCGCCACCCTCCGCGACCACGCGGCGGTTGGCGGACTCGAACTCGGCGCGCTCCACCAGCGAACCCGGGAGGAACTCGGTCGCACCCGAATCGATGATGGTGACGCGGCGCAGCATCTGGCGGACGATCACCTCGATGTGCTTGTCGTGGATGGACACACCCTGCGAGCGGTACACCTCCTGGACCTCGTGGACCAGGTGGACCTGCACCTGACGCGGACCCATCACGCGCAGCACCTCGTGCGGATCGGCCGAGCCCTCGAGCAGCTGCTGACCGACCTCGACGTGGTCACCGTCGGCCAGGAGACGCTCGGAGCCGTCCTCGTGCTTGAACACCCGCAGACGCTGACGCTTCGACAGCTTGTCGTACAGGACCTCGTCCGACCCGTCGTCCGGGATGATCGTGATCTTGTAGAAGCGGTCGTCGTCCTCGAGCCGCACGCGACCCGACACCTCGGCGATGGGGGCCTTGCCCTTGGGCACACGAGCCTCGAAAAGCTCCTGCACTCGGGGCAGACCACCCGTGATGTCGTCACCCGCGACACCACCCTGGTGGAAGGTACGCATGGTCAGCTGGGTACCGGGCTCACCGATGGACTGGGCGGCGACGATACCGACGGCCTCACCGATGTCCACCAGCTTGCCGGTCGCCATCGAGCGGCCGTAGCAGGTGGCACACACGCCGGTGCCGGTGGTGCAGGTCAGCACCGAGCGGACCTTCACCTCGGTGATGCCGGCCTCGAGCAGCGCCTCCAGGGCGGGATCGCCCAGGTCGTGGCCCTTCTCGACGACGACATTGCCGTTCGCGTCCACCGCGTCGGTGGCCAGCGTACGAGCGTAGGTGCTGGTCTCCACGTGGGCGTCCCGGATGAGCGAGCCGTCGGCCTGCTTCTCCGCGATCGGCACCACGATGCCGCGCTCGGTGCCACAGTCGGTCTCGCGCACGATGACGTCCTGCGACACGTCCACCAGACGACGGGTCAGGTAACCCGAGTCGGCGGTACGAAGCGCGGTGTCGGCCAGACCCTTTCGCGCACCGTGGGTGTTGATGAAGTACTCCAGAACCGTCAGGCCCTCACGGAAGGAGGACTTGATCGGCCGCGGGATGAACTCACCCTTCGGGTTGGTAACCAGACCCTTCATACCGGCGAGGGTACGAGTCTGGGTGAAGTTACCGGTCGCGCCCGAGTCGACGATCGTGATGATCGGGTTGTCGGCCGGGTAGTGCGCGCGCAGCGCCTTACCGACCTCTTCGGTCGCTTCCTGCCAGATCTTGACCAGGGCGTTGTTGCGCTCCTGGTGATCGAGCGCACCACGCTGGTACTTCTTCTCGATCTGATCCGACTGCGCCTCGTAGCGCTCCATGATCTCCGCCTTCTCCGGCGGAACGAGCACGTCCGACATGGAGACGGTGACACCGGAGCGGGTGGCCCAGTAGAAGCCGGAGTCCTTCAGCTTGTCGACGGTCTGCGCCACGACGATCATCGGGTAGCGCTCGGCGAGATCGTTGATGATCGCCGCCTGACGCTTCTTCGGCATCGGCTCGTCGATGAACGCGTAGTCCGCCGGGAGCAGGTCGTTGAAGATGACGCGGCCCAGCGTGGTCTTGGTGATCCACGCGTCGCCCCGCCGCCAGCCGTCCGGGAACAGCTCGGCCTCGACGTCCTTCGGCGGACGCTGCTCGGTCAGGCGAATCTTGATCAGCGAACGCACGGTCAGCTCACCGCGATCGACGGCCATCTGCGCCTCGGCGGGCGAGGAGTAGACGCCGAACTCGGCCTCGTCCTTGGTGGCCGCGCGGTACTCGCCCTTCGCGCCCTCTTCCAGGCGAGTCAGGTAGTACAGACCGGTCACCATGTCCAGACGCGGCATGGCGAGCGGACGACCCGACGCCGGCGACAGGATGTTGTTCGAGGACAGCATCAGGATGCGGGCCTCGGCCTGCGCCTCCGCCGACAGCGGCAGGTGCACGGCCATCTGGTCACCGTCGAAGTCGGCGTTGAACGCCTCACACACCAGCGGGTGCAGCTGGATGGCCTTACCTTCGACCAGCAGCGGCTCGAAGGCCTGGATACCCAGGCGGTGCAGGGTGGGCGCACGGTTCAGCAGCACCGGGTGCTCGGAGATGACCTCTTCGAGGACATCCCACACCTGGGGACGCTGACGCTCGACCATCCGCTTGGCGGACTTGATGTTCTGCGCGTGGTTCAGGTCGACCAGACGCTTCATGACGAACGGCTTGAACAGCTCGAGCGCCATCAGCTTGGGCAGACCACACTGGTGCAGCTTCAGCTGCGGACCGACGACGATGACCGAACGGCCGGAGTAGTCGACACGCTTACCGAGCAGGTTCTGACGGAAACGACCCTGCTTGCCCTTGAGCAGATCGCTCAGCGACTTCAGCGGGCGGTTACCCGGACCGGTGACCGGACGGCCACGACGGCCGTTGTCGAACAGCGCGTCCACCGACTCCTGAAGCATGCGCTTCTCGTTGTTCACGATGATCTCGGGCGCACCCAGATCGATCAGTCGCTTCAGCCGGTTGTTGCGGTTGATGACGCGGCGGTACAGGTCGTTCAGGTCGGAGGTCGCGAAGCGGCCACCGTCCAGCTGCACCATCGGGCGCAGCTCCGGCGGGATCACCGGCACGGCGTCGAGGACCATGCCCATCGGCGAGTTGCCGTTGGTCTGGAACGCCGCCACGACCTTCAGACGCTTCAGCGCGCGCAGCTTCTTCTGGCCCTTGCCCGTGCGAATGGTCTCGCGCAGGTTCTCGGCCTCGGCGGCGATGTCGAAGGTCTCCATGAGCTTCTGGATCGCCTCGGCACCCATGGCACCGGTGAAGTACTCGCCGTAGCGGTCCTGCAGCTCGCGGTAGATCACCTCGTCGATGATCAGCTGCTTCTTGGCCAGCTTGGTGAAGGTGGTCCAGATCTCGTCGAGCCGGTCCAGCTCACGCTGGGAGCGGTCGCGCAGCTGACGCATCTCGCGCTCGCCGCCGTCCTTGACCTTGCGGCGGACGTCGGACTTGGCGCCCTCGGCCTCCAGCTCGGCCAGGTCGGCTTCCAGCTTCTGGGCGCGGGCCTCGAGGTCGGCGTCGCGCTGATCGGCGACCGACTTCTTCTCGACCTCCATCTCCGCCTCGAGCGTGGACAGCTCGTTGTGGCGCAGCTCGTCGTCGACCGAGGTGATCACGTACGCGGCGAAGTAGATGATCTTTTCCAGATCCTTCGGCGCGAGGTCGAGCAGGTAGCCCAGGCGCGACGGCACACCCTTGAAGTACCAGATGTGGGTGACCGGGGCGGCCAGCTCGATGTGGCCCATGCGCTCACGACGCACCTTGGCACGAGTCACCTCGACACCACAGCGCTCACAGATGATGCCCTTGAAGCGGACACGCTTGTACTTACCGCAGTAGCACTCCCAGTCCCGGGTGGGACCGAAGATCTTCTCGCAGAAGAGGCCGTCCTTCTCCGGCTTCAGCGTGCGGTAGTTGATGGTCTCCGGCTTCTTGACCTCGCCGAAAGACCAGTTGCGAATGTCTTCGGCGGTCGCCAGGCCGATCCGGAGTTCATCGAAGAAGTTGACGTCTAGCACGTAACTTCCTTTCCCCTGTTCGGGTTGAGAATGAGCAAAAGTTCAAATCCGTTGCCCTGGAGCGCCTCTCGGCGCTCCAGGACCGTTCGCTCACTGCGCCAGGTCGTCGACCGTCGCAGCCTCGTTGCGGGACAGGTTGATACCCAGGTTCGCTGCGGCGCGCTCCAGGTCCTCGTCGTCGCCGTCGCGCATCTCGATGGCGGCGCCGTCCGAGGACAGCACCTCCACGTTCAGGCACAGCGACTGGAGCTCCTTGAGCAGAACCTTGAACGACTCCGGGATACCCGGCTCCGGAATGTTCTCGCCCTTGACGATCGCCTCGTACACCTTCACGCGGCCGACAACGTCGTCCGACTTGATGGTGAGGAGTTCCTGCAGGGTGTAGGCCGCGCCGTACGCCTGCATGGCCCAACATTCCATTTCACCGAAGCGCTGACCACCGAACTGCGCCTTACCACCCAGCGGCTGCTGCGTGATCATCGAGTACGGACCGGTCGA
This sequence comes from Nocardia sp. NPDC004123, assembly GCF_053603795.1. NCBI lineage: Bacteria > Bacillati > Actinomycetota > Actinomycetes > Mycobacteriales > Nocardiaceae > Nocardia > Nocardia sp. NPDC004123. Next base: position 65,039 of record NZ_JBSGGG010000044.1, read on the forward strand.
ACGCGCGTGGATCTTGTCGTCGACCAGGTGGTGCAGCTTCAGGATGTACATGTAGCCGACCGAGACCGGGTACGGGAACGGCTCGCCGGAGCGGCCGTCCAGCAGGATGGCCTTACCGTCGTCGTTGATCATCTTCTCGCCGTCGCGGTTCGGCAGCGTCGAACCGAGCAGGCCGGTCAGCTCTTCCTCACGCGCACCGTCGAACACCGGGGTGGCGATGTTCGTGTCGGCGGGCTGGCCGATCATTTCCTCGGGCAGGTTCTTCGCCCAGTCCGGGGAACCGTCGACCTGCCAACCGGTCTTGGCGATGTAACCCAGATGGGTCTCCAGCACCTGGCCGATGTTCATACGACGCGGCACACCGTGGGTGTTCAGGATGATGTCGACCGGCGTGCCGTCGGGCAGGAACGGCATGTCCTCCTGCGGGA
>NZ_JBSGGG010000045.1:0-49785 GCF_053603795.1 Nocardia sp. NPDC004123
GCCGGAATGGCCTTCCTGCACGGGCGGCCGGAGATCGACGCCAAGCGGATCGGCCTGCTCGGGCACAGCGAGGGCGGGTATCTCGCGCCGCTGTATACCATGCGGCCGGACAGCGGAGTGGCGTTCGTGATCATGATGGCGGGGCCGGCGGTGCCGGGCTGGGATGTGCTGGTGGAACAGACTCGGCTGATCCTCACCGCGGAGGGCGCCACCGCGGAGCAGGTCGATCAGCAGGTGGCGTTCTACTCCGCCCTGTCGACCCTGCTGCGCTCCGGGGATCTGGAGGCCGCCAAAACCTATGTGCGACAGCGCAATGACTCTCTGCCCGCCGACAAGAAGCTGTCCGATGCGGAGATCGACAGGCTCGTGACGCCATACGAGGCGGCGCTGGTCGGCTACGACCCGGCCCCGGCGCTGTCGGCGCTGCGGGTGCCGGTGCTGGCCTTCTACGGCAGCAAGGATCTCCAGGTGCCCGCGGCCCAGAACGCGGGCCCGGCGCGCACGCTGCTGGCCGCCGATCCGGATGCGACCGTACACGTCTTCGACGGGCTCAATCACCCGATGCAACCCGCCGACAAGGGCACACCCGACGAGTACGCCAAGATCGAGACGACCATCGATCCGCAGGTGCTGACCTTCGTCACGAATTGGCTGACGCAGCGATTCCCCACCGCGCACTGACCGACTCGCGCACATTGCCCGAAGTAGTGGCGGGCATGCGAGACCAATCATTTCCGAGTTCCGTTGCCATCGATAGCAGCCCCCTACGCCTGGCACTGCTTCGAAAACCTTGACGATCTCGAACTGGTTGAGCAGATCGCCCGTTTCCCGTAGACGGCCCAGTACAACGGTGCGGCGAGGTGCTGGGATTGTTCGCGACCTGTTCGACCATTGCGTATCAGCTGAATATAGGCCTGTCTCAAGGTTCTTCGATCCTCATCAGCCGATCGATCGGACACGGTGACCGCGCCGCGGCAGGCGTCATCGCGGGCCGGGTGCTCACCACCAGCGTGGCCGCGATGATGGTCTACGGGCTGATCTACATCGTGGCGCCGCACGCGGTGCTGACACCGTTCCTGCACAAGAGCGACGGCGCAGACGTAGTCGCCGCGGCCTCCGGACTGCTGTGGTTCGCAATTGCCTACCAGTACCTCAAGGGTGCGCAGAACGTGTGTGTGGGACTGCTACGCGGACTGGGCAATACCAAGTCCGGACTGCGTAACACGCTCGTCGGGTACTGGGCTATCGGCATTCCCGCCATGGTGCTGTTCGCCCACTATCTCGGCTTGCGCGGTGATGGCGTGTGGCGGGGACTGTGCACCGGTTTCGGTGGAACCGCCGCGTTGCTGCTGCGGCGGTTCCGGCTCGACCTGAACGCGAACGAACCGGAACTCGCCGAAATTCGGTAACGCACAAGCTCACCCGAAGTTGTCCGGACGGGCACCGAGATCGACGTCGCTGCTCGGGCAGCGGCATGGGTGCGGTCGGGAAAAACCGCGAGCATCCGGCTCGGGGATTCGAGAAGAAAGAACGAACATCTGATGAGGAAGATCATCGCGACGTCGGCGCTACTTGCCGCGACGCTGGCCATGACCGCCGGGACTGCCGACGCCGCGCCCACAGCGAGCGACACCGGTGTCATCGACTACACCGCCACCAACAGCGACAAGGACGTGGTCATCCGGACCGATGCGGGATCGCTGGTGGTCGAGAATGGCGAGTTCAAGATCAAGGGGGCAGACGGCACGATCGTGGCCGGTACCGAATTGTCCTTCCGCGTGGACGATTTCGTATTCCCGATCGCGGCCGACATCCACGACCGGGTCGCGACCCTCACCCCGCAACTCGACCTCGCGCACGCGTCGTACCAACCGGTCGCGCTGCCGTTCGAGAACAGTGCGCCGTGGAAAAAGGACTACGACCGGGAGCAGGCTGCCTGGAACCGGATGACCAGCACCATCATCATGGGCGCCACCATCGGCACCCTGGTCGGTGGTATGGGTGGCGCGGCCGTAGGCTGTGCGCTCGGCGGCGTAGTCGGCGCCGGAGCCGCCGCGGCGGTAATCGTCGGCCTGTTCGGCCCGCTGGTGCCGGCCGCAGTGCTCGGCTGCCTCGGCGGTATGGCCGCTATCGGCTTCCTCGGCACGACCGCCGGCCAGCTGTTCATCACTGCTCCTGTCGCGATTCTGGCTGCCGCGCAATACTTCACGACCATCAACCAGCCGTTCGCCCCGGCCAAGTAGCCGGAGCGATCCGGCGGGTCCCGCTGGGGACGCTGGACCCGCGCGGCAACAGTTGCTGGGCGGGTTCGGTGGTCGTCGGGCGCCCGGTACTCCGGGAAAGCACGCGCAGGCGCTGAATTTGGACTAAGAACTCCTAACAGAATGGGGCTAGTGGGGGGAATGATGCTGGGCTGGTTGGTGTTCCCTCTGTGTTGCTTGTGAGTGGAGGTGCGCGACGGCGCAACGTAGGCCCTGGGAGATCGATGATGGGTTGTGGGCGCGGATCGCACCCCTGCTGCCGGTGGTCCCCCGCAAGACACAACATCCCGGCCGCAAGCGCCTCGACGACCGAAAAGTCTTGTGCGGCATCTTGTTCGTGCTCTACACCGGCATTCCGTGGGAGTTCCTGCCCCAGGAGCTGGGATACGGGTCGGGCATGACCTGCTGGCGGCGGCTGCGGGACTGGCACGCGGCCGGGGTCTGGCAGCGGCTGCACGAAACACTGCTGGCCGAGTTGAACGCCGCGGGGGCGTTGGATTGGTCGAGGGCGGTGGTCGACGGCTCCCACATTCGAGCGCTCAAAGGCGGCCCAAAACCGGACCGAGCCCGGTCGACCGTGCCCGAACAGGCTCGAAACACCATCTGATCACCGAAGGGCACGGCATCCCGCTGGCGGTCACGTTGACCGGCGGCAACCGCAACGACGTCACCGAGCTCATGGCTTTGATCGAGGCGATCCCGTCGGTCCGCGGCCGACGCGGGCGTCCTCGCCGACGCCCGGACACCCTCTACGCCGACCGCGGTTACGACCACGACAAGTACCGCAAGCTGGTGCGTGACAAGGGAATAACTCCGTTCATTGCCCGCCCGCCGTGGTATCGAACACGGCTCCGGGCTGGGGGTGCACCGCTGGGTGGTCGAACAGTCTTTTGCGCTGCTGCACTGGTTCCGACGACTGCGTATCCGCTGGGAGATCCGCGACGACATCCACGAAGCCTTCCTCAGCCTGGCCTGCGGCATCATCTGCTGGCGCCGACTGAACAACCTCTCACTTTGTTAGGAGTTCTAACACCGCAGTCAATTAGAGCAGCCCGATTATATGGTCTCGTGGACATCCCGTCCCCCGTGACTACCTGCAGCTCGAGCTCTTCAAGCCGAACCAAGCTCATCCGCGAACTGTTGACCGTGGGTGCGATCGTGGAGTGATATCGGTATGCCCTATGTCGGTTTGATCGTTGGTGTGGTTGTCCTGCTCGCGATTTCATCGGCAATGGATGGCGGGGGTGTCAACCCCGGCTGAATCTTGCATCTGGCAAAAATTTCTTGATTTGGCCGGTCCGGGTTGCTCAGTCGCTCAACAGGATTCGCTTCCGAAGAAGGTCTGGTTTCGCGCGCCCGAACATCTGGCGCTTGATCATCTTGATGCGGTTGACATGCCCTTCGACCGGTCCACTGCTCCAGGGCAGGGTCAGGCCGGCTGTCACCGCATCGAAGTCGCGGCGTAGGCCACGGACGAATGAGTGCAGGGCCGGCAGGTCGTCGGCGTCGACGGCCTTCATCCATTGCTCCAGTTCACGGCCGCGTCGCTGGCGCATCATCGTTGCGAAGGCCCGGATGTGACCGGCCAGGCCGGTGAGTTCGGGGCTCCTCGAGGTGAGGATCGCATCGAGCCGCTGCTGATCATCGGGATCGAGGCTGGTGGGGTCGCTCATGAGCCAGTTCACGACACGACGCACCGACGGCGGCTTGCGGACAGCGCGAGGAATGTGGCCCGTCGCCCGGAATTGATGAAGGTAACTCATGACAATCTTCGGTCCGCCGCGGTAGCCGGGGGCGTTGATCTCGTGGAACAGCTCGGTGGCGTTGGTGCAGCCCTCGTTCCATCTGCGATGCGAGTAGGGCTTGAACTCCTCGAGCAGACTCCGGCGCTGCCCGGTGCCAGTGTTGACCAGCAACTCCTCGACGTTGGCGGCAGGCGCGAAGCGCCGAACGGTTCCCCGAGCAAGCCCGAGCTGGGCGCCGATCGACCGCATGCTCACGCCGTCGGCAAGAAGTGTGTGGACCGCGGCGTAACGTTCGCGGGTCCGCACGGCCCACTTGTCCATCCGGTCCGCCGGTGGCGCAACCACTTCGGCAATGACCGCGATCTCCTGGCGGTCCGTGCCCGCTGGATCGGTGTCGCGTTCGGCGTCAGAGATGGTGTCGAGGCAGTTACTGTATCGGGCCACGACGCGCTCGACCGCCTCACCGAGGTTGTGCCAGATGTGCCAGCGGTCCGCGACCTGCACAGCGTCGGGCGCTCCGTCCGCGATGCCCTCGGCGTAGGCGCCGGCGCGGTCGCGACAGACGATCTCGACGCCGGGATGCGCACGCAGCCAGGCGGCCAGGGTTGCGGCGGTCCGGTCGCCGAGCATGTCGACGGGTCGCCGGGTCTCGATGTCGATCAGGATCGTTGCGTAGTGGTGCCCGGAACGTAGGGCGAAGTCGTCGACGCCGAGCACACGCGGGGTCACCCGATCCGGATCGGGCAGCGCGCGGATCTGCCGCAGCAGCGTCATCCGGCTGACCGTGGCTGCCAGGTGCCGTGTCATCCGGGCGCCCGGACGACCACCCAAGGCCAGCGCGACCGCACACAGCAGGCGTTGCAAGATGGCGGTGCGCCGGGCATACCGCGCCGCCAGCAGTGGCACCTGTTCAGCGAAAGTCCTTCTCCCACAGTCGGAGTTGTCGCAGAACAGCCGCCTTACCCGCAACCGGATCACCACCTCCCGCCCGGTGATCGCGGTGTCGGACAATCGGCGTCCGTAGCGACTGTGGACTCGGCGAGACAACGTGCCGCACCCTGGGCACGCGGCTGGTTCGCCACCCGTCCTCGCGTCGATTCGCACCCGGACCCCTATCGAGTCCACACCGTCGATCCTCAGCCCATCCAGATGCGGGAACAGGACCGCTATCGGTCCAAGATCAGAACACCGGCCACATGATCGATCATCAAGCGCCCGTTCGCAATCCAGGTCGGGTCAATCACGCAAACCGTGCCAGATCCAGAATTGGCATGCTGTTGACACGGCGAGGTGCTGGGATCCTTCGCGACTGTTCGACCTGATCGAAGTCGCCGTCCACACTGCAGATCTCGCCGTCGCCACCGGTCAGGGGGCGGATCGACGAGAAGCTCTGCGACGAATTGCTGAACATCCTGCAACGATCGATCTGAATCTTTATCGGAGGCCCGGCGGATACGGTCCGGAGTCGTCTGCGGCATTCGGCCCGGAGTCGTCTGCGGCATCCGATGGCCCTGCTATCACCGACTGTTGCGGTACCTTGGCCAGACACTGGACTGAAGCGACCAGCCCAGGCGTCACGGCCAGGGGAGCGGTCCGCTCGGTGTCGAGCGGGCCGCGGAGTCCGGACTGATCGTCTCGGCCGGTTTTCAATGCCTCGAATGGGGTTGCCCTACGGGCTAATTGGCCGTGAGGGTGCGGATCAGGTCGCTGGTGAAGGAGTCGGTGACGGCTTGCAGGTCGATCGAGTCGGGGTCGAGTAGCCATTGGGTATTGACGCCCTCGATGAAGGCGACTATTTCGATCGCTTTGACGGCCGGGTCGATGGTGGGGGAGAAGTCGCCGGTGCGCTGGCCCTGTTCGACGAGTGCGGCGACGACGGCGCGCAGGTTGCGGTAGCGCTGGACGAAGTGGTCGTGGGCCAGGTCGCCGGAGTTGAGGTTTTCTGCGAGCAGAACGGCGAACAGGCGCGCCAGGTTGGGGTCGGCGATATTGCGGCGGGCGAAGTCGGGCAGTTTGTCCAGGGCGCGGACGCCGCCCAGGGCGGCGAGTTCCTCGGCGAATCGGAGGCTTTCGTCGTCGCGGGCGTCGATCACCGCGTGCAGCAGGCCGACCTTGCTGCCGAAGTAGTAGAGCAGGGCCTGCTGGGTGACGCCGACGCGCATCGCCACGTCGGCGAGGCTGGTGTCGTGGTAGCCGTGCTCAGCGAAAAGGGTGGCCGCGGCTTGGAGCAGCTCTTCGCGGCGGGAACGGCCGTCGGCGCGTTCCTTGCGGCCTCGTCGGCGTGGCGCTGTCGGCTGCGGTTTCATGGGTTCTTCTTACAACACCCTCTTGAGTTTTACCGAGTGGTAAGTAAAACTCTGAATGTGGCGACCACGCGAGATACTTGGATCGGACAGTGGATCTGGTCCGATCGCCCGGCACTGGGTGGAGCCAGTCGGGCGCAGCCGTACGGATCCCTGGACCCGAGTCGCTTCGACCAGCGGGTGCTGTTCCGGCGTGGCTTCGAACTGGCGAGCGTGCCCGCCCGGGCCACGGTGCGAATCACCGCCGATTCCCGGTATCGGTTGTACGTCAACGGAATCGACATCGGTGTGGGGCCGGTGCGGCACGGGCCGCGCCAGCTGTGCTTCGACGAATACGACATTCGCCACGCACTGCGCGAGGGCGGCAACACGGTCGCGGTACTCGCCCGCTTCTACGGATATTCGGTGCCATGGTGGGAGCCGTCGCCACCGAGCTTCACGATGGGTGGCGGCGCCATGGTGGCGGAGATCCGGCTCGACGAGGAGATCATCGCGACCGACCCCTCGTGGCGGTTCGCACCCGGCGACGCATGGCGCCCCGGTCATCCGACTGACATGCTGTTGACCCAGCTGCCCGAGAACCTCGATGCCCGGCTACTCGAACCACGTTGGATGGCACCGGATTTCGATGATTCGTCCTGGTCGTACGCGCGAGTGCTGGCCGAGTACTCGGTGGTGGGCCCGCGCGGTGTGACGCGGCCGCCCACCGAGCCGTGGGGCGTACTGCGGCCCAGGCCTATTCCGGCTCTGACCGGTGAAATTCGCACTGCGACAGTCATGGACAAGAGGGCGGCCCCGCCTTCCGGCGATGATCCACGCGCCGCTCTGGTCGCGGCCCTGGGCGGGGTGGCCGGCGATCGCGCGCTGCTGGTCGCCGATTTTGCGATGATCGTCAGCGGCAGGTTGGAACTGCATTTCGAGGCAGCCCGCGGTCAGGTCATCGACGGCGCGCTGGTCGAGGTGCCCACAGTGGCCGCGCTCGACAGTGCGCCGGTATTCCGGTACGTGGCCCGCGGCTCGGCTGACACCTATTTTTCGGCTGACTCGGTCGGTGGACGCTACCTTGTTCTCGCACTGGAGGACGCGACGACGCCGGTCGCGCTCCGGATCCGTGAACTACTGCGCCCTCGGGACCCGGTCGCCCCGTTCGACTCCAGTGACCCACGCCTCGACGCCGTCTACCGCACGGGTCTTCGCACCGTGGACCTGACCTCCCACGATGCCTACATCGACTGCCCGACAAGGGAACAGCGGTCCTGGACCGGGGATGCCGTGGTGCATCAGTCCGTCGATCTGATCGCCAACCAGGATTGGCGGCTGGCTCGATGGAACCCGCAGCTGGCGGCACAGCCGCGCGCAGACGGCCTGCTGCCCATGGTGGTAGCCGGTGATTTCGCGACCACGCAGGTGCCGACGATTCCGGACTGGTCGCTGCACTGGATTCGGTCCGTGCACAACCTGTTTCGCTACACCGGCGATCGGGAACTGGTCGGCGGTCTGTTGTCCGCCGCCGAAGGAATTCTGCGCTATTTCGAACCCTATTGCGGCCCTGCCGGTCTCGTGGAGGAGGTGCCCGGGTGGGTCCTCATCGACTGGTCGCCGGTGCAGGTATCGGGCGCGAGCGCGGCACTGAATGCGCTGCTGGCACGCGGATTGCGGGATTTCGCCGAGATGGCACGCTGGGTTGGTGATCATGGCCGGGCAACCTGGGCGGCCGCCTTCCACGATCGCCTGCTCCGCGGGTTCGAGTCCTTCTGGGACCCGGGGCGCCGCGCCTATCGCGACAATCTGGTCGTCGGCCGCCGTGGCACATCGGTGAGCGAGCACGTCGCGGCCGCGGCGGTCTGCGCGGATCTCGTCCCGCCCGAACGCAAGCCGGAGATCTTGCGGCTGCTGCTGGACCGATCGGCCATGTTCACCGCCAGCCCACTGGCCGATCACGGTGGCGACGCGTTGGGACCCAGCGCCGGTCAGCCGGTGTCCGTGCGACCCGAACCCGATTGGGACACAGAGCGTTCGGTGGTCGGGGCGCAGCCGTTCTTCCGCTATGTCGTGCACGACGCCATTGCACGATTGGGTGCGGCCGACCGGATCGTGGAACTGTGCCTGGACTGGGATCGCCTGCGCGCCGATGCCCCGACCGCGTTTCGGGAGTGCTGGGAAGGCGGATCCTACTGTCACGGCTGGTCGGCCACGCCCACCCGTGATCTGGTCTGCTACACCCTCGGGATCACACCGGCCGAACCCGGATTCACGCGGGCTCGCATCGCGCCGCGCCCCGGCGTGCTGACCGCGGCGGCGGGTGCCGCGCCGACGCCGTACGGCGTCGTGTCAGTGGAGATCGACGGCAACCGTGTCGTGGTCGACTCGCCGGTTCCGGTGGAGATCGTCGACAGGTCGGGTACGGCGACCCCGCACGCTGCCGGAAAGTTCAGCGCGCGCTTCTGAAATCTTCTGGAGTATCCGATGAAACACGTGATCCACATGATCACGGCGGCCGCGCTCGCGGTCGGCTCGGTATCGGGGATGGCCGCGGCCGCCCCGCCCGACACCACGACCGGGACGGTGTGGCTGTGCAAACCCGGCATGGCACTCGATCCCTGTGACCAGGATGCCGACGGCAGGCCCGGGGCCCAGCCCGGGCTGGCACGCTATCCGGATGGCAGCCGAGCCGTACTGTCCGTCACCACTGCCGGTCACAGCGACTCCGATGACGAAAGCGGTACCGCCTCAGCACTTCCGGGTGTGGACTGCTTCTACGTCTATCCCACGGTGGACCTGGTGCCCAACCCTGTGCACGGAGATCGGCCGCAGCCTCGGGCCGAGGAACTCGCGGTATTGCTCGCACAGGTGGGGCCGCTGCTCGGTCGCTGCCGCATGTTCGCCCCGCTCTACCGGCAGGACACCCTGCCGCAGCTGGCTCAGCATGTGGTCACCGGCTCCGACGGCTACGCCGGACCCGGATTCGCTGACGTGCTCGCGGCGTGGGACGACTACTGGGCCCACGACAATGTCGGGCCGGGCGGCGACCGGCGCGGGGTTATCCTGCTCGGCCATTCGCAAGGCAGCGTGGCGCTGGAACAGCTGATCCGCGACCGGATCGACGGGCGGCCCGACACCACTGCACAACTGGTCAGCGCCGTGCTACTGGGCGGAAGGGTGCAGGTGCCCGACGACCGTCCAACCGGCGGCGGCGCGGACCCGGACTCCACCTTCCAGCACCTGCCGCTGTGCGGCGCGAGCGCACCCGTTCCGGCCGGATGTGTCATCGCCTATTCCGCCTACGCTGCGGGGCACGAGCCGGGGTCGAAGAGTCTGGTCTGGAGCGCGGCCCCTGGCCATCGCATCGCGTGCGTCGATCCGGCCGCGCTGCGCCGAGCCGCCGATCCGGCCGGGCGCACCCCACTTGACACGGTCATGCCGACGCGGAATCTGCTGCAGGGCACCGATATCGCGCCCGCCGGGCACCTGACGGTGGTGCTGCGCGACTACCGGGTGCCGAGCACCGCAACGGGTTTCACTCGCTATCCCGACGTGCTGACGGCCACCTGCCGCTACGGTCCGGGTAGTGATGGCTCAGCCGCGTGGCTGGAGATCGGCGGCGATCTCGATGCCGTCCTCGGCACTGCCGGCGACACGCAACTCGGCCTGCACGTGGCCGATTATAGTGTCGCGCTGGGTGATCTGGCAGCCGTCCTGGATGGGCAGTCTGCTACCTGGCTCGCTCGCCGATGACCGCGACCACCGCTCATGTCGCCGTGGCGCGGCCCTGGTCGCTGGCGGCATTGGCGGGCATGGCGTCTTATCTGGACGCCGGCACCATCATCGCCGTGTCCGCGGCGCTTTCGCATTGGCAGTCGAGTTTTCGAATGTCGGAGTGGCAGTTGGGTTTTCTTTCCGCCGCGCTGACCGTCTGTATCGGTCTCGGATCCATCGCGGGTGGGCGGATCGGCGACCGCTACGGCCGCAAACGGGTCTACGCCGTGGACCTGTTGGTGTATATTGTCGGGCTGCTGTGGCTGGTGCTGGCCGTCCACCCGGTCATGTTGTTCGTCGGCGTGGTGACCGTGGGTCTGGCAATCGGCGCGGATGTACCCGCGGCGCTGGCGCTGGTCGGCGAGAATGCTCCGGCGTCGGAGCGGGGGCGGCTGGTGACTTTCACCCAATTGCTGTGGGCACTGGGACCTTTGGCCGTAATTGGGCTGGAATTGTCCGGTTCCCGGCTCGGTGATCAGCTGCCGCGCGCGATCTTCGCGCACCTGCTGGCGCTCGCGCTGATCACTTGGCTGCTACGGCGGCGCATGGTCGAATCCCTGCGTTGGCAACCGTCGGACAGCAGCCCCCGGGAGCTGCTCGCGCCGAATCTGAGGCGCGGCAGTATCTTTTTGCTCGCCTTCTATGTCACTGTCACCCTCGGCACCAATTTCTACGGATCCTTCGGCCTCTATGCGCTCGAGACCGTGGGCCATCTCGACTCGTCCCGAGCGCTGACGGCCTCGCTGCTGGTGGTCCCGCTCATCGCGGTCACGGTGCTGGCGATGATGCCGCTGATGGACACCCGGGCGCGGACACCGGTTTTCGTCGCGGGCGCGGTGACACAAACCTTGTCGTGGGCTGTGCTGCTCGTGGTGGACACCGGCGCGCCCGTGCTCGTCGCCGCGTTCATCGCCTATGGCATCGGCAATACCCTGGCCGGTGAGGCGCACTACAAGCTGTGGTGCCAGGAGTGTTTCCCGACGCGATTGCGCAGCACGGCGATCGGCCTCAGCTTCGGTCTCGCTCGTATCGCTTCGGCCATGATGCTGGTCTTCGTGCCGATCCTGCTGCACCGCGGCTTCGCTGTCCTGGTGGCCGTGATGGTCGTCGTCACAGCGATGTCCGGTCTCGTGGGTGTGACCTTTCGCCCGCGCGGCCGGGGCGAGAGCATCGAATCCATCGACGCGCGTCTGGAATCCGACGCTCCGTAACCGAATCTCTCGCCGGTCTCGACGAGATTTTTACTGTCGGCTTTCGGTCAGGGGCGGATCAGCGTGGCTCGCAGCTGTCCGGTGGCCTCGCTGCCGAGTTCAGCCTTGAGAGTCTCGACGCGGGACAGGCCGACAACCCCGGCCGGACGAGACTGCGCGCGGCATTGCGTGATCCGGCCTGACATCTGCTCGTTTAGGCCCTGCCGAACCCGACGCCGCGCCCGGCTGGATGCGCGTGCACGCGATACGCCGGACCGGTAGGCCGATTCGGCTGCCATCCACGACGCCGACCGGCAGGTCGGTCGAACGCCGCGGCCGGGCCGGGGACTGGATCCTCGTTCGACCGGACGGGTATCTCGCGGCTCGGGGGAGCGGCTTCGAGGCCGGCACTGTCGAGCAAGTGTTCAGGCAGCTCCCGCATGTGGTTCACCGGTCCTGGATACCTTGAATTTTACCTAATGGTAGGTAAAACTCATGGTGCTAGCGCGGGTTTCGCGACGGATTCCGCTCGCGCTCATGCAATCCACAATCAGTGAGCAGGAAGGCTTTTCATGACCAGTTCGTCCGATCATCGCGCGCCGCAGGGCTATGGGCCTGTGACGCAGCAGCCTGTCACCGGCTATCCGCCCCCGTGGCCGCCGCAGCCACCGAGGCGACACCGGAGGTGGCTGGGTGGGGTCGGCGGTCTGGTCGGCCTGGCGCTGTCGATTGCTGTCGTGTACGGCTGGCAGCACGTCACCGATCATGGCCATGTTCGAGACAGTGGGCGTGATCCGCTGCGGAAGGTATCCGCGGGCGACTGTGTGAAGGTCAGCGGCGGGCCCGCCATGGTCGACGTGACGTCGGTGTCCTGTGATGACCCGACGACGATCTACCGTGTCGGCGTGGTGCTGAAGGATCCGGGTGGCGGCTCGTGTCCCGGTACCGATTACGACACCGTGCGCTCCATCGGCGGCATGCGCAACACCACTTTGTGCCTGGAATTGCAGGTGCGCGAGGGTGAATGCGTGGCCCAGAACAGCCTCGACAACTCGGCGCAGCCGGTCGACTGCGGCACTGCCGCGGCGCAGAGTGGGCGCCAGGCCCAACTGACGTATTTCAAGATCGGCCGAATCATCAAGGGCTCCATCGACCCGACGGCGTGCGGCGACGCGACCGACGCCCACAACGCGGTCGTCTACCCGAAACCCGATCCGACGATTCTGTGCCTGGTCGATCCCGGCGAGTGAATCGCGGCAGCGGACGGGCGCCGGGTACCGGAGTAACCTTGCGCCCGACGCGCCGATTGGAAGTCAGTGGGTCACAACCAGTTTTATCGGTGTCGAGCAGGGCACCGATGGAGTCGTCCGGGCCGCAGCGCGGGTGGTAACGATCGAGGGATCGAACCTGCCGGTGGCAACGAGGTCCAGAACCGCCGGAATGGCAGGGCGGACCTGCGCGCGGCCGGTATGGAACGTACAGCAGCGCTCGTACATTGCGAACACCGGCAGCGTGACGTCCTCGCGTTCCACGCTGACATTGGTGGAGGTGCCCGTCCATGCTGGTGGCATCGATCGCGGCACGCAGGGCGGTCGCGACGCCGTCTGCCCGCGCCCGACCGTGTGGAAACCTATGCCGCACCGGGCCGCCAAACGCTGCGCATCGACGTCTACCTGCCCGGACACCGTTCCAGCGCACCGCCTCCCGCCATCGTGCTGGCGCATGCGGGCGGCTTCCACACCTTCGACTAGTAGGACTTGCGCGGCCTGGGGCGCAGGCTGGCCGAGCGCGTTATCACGGTGTTCGCCATCGACTACAGCCTCGCCGCCGCCGAGCAGCCCACCTGAGATTGCGTACCTCAGGGCATCTCCAGTGCCGTCGGCCGGGTGCAGGACAATGCTTTGCATTTCGGTGTCTACCCATCCCGCGTCTCGGTTGGCGGCATGTTCGCGGGCGGCATGCTGGCAATGAGCGCGGGATACAGGAGCGGCATCGTGGACTTCGCCTCCGGCTGCGGCAATGACCGCAAGTCTCGGCGTCGGTTGTCAGCCTCTACCCTGGCACCGATATGACCTGGTTGTGGAACAACAACCACGTCGGCAGCCGCGAAGCCGCCGAAATGTTCACGGGCGGAACACCACAACAAGTTCCCGTCCGCTACGCGAGGTCTCGTCCCGCTCCGGCCTGCCCCGCACGCTGCTGGTCGCCGGCAACCGCGAACGCGGCGCGGCCCCGCACACCAGGAACCGGCGGGCACGGCGCCTGGGTCTCCTGCCCGCCGTGTGGCGTGCGGATCAGGGAATCGGTCCTGATTGCTCGAATTGGGTGAACATGGTGACACCGCCGGTGGCGAAGTTACGGACATCGCGGCCGGCGGCCTTCATTTCGATTGAGGCCATTGCCTGATCGAGTGCCTCGGCCGTCGGGAAGTCCAGGCTCGCAACCATGTAGTACGGCGGTTCGCCGCTACCGGGTGCGGAGCAGAGGCCCCAGGTGAATGCGGAGAGCCCGGGGATCTTCCGAGCCAGCGGGACATGGGTTTCGGCGTAGTACACGTCGAAGGCCGCGGGGTCCACCGGGCGGCCGTAGCAGATGGCGATGCGGTAGGTCATGACTTCGCCACGAGGGTGAGTACGTCGTAGCTTGCGACGGGTTCGGCATTCTGATTCGTCACCACGGTGTCCCAGCGGACTTCACCGTAGTCGGCGGTGGCCCAGGGCGTGATGGCCTTCGCGGTGAGGGTTACGGTGAGGATGTCGTCGACCTTGACGGGGTAAGGAATCGCAGGTTGTCAACGCCGAAATTGGCGAGGTAACCAGCACCGAGAGCCCCTGATCTGTGTGTCTCATGAGACAGCGCGGATAGGTGTCGAAAGGTCGAACCGTACCTTGGTAGGGCCAACCCTGGCTGACTGGGCCCCGATGGCGGGTCCACCGATCATGCGAGTTGCAGTGGTTGGTGGAACTCGGTCGGTGACCATTGCTCATGGAAAGCCGTGGGGCTCAGGAAGCCCAGTGATCCGTGGGGTCGGTAAGTGTTGTACTCGATGCGCCAGTACTCGGCAAGGACCTGCGCCTCGGTGAGCGATCCGAATTGCTCGCAGGACAGGAATTCGTCGCGGAATCGCCCGTGCAACGATTCGCAGATCCCGTTCTGCCATGGCGATCCCGGGTCGATGAACGCCGCATCGACGCCGGTGAACCGACACCAGTCCCGCATGGCGTGGGCGGTCATCTCGGTGCCGTTGTCCATGCGAATGTGGGCGGGTTTGCACCCGGTCGCGGCGATGATCTCGTCGGGGACCCCGATCAACGTATCGGCGGTGCAGGAACGGAACGCGCTGACGGCCAAGGCTTCCCGGGTGAACTCGTCGACGATGTTGAGAAAACGGATCTGGCGACCGTCGACGGTGGTATCGACCTGGAAGTCCAACGCCCACATCTGATCCGGCCTCGACGCCCGCAACCGTTGATGGCGGCCGGGCCCGATCCGGCGATTCTTGCGCACCCGAGTCGGGCGTTTGAGTCTTTCCTCCCGTCAGAGTTGTTGCGTTCGTTTGCGATTGGTGACCAACCCTTCAGCGCGACAGATCGCATGCGCCTTGCGCTAGCCCCACCGCGGGTATCGGCGCGAGATCGCTCGCAACCGGTCCCGCAACACCTGGTCGGTCTCGGCGACCGACGGTGGCCGCCGCTGCACCGACCGTGCCTGGCCGGCCACCGTGCAGGCGCGTCGTTCCGACACCCCGAACCGATCCCGCAGTGCCACAACAGCTCTGCGACGACGGTCGGGGGTCAGAACTTTCCCCGGGAGATCTCCTTGAGCATGTCGATATCGAGGGCCTGGTCGGCAACCATCTTCTTCAACCGCGCGTTCTCACGTTCGAGCTCCTTGAGCCGCTTGGCGTCGTCGGATTTCATGCCGCCGTACTGGTTCTGCCAGCGATGCCAGGTCGCGTCGGAAATCTCGAGGTGCTTGCACACGTCCTCGACCGAGAACTGCTGGCCCAGCAGCTTCTCGCCCTCGCGCAGTTTGCGGATGATCTGCTCGGGCGTGTGCCGACGTCGTGACATGGTGTGATCGTCTCCTCCTGCACCCATTCTGGCGCATCGAAACCCTCACAACCGCCGGACCTACTCACCGGGCTCCAGTCATGGCCACCTGGTTGGTGCACACGGATGCCATGTCTGCCCGGGCTCGCAAACCTTGCCGAAAGTTTGGCGGCGTTTGCCGCTCTGTCCTCTCCCAACGCGCTGCATGGCAGAAATAGGTATGTCCTCGGTCAGTTGGTCGTCGTGAGTACCGCCAGCGCAGAAGATGCTGTCGGTACCGCAGTAGCCACTATCCGCAGGAGATTTCATGTGCCCACTGAATCCGGATCGGATCACCACGACCACTCCCGACAAGCTCGGTGAGGTGACCTTGATGATTCGGCGCTGTAATAACTGCGCGACGCTGCTGTCGCCGCTGGCCAGCACATGCACGTCGTGTAAGTCGACGACACTGGAATGGGTGTCTTCCTGCGGGGAGGGGGCTATCGTGTCCTGGCGGGTGGTGTATCAAGTGCCGTCCGACAGGCGTCTTGAGGAATGGGCGCCGTCGCAGATCGCTATCGTCGCGCTCGACGAGGGGCCTTGGGTCTACACCACGATCGAAGGGGAGATCCCGCCATCATCTGACAAGCCGGTAGGAGTGAGGTTCGAACCCAGACCCTCCAGTGGCGGGTTCCCCGTATTCGCAACCACTGCGACCAGCAGACGACGCCCGGACAATCCCCAGCCGGGACCGGTCGCTGTGCCCAATCCGAAAAGCTCGCATCGCGGACTCACGTGATATGGACGTTCCGAGCAGCCCAGAGTGGGTCGGGTCGTTGCTGCACCAATGCGATTCCCTGGAGTTCGTGAAGTCGGTGGATGCAGACGCGAGGTCGATGATCATGTTTGCAATTCGGTGGGCTCCGTTCGGTGGTGCCCCCTCTGATGAACTGATGATCACCTTCGGTGTCAGTCGTTGGCGTTTCCTTCAGATAATTCGCCACACCCTGCGCCCACGTATCAGCGACCGAGGGGATGAGCAAACGATCAAGCGCAATTTGTTGGAGGTTGTGAACTGGTCCTGGCAGGCGTATCCCGATTCGTCGGCTTCCCATCCTGAGCATCCGTGGGGCACGATCGATGGATGTTGACGGGCATCTTCTACTCACTTAGACGAGGATGTCGTGGGAATGCCCTGCAGCTCAGGCCGCGATCTGCGCACGGTCGGTGAATCCCAGTTTGGTGAGGATGTGCTCTGCATGTCCTTGTGCCGTGCGCTGTGAAATCACCGTTCGGGTCGTGATTGCCTTGTTGATCAATCCCGCAACCACGAGGTTGGCGACTTAGCCGATTTCTACCGGCGAACTGACCAAACATATACATGACGCCCTCGACAGATGCGATGCAAAGCTGGCCGCGGATCGTTTTCCCTTGGACCGCAACATATTTCGCGTCCGGGACTGGTCGGCCATCTCATCCGACACCCGCTCGGCATGTCCGGCGCCCGCATCGTCCTGAACCTGGCGCTCAAGCTGCAGCGCCGCGGCGGCGGTGTCGGCGCGGCCGCGCCCTGCGGTGGCGGCGGCCAGGGCGACGCCCTCATCGTCCGTGTGAATTAAGCACCGCCAATCCCTTTCAGAGCCAGAGCGTTTCTACCGAAGTTGAGGAGAATTGTCATGCACCGTATCGGTGTGATCGGTGGCGGCACCATGGGTGCAGGTATCGCCGAGGTCGCCGCCCGCGCGGGTGGTGAAGTCCTCGTCGTTGAACGCGATACTGACGCGGCCTACCTCGCCCGCGCCCGCATCGCGAGGTCCCTGACCGGTGCGGTGGAGGCAGGAAAACTCGCCCGCACCGATGCTGAAGAGACCGCGGACCGGATCGCCGTCACCACCTCGATCGACGACTTCGCCGACCGCGAGCTGGTCATCGAGGCGGCCCCCGAGATCGAGACGCTGAAGACCGAATTCTTCGCCAAGCTGGACGGCATCGTCTCCCCCGAGACCATCCTGGCCACCAACACCTCGTCCATCCCGGTCATCCGGCTGGCCAATGCCACCGCCAACCCGGGCCGCGTCGTGGGTGTGCACTTCTTCAACCCGGTCCCGGTGCTGCCGCTGGTCGAGATCGTGGTGACCCTCAAGACCGACCGCGAGGTCGTCGACAAGGTCACCGCCTACGCCCGCGACATCCTCGGCAAGCGGACCATCGAGTCCAAGGATCAGGCCGGCTTCATCGTCAACGCCCTGCTGATCCCGTACCTCTGCAGCGCGATCCGCATGGCCGAGACCGGGTTCGCCAGTGTCGCCGATATCGACGAGGGCATGGTCGCCGGCTGCGCGCACGCGATGGGCCCGTTGCGTCTGGTCGACGCCATCGGCCTGGAGGTCACCCTCGCCATCGCCGAATCCCTGCACGCGGAATTCCGCGAACCCCACTATGCCCCTCCGCCCCTGTTGCGGCGCATGGTCGACGCCGGCTACCTGGGCCGCAAGACCGGACGCGGGTTCTATAGCTACTGACCGTACGCTCGAATCCGCTTTTGCCCAACAGGTTTCGGTTCCTACGTTGCCTGCGTGACCACCGGGACCGGGCGGGGACGCGGGCCTGGACCCCTTCGCCCCTGCCCGCACTCGTCGCCGGACTGCCTGCAACAGTCCGGCGGTGACCCCACATCTCGATAGTTCACAACTCTGATTCAGCCGTGAACGGGTGACGGGCCAACCAACCTCGACCCTCCGGCCGATTCGGCCCCGACAGCGAGCCACCATGATTGCTAGTTATCTCGCACTTCACCTCGCCTGCCACCGCCGCCCTCAAGCGCGCCGTCGAACGCACTCGCGCACCGGAATGACGGCTGCGGGGGCGTCGCCGTCTATTCGAAGAGTTCCCGCAGCGAGTTCCCGCAGCAACGCCAAACGTGTGAGGTGTTGGCCGCTAGTGTGCTGATTCGCTGTTGAGCGCCGTAAGTTTGTGGCAGTAGTGGACGAGGCTGTCGAGGATCTGGTGGCCGGTTTTGGTCCAGACGAAAGGTCTCGGGTTTTCGTTCCATGACTGGATCCAGGCTTCGACGTCGGATTCGAGTTCGGTGACGCTGCGGTGGGCCGATCGGCGGAGTTTGCGGTTGGTGAGTTCGGCGAACCAGCGTTCGGCGGGTAGCGAGGGCGTGTTGCCACGCCCTCGCCCCCTAAGAACCGGCCGTGCCCGCTTTCCAGGCAACCGGCTCAAGCAAGCCCCGAGGGCTCACAGGTCGGCAGAAGTGCGGTGCCCGCCAACGCTTCTGGTGTGATTGCGGTGGCAGTGGGCGTGCACGAGACGCGTTGCGGTCCGGTCGTCCGGTGGGTGAGCGCCCGTTATGGTGATGGCCTGTCGGCGGATCGCGTTGCGGGCGGCCGTGAGCCACTGCTGCCACTGGTGTGGCGTTTGCTGTTCGCGGTCGGTGTGCAGCAGCAACCCCTGGCAGAGCGGGCATCGGCTGTTCTGCGCGCGCAGGCGGCGCTGGGTGTCTTTGCCCAGCGGGGGTGTGCGGCGGCGACGCTGCTCGGTCCAGTAGTCGATCAGCGCAGGGTCGTCCGGAGACGCCGTGCCTGCGACCATCCGGTGCCGGACGATCGGTGTCCAAGCGAATTTGCGCAGGTAGAAGCCACTGTCATGGCTGCCGAACACCCACGAATCCCGCCTGGCGGGGTTGAACGCGCCGAAGTAGCGGGCCTTGACCCAATACATCGGTTTGTTCGAATGACGGAATCTGGCCGACTTGTAGACCAGCCGCCAGAGGTGGGCTTCCAACGCGTTGAACACCCGTTTGGAAGCCCCGATCCGGTAGTAGGCCGCCCATCCGGTAATGATCGGATTGAGAGTGGCGGTCACCGCGTCGGCATTCGAGCCTCGCAGCCGCTTCATCTCGGTGGACAATCGTGACCGGATGCGCCGCAGCGCAGCGTTGCTCGGCTTGGTCAGCAGCTTCCCGTTCGGGTATCGGCGAATGTTGAATCCCAGAAAGTCCACGCCCTGGTCCAGGGTCGTGATCCGGGTCTTGTCCTCGTTGAAGACGAGCCCTCTGGGAGCCAGCCACCGCGCCAACTGCTTCTTTACTTGTTCGGCCTGCTCGCGCGAATAGCACAGTGCGAGAAGGTCGTCGGCGTAGCGGATAACCGCCGGGCAGCCCTTCACCGTCTTCCCGGCACGAGTGCCGTTGGTGTAGTAGGCGACTCCGGCGGCGGCCTCCATGCCGTGCAGAGCAACGTTGAGTAGCAACGGGCTGATCACCCCGCCTTGTGGGGCACCCTCCTCGGTCGGCGCGAAGCGACCCTGATCGACCACGCCGGCAGTCAGCCACTGCCGCACGAGCCCCAAAGCGGGGAACGTGCCGAGCGAGCCGACGATGTGGGCGTGGTCGAGGTGGTCGAACGCGGCGGCCAGATCGGCGTCCAGAATCCACACGCGTTTGGCGTCGGTGCGGCTGACGGTGGTATGGATGGCCGCGATGGCGTCGTGGCATCCCCGGCCCGGCCGGAACCCATAGGATTTGGGTTCGAACCGGGCCTCCCACTCGGGTTCCAGCGCGTTGACCACCAGCGCTTGCAGCGCCCGGTCGGCGATCACGGGAATCCCCAGTCCGCGGCGGCGCCCGTTGCTTTTCGGTATGAACACCCGCTTTACCGGCCGTGGCGACCACGCGGCGGTGCGATGCTGCAACCAGTCGACCATGTCTTCGGCTGACCCGCTGGTGATTCCGCTAAAGCCCCAGGGAACGCGCTGCATTCGGCTAGCGGACGTTCTGCACCGCATAAGGTTCTGGCCGCTGGCGCCTCGCGTTAGCCGGTTCGGTCAGCGCGGTATGCGGCAATGAGTGGGTTTGCCCGAGGAGCGCGACTATCGGTGTACGCGCAGGGCTTCGGCGAACCGTCTGAAGGCGGGCGCGCTGGGCTCTTCAGGGACATTGCCGTTGATCAAGTTCAGCAGCTGCCAGTGCCTTTCGACATGTGGTTCGGTCGCGGTATCGAGCCAGGCCGAGAGTGAGATCTGGTCAGCGCAGGCAGGTCTGTGGGCACGATCCAGTCCAGGGGCATGCGTCCCTGCTCGGATTCGGGTGCGATACCCGCGGCGACGGCATGGCCGGCATGTTGGCGCGCCGCCCGGAGTGGGACAAGTGCTTCGACCATCTGCGCCGCGGCGACGAGCTGGCGATCACGCGGTTGTCGCGTCCGTTCCGTTCGGTGCGGCACATGACCGAGCTCGCTGCCCAGCTCGATGAGCGTGGAATCGATTTGATCGTGCTCAAACAGGGCATCGACATCACCACTCCGGCCGACCGGTTCCTGTTCCACCCGATCCCGAGGCCCGCTAGCTTACCGTCGCAGCGCTCGCGCTCAACGGACTGATCGCCCACACGGCCGCAGCGCGCCACCGTGGAACAGATGTTCCACTAATATGGTCGAGCCACCGATGGCGAACTGACGCGGATCGTGTACAGCCTGTTCGTTCACCGGGCCAGTAACATCGCTGCCCGCGACCGCGACCACCAGATCCAGGCCCTGACCGCCTTCCCCCGAATACGACGTCAAGTGAACCATCCGCGCCGAAGTCTCCGACTGGCCCAGCCCGCTCTAACCCACCTACCGCGGGGCGCGGCAACGCGCCCCGCCAACGAACGCTGCTCAGGAAACACCGGATGACCAAGACACCAGCGCCGAACCGCGATGCCGAAATCGCCTCCTTGGTAGCCGAATTCACCGAACGAATGGTGCGCATCGACCTCACCCCGTGCGCCAGAAGCGCGGCTTTCACAGCCTCCTCGAGACCGCCTCCGCCGTCACCAAGCGCGCCATCACCGCCGAACAGGAAGCACTCAAGTCGAGCGACCCGGAGCACATCGTGCGATTGGTAGTGCAGGCCAAGCAATGGCGACACACCGTGGCGATCGCCCATGCCAGGCACACCGCACTCATCGCCATCATCATGAGCCGCGATCCCCACCGCAGCCACGTCCACGACTTCCAGCCCCACCTCGACATCGGCAAAGTCATCTGCACCTGCGGGTTAGGCGAACGCGCCGCTGTGGGCCTGGATCCCGACTACATCACCACATGTCACGGATCCGATATCAGCCCGACCGCTGAGGACGGACTAGCGGTTAATCGCACCTCACGCGTTCACTGCTACGCCTGCGATCAATACGATCGCCCCATCATCCACCGCGACGACTACGAGCACGCAATCTACGCAGGCAGTGGGCGAACAGCAGTCGAAGCGGGCCAACCGAATTCTTGGAGTGTTCACTACAAATCGGCGACCTCTGCGTCAGTCTCGGCACAATCATGTGGCGGAACCTGCGGCGAAAAGGTCGGCGCGATGCGTGACCGCGACGGCATTCTTAAGCGCATCCCGAGATCGGCCACCGGCCGAATGAAACCGATCGTCGCGCGACGAATCCACGCCTAGAAGGATAATTATCGGAGATGGATATTTCATTGTTCGGGAATTCTCGCGTGCCGGATTTCGACGAAATGAGTGAGATTGGAGGATTCCTGTTGTCGAATCTTTCTACTTACCTGGGTTCTGGGCTTTCGATTTTCAGGGAGCATTATGTTGAAGAGGGAAGCTTCGCCCTGACCTTTAGATCCGACGGTACAGTTCATAAGGCGCTTGCCATCCAGATCGAAGGCAGCCTGCTTTTTGATGTTCACCCCGATGAATCGCTTCCGTTGATCGATGCCGAAGTGCTTGTTTTTACATTTGGAAAAAGGATGGGGCTGCGGACCAATTCCGGCAATAGCTATTTTCGCATTTCTTACGATGTCACAGGGCAGGGCTGGAATAATCCGGTATGGATTGCGGATACTACGGAGGATTGGGAGAGGGTAGTGGAAGTGAGGGAATCCGACTATCGGAAGGTTAGGATAACGTATGATCGAAAGGAGTGAGGCTTGGTCAAGGGGCTCGAGCGAATGGTTTGCCGAAATTATGTCGGAATAAAATTCCGCCCTGCCTGTGCCGATATGGCCGGCACCGGTAGCCCCTGATCGGGGAGAATCATGTTCCGACAAGCATTGAAGGCCCGTCTTGCCCTGTATATGATTGGCGCCGCCGCACGTCTGCTGTAATCGCACCGTGCGCGATGTATGGCGACGCCGAACCGCTCGCCTGCCTGACGGCGCCGATTGCCGACTCGATGCAACCGGCATCGATGAATTCGTGGCCGGCCACGTTATGGTTTGAAGGCCGCACACGTTCATCTCGGTCCGGAATTTATATCGTGAGTCAGCGTCTGCGCCACCGATATCCCGGCAAAGAAGCCGACGGAATGAATTATGCAAGTCAATTTCTTCGAAATTCCCGGCAAGCTTTCGTTAGACTTGTGACGTGCCAGAGTCAATCCGCCGCAAGTCGCGCGGTCAGCCGTTGTTTGGCGATGGGCCACTCGTCTTTGAGCATCGCGTAGTAGACGTTGTCGCGCCAGCTGCCGTCGGGGCGGCGCATTTCGCGGCGGAAGACGCCTTCGCGGACCGCGCCCAGGCGGGTGATGGCCTGCTGCGACCGCGTATTGAGATGGTCGGTGCGCCAGCACACCCGGCCCATGCCTAGGTCCTCGAAGGCGTGCTCGAGTAACAGCAGCTTGGACTCGGTGTTGACCGCGGTGCGCCACACGGCGCGGGCGTACCAGGTCCAGCCGATCTCCAAACGCTCGTCGCGGGCACTGAAGAATCCGTAGGTGGTCCATCCCACGGCCTGTCCGGTCGCCAGTTCGATGACTGCGAAGGCAACGCGGGTGCCAGCATCGCAATCCGCGATCAGCTTATCCAGTAGGGCGCGCATCTCCTCTTCTGTGCGCGGGGTGGGTACCGGAAGCCAGCGCCAGACCTCCTCGTCTCCTCCCCCCGCTGCGAACAGATCCGTAAGGTGGGCAGGCGCGAGCGGCTCCAAACGGACGTGGCGACCCAAGAGAGTGGTGGCAACAGGAGTTTTTGCAGCGGAAGTGCTCAGTGGACCCATGCCAGCGAGACTAGGCTCCTTCTCCTAGCTTTCCCAGCCGTCGCAATCCGCTGCCCGTCGCCATCCGCTGCCGGTGTGGCCGGCCTGGCGTCGGCCGCGCAGCGGCTGCCGGCCGAGCTGCGGAAGGTCGCCACCGAGTCGGTCAGCGGGGCGATCGAGGCCGCAGACCGGGTCGACGGGACTCTCGGCGCCGACTTCGGCGCGACCGCGCGGCCGTCGTTCCTGGACGGGACGCAGACCGCCGCCTGGATCGGCGCGGGCGTCGCGCCGGCCGGGGCCCTATTGACGCTGCAGTTCCTCCCCGAGCGGGACTCCGCGCGATCCTGAGACGTTCTGGCCCATCACCACGGCGGCTCTCCGCTGAGCGGGTCGTTGCCGGGGGGACCGGCCGGCAGGGCGCGAGGGACGACTTCGCGGAGCGGGGCCGGTAGCTGTGGGAGCAGCCTGTCATCGATCCAAAGCTCGGTGAGGGCGCTGAGATTCCTCATCGAATCGGGGAGCGCCACCAGGTGGTTGCCGTTGATCTGGAGAAAGGTGAGCGCGGCGAGGTCTCCGATCGAGTCCGGAAGCTTTGTGAGCAGATTGTCGGACGCCTCAAGCGTGGTGAGCGCGGTGAGACGGCCAAGCGAGTCCGGGAGCTCGGTGAGCTGGTTGCTGCTCACGATGAGTTCGGTGAGCGCGGTGAGATCGCCGAGCGAATCCGGGAGCGTGGTGAGCGGATTGGCGAACAGGTTGAGCGAAGTGAGCGTGCTGAGGTCGCCTATCCAGTCTGGGAGCTCCGCGAGGAGGTTGACACCCAGGTCGAGTTCGGTGAGCATGCTGAGTCGCCGCAGGGAATCCGGGAGGCTGCGCAGCTCCAGATCTGACAGATCCAATGATTGCGCGCCGGTGTGCAGCGCGTCAGCGATACGTGTCTCGGCCTCTGATGCCATCGAATCCCGCCCGTCTCGTCCGTTGCTTTCGCAGCCTGAGTCTGCCCCACCGACCGACATTGGAGCATCGCCAGCACGGGCTACGGGCGAAGCCGGAACGAGCCGTCTCCGCCGGAACAGCCGAAGGACGTCGTGTCTCTGCGATCGGTGCCGCGGTACTGTGGCGGACGGTCAGGCCGGAGCAACGCCTCCCCTTCATCGCCATCGCCTCGGCACGTCGAGGTGGCCGGCCAAGCTTTCTTGGCTGTACAGCGAGAGTTCCTCGGCGCAGTTTAAATCGCGCTCGACGAGATCACCAGTCTGCCCTGAATTGTGGTCTCCGCCGACGCATTTCGCATGCTTATCCGGCTAACAGGCGGTCGGTTTTAGCTGGGGTGGAGGTGGTTTCGGTTATCGGGCTGATCGTTGGGCGATGGCGGTGTCGAGTCGTGCGATGAGTTGGCGATGGCGGGCGGGTTCGTCGATCCAGCCGCGATGCTCGGCGTCTTCGGCCAGTTTCGCTGTATCGGCGCGTTGTGCGGCGAGGATTGGCAGGTAGGTGGTGACGGTGCGGAAGTTGGGGCAGTGTTCGCAGATGTTGGCATAGGGGCAGGCGCCCTGGGCGAGTGCGCATAGACAAAAGCCGCCTGCCAGAACTCTTCAGTTCCCGGTTCCGTCGGCGAGCGGCACGGAGATCGGCCGACTCGGTCGACGACTCGCCTAATCGCAGGCCGCGATCAATCTCATCCTGGTGCAACCATTTCGACAGTGTCACCGGATGAACGCCAACTCGACGGCGGTCTGCTTGGACGGTCTGCCGGCACGGACGAGCGCGATGGCTCGCGCACGAAACTCGGCAGGGTAGGGACGTGGCATGTCGTTTAGCCTTTCGCGAAGGCCGTTAGTTGGCCACCGAAAGTGGAACCCGAGGAGTAGGGCAGGTCAGGCTGCCACCTGGTCGTGCAGCAGTCCCACTATGTCCTCACCACCGACGCGGGCATCGTTATCCGCTTCGGCGAACCACCGACACCTGTTCCCGACCCGTTCGCGAGCTTGCTCCTCGAGCTGATCTACCAGCGCACGAACATGCGCGCCGCGACCAACCCGAGCTCACGATGGCTGTTCCCAGGCCGTCGCGCCGGACAGCCGCTCCGACCCGAAACCCTCGGCCAACAGACCACAAAGAACGGAATTCCCAGCGTCACAGGACGCATCGCTGCGCTCCGGCAACTCGTCCTGCAAGCATCCGCATCCGTCCTCGCCGACGCCCTCGGCATCCACTACACCACCGCACGCCGGCACGTTGCTCAGGCCGGCGGCACCTGGAACCGCTACGCGTCCAGCGATCACAGCCGGTGACGACTGCCCGCCAATCCCTCAGAATTCCGACTACCTGAATACTGGTCCTCGCTAGTCCGGGACCCCGGTGTGGCGCCATAGAGCATTGATTCCATTCAGTGGTCCCTTCGATGCGGTGGCATGTGTTCGGCGCGGCGGCCGACCCATCCGCAGGGCAGACCGCAGGTTTCGAGGAATTCGACTGTGCGGCTGCCGTCTACGGATATGAGGCTGATCTCGTACACCTCGGCGAAGTTGCTGCATGCCGGGCACGTGCCGAAATAGGGCAGCAGCTCGCGAACGGAAGACGGATGGGCTGGAGGGCCGGGGTCGTTCATGGTGGCGTCAGCGTTTCTTCCGCAGCGGTAGCACGGGATTCGACCAGCACGACGACCAAGTTCCGGGGACCGTGCATACCTTGAACGCGCCGCAATTCGATGTCGCTGGTTGCAGATGGTCCGCTGATGAGCGTGATCGGTCTGGATGGGACGAGCAGGGCCAACAATTCGGGGACGGTGTGCGCGATGTCAGCAGTGCGAACCAGGCAGATGTGCCGATCGGGCACGAGGCTGAGCGCGCGGCGTCCTTGGCCGGCACTGCCGTCGAGGGCGATGGTTCCGGTGTCGGCGCAGGCTGCGGCGGAGGTAGTGATCACGGTTGAGGTGGTGTCGAGTGTGGCCGTGTCCATCGCGGGGTCGTCGATCCGTGCCCCCGAGGGAATCCACGTGATGGGGAATCCTGGCGGAACCGCGGTGATTCGGTCTGCTGTCAGGTCGCGAAGAAGTGCGGAGATGCCCACCTCGGTTGTGGTGTGGACCTCGGCGCCGTAATCGCGCAGACGTTCGGTGAACAGGGCGACCAGTGCTGCCGGATCGGTGGTGCCGTGTTGGCGGTAGCCACGGCTGACGCCACCGATCGGAGCTGAAGTCGTGATGGCCGCGCGGATGCGGCGGAGCATGTCGTCGCGGGTGTTCATCGGTGGTTCCACCAGGTGCGGAAGGTTTCTCGGGGCGGGATCGGGAGGTCGCGTGCGGAAGTCCACGCCGACAGCGGGGGCGGCAGCCTGTCCAGTGTGCCGCGCCGGTTGCGGAAGAGTCTGGCCGCGCGAAGCAGCCAGGTGGCGCGGGTGAAGCGCCGCTGCTTGCGCATTACCCAGGAGGTCGCGGCCATCGTTGTGGATTCCGGCGTTGGCAGGCGTTGTGCAGCAGTGGTTTCCGCTCGCAGGTGTACGAGAATGGAGGGTATGTCGATGCGCACGGGGCAGGCGTCGAAGCACGCGCCGCAGAGGGTGGACGCATAGGGCAGGGAGGGGTTCTCGGCCACGCCGGTGAGCTGTGGAGTGAGGACTGCTCCGATCGGCCCGGGATATACCGAGCCGTAGGCGTGCCCGCCTGTGCGTTCGTAGACCGGGCACACATTGAGGCAGGCCGCGCAGCGGATGCAGTGCAGCGCTTCGCGTCCCACCTCATCGCTGAGGGTGTCGATGCGTCCGTTGTCGAGCAGGACGAGGTGGAAGTCCTGAGGCCCGTCACCGGGGTGCACGCCGGTCCACAGAGAGGTGTAGGGGTTCATGCGTTCGCCGGTGGCCAATCGCGGGAGCAGTTGGAGGAAGACCTCCAGGTCGCGCCAGGTTGGCACGAGTTTCTCGATGCCCATGACCGTGATCAGGGTATCGGGCAGTGTGAGGCACATCCGGCCGTTGCCCTCGGACTCCACCACAGCGAGGGTGCCGGTCTCGGCGATGGCGAAATTCGCACCGGACACGGCGACCTTGGCGTTCAACATGGTTCGGCGCAGGTAGGCACGCGCGGCGGCCGCGAGTTCGGGAGGGTCGTCGGTCAGGTCCGGATCGACGCCTGGCATGGACTCGGTGAAGATGTCGCGAATCTCGCTGCGATTGCGGTGAATCGCGGGAACCACGATATGCGACGGTTTGTCGCCCGCGAGTTGGACGATGAGTTCGGCGAGATCGGTTTCGTGTGCGGTGATCCCGCGTTCGGCCAGAGCCTCGTTGAGGCCGATCTCTTGCGTCACCATCGATTTCACCTTCACCACCTCTGTCGTGCCGGTAGCGGCGATGAGATAGCCGATGATCGCATTGGCCTCGGCAGCGTTCGCCGCCCAGTGCACGGTGCCGCCGTGAGCAGTGACAGCTGCTTCGAGTCGCTCGAGGTGCTTGTCGAGGTGGGCGAGGGTGTGGCGCTTGATGCTCTGGCCGGCCATGCGTAGCGCCTCCCAGTCGGGCACCTCGGCGACCACGCGTTCGCGTTTGCCGCGAATGGTGGCGGTGGCGGCGCTGATATTGCTGCGTGTCTGGGTGTCGGTCACCGCGGCGCGGGCCGCCACGGGAAACGGGTTCACGCCGCGTAGCGGTGAATCACCGTGCGGTGCAGGTAGTCCGAGGAATACGCCGCCTCGATCGCGAGAGCCACTCATGCCGTGGCCGCCAGGATCTCGGCCAGGTGCACCGTGCGGGTGCCCGCGCGCAGCCGCGACAGGCCGCCGCCGATGTGCATCAGGCACGAGGAGTCGGCAGCGGTGCAGGTGTGCGCACCGGTGGACTGTACGTGGCGCATCTTGTCGGCCAGCATGGCGGTCGAGACGTCGGGGTTCTTCAAGGCGAAAGTACCTCCGAATCCGCAGCATTGGTCCGCGGCGGGCAGCTCGACGAGATCGATGCCCGACACGTTGCGCAGCAGACGCAGCGGCCGGTCGTCGACCCGCAGCATCCGCAGGGAGTGGCAGGTGGGGTGGTAGGTGACGCGGTGCGGGTAGTGCGCACCGACATCTTCGACGCCGAGCACGTCGGTGAGGAACTCCGATAGCTCCCAGGTGCTGTCGGCCACGGATGTGGCCGCCGTCGCGAGACCTTTGTCCCGGGCACGGTGGGCGACGGCCGCATGCTGGTGGCGCACCGAACCGACGCAGGATGCCGAGGGCGCCACGATCGCGTCGTAGCCGGCGAAGGCATCGACGTGATTGCGCACCAGGCCCAGCGCCGCGTCGGGGTAGCCGGTGTTGATGTGCATCTGGCCGCAGCAGGTTTGCGCGGGCGGGACGACGATCTCGTGGCCGAGCCGTTCCAGCAGTGTCACGGTGGCCTTGCCGACGTCGGGGAACATGGACTCGACCAGGCAGGTGACGAAGAGTGCGATCCTCATGCAGCGGCTCGTTTCTCGGCCAGCAGTGCCACTCGTCCGGCCGCGTCCTGCCACGCAGGGTCCGGCCTGGGTTCGTAGCGCAATGGTGCGTGTGTATGCGCGATCAGCCGGCGCGCGGCGGCCCAGTCGGGCAGCACGCGTGCCGAAATAGCCTGGGCAAGTATATTTCCCAACGCTGTCGCCTCCGCTGGGCCGGCGGTGACCGGACGGCCGCATGCGTCGGCGGTGAGCTGGCACAGCAGGGCGTTGCGGGCGCCGCCGCCGACCAGATGCACGATGTCGATGTTCGTGCGGCCGGTGCGGACGACATCAGCGATCGCCCGAGCATGTCCCAAGGCGAGGCTGTCGAACACGCAGCGTGCGAACTCCGCAGGTGTGCGCGGTGGCGGACCGTCGCAATGAGCGGCGATTCGGGCGGTCATGCCTCCCGGCGTCTGGTGGCCGGGAGCAAGATACCTCGGGTCGTCGACATCGATGACGGTACTCAATGCGGGCAACTCCGCGGCGCGCTCGCACAGCGTCGACCAGTCCAGGTCGGCCCATTCGCGCTGGCACTCCTGCAATAGCCACAAACCCATGACGTTGCGCAGATAGCGGAATCCGGCGATGCCTGTCTCGTTCGTGAAACCGGCCGCCCGGGCCGTGGACGACAGCAGGGGAGTGGGCTGCTCGACGCCCACCAATGACCAAGTGCCGCTGGATATATAGGCGAAGGACCTGGACTCGGCGGGGACGGCGGCGACGGCGCTGGCGGTGTCGTGGGACGCGACCCGGACCACCTGGACATCGTGTCCGCCGATCGCCTCACGCACCGGGCTGCGCAGCCTGCCCAGTACGGTGCCGGCGTTGCTGATCGGCGTGAAAATGCACTGCGGCAGCCCGAGCCGACGGATCAGGGGATAGTCCCAGTCCCGTTCGGCGATGCCGTACAGCCCGGTGGTGGAGGCGTTGGTGCGTTCGGTGCCCATCCGATCGGTGAGCCAGTAACCGAGCAGATCCGGGATCATCAGCAGGTGCCGGGCGGTGTCGAGCCGGTGCTCCGGCTCGGCGCGCAGTTGATGGATGGTGTTGAACGGCAGATCGGCGATGCCCGTGCGCTGGTAGAGGGTTTGGGTATCCACCGGTGTCGGCGTGCGCCACGATGTGCGCAGGTCACGGTAGTGATACGGCAGTCCCATCAGCCTGCCGTCCTTGTCGAGCAGCCCGTAATCGACGGCCCAGGAATCGATTCCGGCCGAGCGCACCGGCCCGGCGGCGGTCAGCCCGGCGCATGCCTGACGGTACAGGCCGGTGATGTCCCAGTGCAGCCCGTCGGGCAGGTGCACCGGCTCGTTGGCGAAGCGATGTACCTCTCGCACCGTCAGCCGCTCATCGGTCACCACACCGTGGACGATGCGTCCGCTCGACGCGCCGAGATCGATTGCGGCGAAGGTGTTCTCCACGGGGGCGCCGGAGTGCCCGAGGTCGCGGCTCACCGTAGGAACGCCGCGGCGACGCCGCTGTCGACGGGGATGTGCAGCCCGGTGGTGTGCGCGAGCTCGCCGCCGGTGAGCGCGAAGACGGCGCCGGCCACGTGCTCGGGCAATACTTCGCGCTTGAGGATGGTGCGCTGGGCGTAGAAGTTGCCCAGGTCCTTCTCCTCGACCCCGTACACGGCGGCGCGCTGGGCGCCCCAACCACCCGCGAAGATGCCCGAACCACATACCACGCCATCGGGATTCACGCCGTTGACGCGGATGCCGTGCTCGCCCAGCTCGGCAGCCAGCAGCCGGACCTGGTGGGCCTGATCGGCTTTCGCCGCGCTGTAGGCGATATTGTTCGGCCCGGCGAATACGGCGTTCTTGCTGGCGATGTAGACGATGTCGCCGCCCATGCTCTGGGCGACCATGGCACGCGCGGCCTCCCGCGATACCAGGAACGAGCCGCGGGCCATCACCGAATGCTGGATGTCCCAATCGGATTCGCTGGTTTCCAGCAGCGACTTGGAGATCGACAGGCCGGCGTTGTTCACGACCAGGTCCACCCCGCCGAACGCCAGCGCGGCGATGTCGAGGGCCGCACGCACCGCCTCGGCGTCGGTGACATCCATGGTGACCGGGACGGCCGCGTCGGCGGAGCCGATCTCGGCGGCCACGCGGGCTGCGGCGTCGGTGTCGCGGTCGGCGACGACCACACACGCGCCTTCGGCCGCCAGCCGCAGTGCGATGGCGCGTCCGATGCCAGAGCCGGCGCCGGTGACCAGTGCGATGCGGGTCGCCAGCGGCTTGGGTTTGGGCATGCGGGCCAGCTTCGCCTCCTCGAGGGGCCAGTATTCGATACGGAACTTCTCCGACTCCTCGATCGGGGCATACCGGGAGAGCGCCTCGGCCCCGCGCATGACATTGATGGCGTTGATGTAGAACTCACCCGCGACGCGTGCGGTCTGCTTGTCGCGCCCGAAGCTGAACATGCCGATACCAGGAACGAGCACGATTGCCGGGTCCGCGCCGCGCATGGCCGGGGAATCCGCGTTCGCATGGCGTGCGTAGTAGGCCGCGTAGTCCTCGCGGTATGCGGTGTGCAGCTCACGCAGCCGCGCGATCACCTCCTCCAAGGGAGCATCGGCCGCGGCGTCGAGCACCAGTGGGCGAACCTTCGTGCGCAGGAAGTGATCCGGGCAGGAGGTGCCGAGCGCGGCGAGTTCCGCGTGCTTGGTGCGCGACAGGAAGTCCAGCACCACATCGCTGTCGTCGAAATGGCCGATCTGAGGCCGGTCGGTCGACGCCAGGCCGCGGATCACCGGAGCCAATTCGGCGGCCCGGGTGCGGCGCCGTTCCGGCGTGAGCGACTCGAACCCCGCTAGCGTCGGACCGAACGCTTCGGCCTTTCCTCGGGTGTCGATGAAATCCTGTGCGGTGTGAATTATTTCGAGCGAGTTCGACTCGCATTCGGCAGAAGTGTCGCCCCAGGCGGTGATGCCGTGCCCGCCGAGGATGCAGCCGATGGCCTGCAGGTTGTCCCGCCGGATGGCGGCGATGTCGAGGCCGAGCTGGAAGCCCGGCCGCCGCCACGGCACCCACACCACACGGTCGCCGAAGCACTCCTTTGTCAACGCTTCGCCGTCTGCGGCGGTTGCCAGCGCGATCCCCGCGTCCGGATGCAGATGGTCGACATGGTTCGCCTCGACGAGCCCGTGCATGGCGGTGTCGATGCTGGGCGCGGCGCCGCCACGTCCGTGCAAGCAGTAGTCGAAGGCGGCGACCATCTCGTCCTCACGGTCGACGCCGGGATAGATGTCGACGAGCGCCTGCAACCGATCACGACGCAGCACCGCCAGCCCGCCCGCGGTGAGGGTGCCCAGGTCACCGCCGGATCCCTTCACCCACATCAGCTCGACCAGCTTGCCGGTCACCGGATCGGTGTCGAAGCCCTTCGCGGAGGTGTTGCCGCCGGCGAAATTGGTGTTACGAGGGTCCTCGCCCACGCGGTTGCTGCGCTCGAGCAGTTCGCGGACGGTGTCATCGGTGTTGTCGGTCATTCTCATGCTCCCCAGCCCGCGGCCTGGCCGCCGACTCGTTCGTCGATAACTTTCTGCATGTATCCCGAGCGCTGGAACGCGCCGATCGGGTCGGGATCGAGCCCCATGTCCTCGCGCAGGTCCCGCAGCATCGGGCGCACGTCGGTGTTGTAGGCGTCCATCAGAATTGCGTTGGCGCCCAAGATGTCTCCGTCGCGTTGAGCCTGTGCCAGCGCCTCACGGTCGACGAGCAGCGCCTTGGCGGCGGCCTCCTGCACATTCATCACCGACCGGATCACCGCCTGGATCTTCGGCTCGATGTTGTGGCACTGGTCGAGCATCAACAGCACCCCCGAATCCGGCATGACGGCATCGGCGGCGACGATCTCGTTCATGATCCGGAACAGCTGGAACGGATCGGCGGCCCCGACCATGAGGTCGTCATCGGCGTAGAAACGCGAATTCAGGTCGAACGCGCCAAGTTTGCCCTCAGCGAGCAGGAAGGCAACGATGAACTCGATATTGGTGTGCGGCGCGTGATGCCCGGTGTCCACCACGACCGACGCCTTGGGGCCCAGCTTCAGGCAGTGCGCGTAGGCGGTGCCCCAGTCCGGGACGTCGGTGGCATAGAACGCCGGTTCGAACAGCTTGTACTCCAACAGCATTCGCTGGTCCTCCGACAGCCGGCCGTAGATCTCGGACAGTGCTTCGGCGAGTCCCCGCTGCCGTCCGATCAGATCGTCCTGACCTGGGTAGTTCAGCCCATCGGCGAACCACAGCTTCAGATGGCCCGAACCCGTGGCGTCCATGATGTCCACGCAATCGAGCAAATGCCCGATGGCCTTGCGCCGGATCACCGGATCGGGGTGGCAGACACTGCCGAGCTTGTAGTCGTCGTCCTGGAAGGTATTGGAGTTGATCACTCCGATCGAAACACCCTGTTCGCGTGCATGTTCGGCGAGTTTGGCGTAGTCGTCGACCGCGTCCCACGGGATGTGCAGCGACACCTGGGGCGTCACCCCGGTGTAGCAGTGCACCTGTGCCGCGTCGGCGATCTTCTCGAACGAATCGCGCGCCACGCCGGGCTGGGTGAACACCTTGAACCGGGTGCCGGAGTTCCCGAACGCCCACGACGGCAGCTCGATGTGCAGTTCGCGCAGTACCACGCGGGGATCGGCAGAGCCTGGCATCGTCGTCAACTCCTGTATTGAAACGTTTCAGAGCCGGAATGAAAATAATATCCGCTTCTGGCGGCAGTCAAGGCCTTACCGTGCACATTCCTTGCAGGTCGTGGAAATCCACTACGCTTGACACGTTTCAAAGAGAGGAGCTGGAATGGCGGTGAGCATCAAGGATGTCGCCCGACGCGCGGGTGTCTCGCTGGGCACGGTCAGCAACGTGCTCAACCGTCCCGAACAGGTATCTCCTCGCACCCGGGAGCGGGTGCAGCAGGCCATCGCGGAGACCGGGTACGTGCGCAACGATTCGGCACGCCAGCTCCGTGAGGGACGCAGTCGCACCCTGGCCATGGTGGTGCTCGACATGGCCAACCCCTTCTTCGCCGACGTCGCACACGGCGCGGAAGAAGAAGCCACCGCTCACAACGCAATGCTGGTGTTGTGCAATAGCGCCGATGACCCGGTTCGTGAGCGCAGGCACCTCGAACTCATCGCCGAACAGCGGATGCGCGGCGTGCTGATCACGCCGGTGTCCGGTGACGGTGAACAGGTCCTGGAAACATTGGCGGCGCAGGGTATTCCGGCTGTTCTGGTGGACCGCGGGAGCGGCCGTCCGGATCGGTGTTCGGTGTCGGTCGACGATGTCCTCGGCGGACGGCTCGCCCTGGGTCACCTGCTGGATATCGGTCACAGGCGGATCGAATTCGTCGGTGATCCGGCGGGCACCACACAGGTCGCGGACCGCCATCGGGGCGCTGCCGAAGCCGTCGCGGAATCAGGGGCGCGCCTCGAGGTGATTCCCACGGCGGCACTGACTTTCGAAGCGGGTCGTGACGCCACCGAGGCTCTGCTGGACCGAGCCGACCGGCCGACGGCGCTGTTCTGCGCGAATGACCTGCTGGCGCTGGGCGCATTGCAGGCGCTCACCCTGCGCGGCAAGTCCGTGCCGGGGGATATGGCCGTGATCGGCTACGACGACATCGATTTCGCGGCAGCTGCGGCCGTGCCATTGTCCTCGATTCGGCAACCTCGCGCAGAGCTGGGACGCACTGCCGCGCGATTGCTGCTGGAGGAAGCGGACCACGCCGACGGCCATCGGCATCAGCATGTGGTGTTCATGCCCGAGCTCGTCACCCGGCAATCGACTCTCGGCTGAGGACGGCCAGGACTGGCTGGCCTGCCCCGCCCTTCTCGCGCCACGTCGGCGGGCTCGGACACGGTCAAGCCCGGGGCGTCGAAGTCTTTGAGCCACCATAGACCGTGCTTCGCACCGATCCGGCGTACTCCGATAGCGACCCAACAAGTCGAATCCCGTCCCGCCTTTTGTTCGGCGTAGCACGGCCGAAGTGCCGCACCAATGCCAAGGGCGCGGTGATATTGAGGTCGATCACCCGCTCGAATTTATCCAGGTCGCCGTCAAGGAACTCCATACTGTGAGTGTTGGTCCCAGCACTGCAGATGAGCAGTCCTACCTCGATATCGGTTGTGGCTCCGATGAGCTCGCCGACCTTTGCGCCAGGCTCGGGTGGCAGCTGACACGGAAGACGCTCCGGAGCCTTGACCTCGAAACCGATCTCGAAATCAACCGCACAGACGGCAGGGGCTCTACCGCGGGTGAACGGTCCTGATGGCATGCAGACTCGGCAGTTCACCGGCACGCGGGGCGGACTCCGCCATAGCGTTTGAGCAGTTCGCGCACCGTCGAGGGATGTCGGCGCATCTCGCGGGCGAGGACCTTGATGGCCTGTCCGGTTCGCCACCGCCGCCACACCTCCTCGACCTCGGCTTCGGACAACCGTATTCGCTTCTCCGGCAAAGGTCTTGTCGAGGCCATCGCGCATCAGATCCTCATTCACCAGGACAAACCCAGTGTTGCGCTAACCCATTGAGACCACACCGATGACGGGATGTCGGGAAGATGCGAGTTCGACAAATATTCCGGTGCGCAGGTGAAGGAGCATATGGGAGGTTTGCCGCATGTCTCATGATCATGTCGCTGCAGGTGGATGTGGTTCTCGGCCGAGTGTGCGCATAGTGCACTTGAACCGCCGAACATACGAGGCGCTCGCCGATGGAGACCTTGTGGCGGCAAATGCGGCCAGCCCGGTCCCGCTGACGGCTCATTTCGCAGGACCCGAGTGGCGACGGCTGTGGGTGATGAGGGGCGCGCAAGTCGAGGAAGAGCCGACCAGCGCAGGGTGGGTCACCGGTGTCATCTGGGACGAACAACAGCAACTTGCCGTGGGCAGGGCGGGCTTTCACGGGCTTCCCGACGCATCGGGGATGGTCGAGATCGGGTATGCCGTCGATCCAGCGTATCGACGACGCGGCTATGCACGCGCAGCGTTGGAGTGCTTGTTGCGGCGTGCTGCTCGCGAACCCCAGGTGAGAACGGTTCGAGTCAGCATCGGCCCGGACAACCTGGCTTCGTATCGGTTGGCATCGCAGTACGGCTTCGTTGAGGTCGGAGAGCAATGGGACAACGAGGACGGTCTGGAGATCGTCTACGAGGTCGCCGCAGATAAGTTGTAGGTCCCTGTAACACTCGTTCATGCCGCTGATCGCTCGCCCGAACTCGCCGGCCAGTGTCGGTAAACGATGGCGGGCTCAAACGGTCAGTGCGTCACCGCTGTTCAGGTGGTCAGCGTAGACCTCGGCAGGACTGCGGTAGCCGTGGATCTTGCGGGGGCGGTGGTTGAGTTCGTGGGCGATGGTGTCGAGGTCGCTTTGGCTCCAGCGGCGCAGGTCGGCATTCTTCGGCAGGTATTGGCGCAGTAGGCGATTGGTGTTCTCGTTGGTGCCGCGTTGCCACGGGCTTCGAGGTTTGCACAGGTAGATCGGTGTGCCTGTCGCCGCGGTGATGGCCTTGTGGCCGGCGATTTCCGGCGGCCATCTCCCGGGCAGACCGACCCCTTGCCAGGCCGCGAGATATCTTCTCTCACTCAGCCATCGTCAAGTAATGGATGCGTCGCCGTGATGGAGGCCTGCGGATCCCTCTTGTCTGCAAGAGGAACCGCCGGACGTGTTGCAGCGGCATCTCGAGGGATCGAGCTATCGCACTGAACGATTCGCCAGCCCGCCACCGGCGTCACAACTCGTCCTGGCGAGCAGCCGACATTCCGAAGTCCCGCACCCAAACCTCCACGCTGACATGATCATCCACGCGGTGATGCAGCGATCCCTTGAGCCCATGATCGTTTACCGACAACGTGGACGCTGGCCGTGTCAACGGCTTCGGTCGGAGCGGTATGCGGTATGAGCAGACGGCTGGCCTGCGACAAACCCTGGTTGCTGTAGTGGTCAACGGGGCGGCCCAACCGGTCGCAGTTGTCGCACTTGACGGGGCGACAGTCCGGATGACCGTGGCCGAGTACGAAGCCGCGTTCTACTCTCAACAATCGCCACGCCGACCGGCGCTGGTCTGAAACCGAAGCCGGTCCCTTACGCGTGACGGTTCACCTGAGCGGGCCGTGTTGGTTGCTGAGAAGGCTCGCCGGGCCAGCAGCGGGGCGAGTTGGGCGTGTGAGGGGCGCATCCTGGTCTCGCAACGATCGCCATATCGAACTCACGCCAGGATCGCGGTTCGTCGCTCGGTGCTCAGATTGCTGCCCGGTTCGCGCGCTGGTGTATTGAGACCAGGCCGGCTGAAGCTGCGAGCTGGACTTGTTGCACCATATGGTTTTCGGCGCCTGCAGCGTCCCCAGCTTCGAGTAAGGCCACTAGCCGGGCGTGGGATTCCACCGCCTGCTCGGCGACTTTCAGGTTCGACCAAACCGATTGCTCGATGGGGATGGGGTGGCTTTCCCAGATCCATTGCAGGTGGCGGGCGATGATGGAGCGTCAACCGGCGCGGGCGATCTGGGCGTGGAACTCGCGGCTGGCGGCGGACATGCGGCCGGCGTCGCCGAGCTGCAGGGCTGCTCGCAGTTCCCGGTGGATGTCGTGGAGGCGGGCCAGCTTGGCGGGGGAGATAGAGGTAGCCGCCAGGCGGGCAGCCAGGCCGTCGACGGTGGCGCGCAACAGGTAGAGCTCCTCCATGTCGTCGGCGGCGTGTATGGCTACCTTGGCGCCGAAATTCGGTTCGTAGACGACCAATCCGACCGATTCGAGATTGTGTAGGGCCTCTCGCACCGGGGTGATAGAGACGCCGAGCCGCTCGGCAACCTTGTCTTGCAGGATCGGCATGCCGGGAGGCATTGCGCCGCTGAGGATTTTCGACCGCAACACCTCCTGTACGTAGCCCGCGCGGCTGCCCGGGGGCCTGACCGTGGCGTACGTCATGTCGGGACCGGTGGACCCGGTGGCGGTTGACGCCGTTCGAGTCACGGCGTTCGCGCTGCGCCGTGCCATCGAATCGAACCTCCTGCTTTCATGCCGCTGTCCGTCCTGATCGTAGTGCTCGCAGCGGCCCCTTGACGTTTCATTTTATAACTTATAAGTTAGTGCCATGATGTGTCTTGAGTCACTGAAGGTGGTGGATGCGGCGACTCTGTTTGCCGGGCCACTGGCGGCAACGATGCTGGCGGACTTCGGCGCCGACGTTGTCAAGATCGAACACCCGCGTCGTGGCGATCCCAGCCGGGGTCACGGCGCGAGCAAGAATGGGGTGGGTCTGGTCTGGAAACAGTTGGGCCGCAACAAGCGCCCGATCGGTGTGGACCTGTCGGCGGCGGAGGGGCAGGCCATCGCGCGGGCCCTGCTAGCCGATGCCGATGTGCTGATCGAGAACTTCCGACCCGGCACCCTGGAGCGTTGGAACCTCGGACCGGAGGTGCTGCACGAGATCAATCCGAGGCTGGTGATCGCCCGTGTCACCGCCTTCGGGCAGTTCGGGCCCCGCTCGCACGAGCCCGGATTCGGCACCCTGGCCGAGGCCATGAGCGGGTTCGCCGCCATGACCGGAGAGCCGGACGGGCCGCCGACCCTGCCGCCGCTGGCGCTTGCCGACGGAATCGCCGGGTTGGCAACGGGTTTCGCGATCATGGTGGCGCTGGGTCAGCGGGAGCGTACCGGGCGGGGCCAGGTGGTCGACCTGGCCATCATCGAACCCATTCTCATGATGCTGGGCGCGCAGATCACCACCTACGATGCGCTCGGTACGGTGCCGCGTCGCACCGGGAACCGGTCGGACAACAATGCCCCCCGCAATATCTACCGCACCCGCGACGGCCGCTGGCTGGCGGTATCGACCAGCGCTCAATCCATCGCCGAACGCGTGATGACCCTGGTGGGCCGCCCGGATCTGGTAGAGCAGCCGTGGTTCGCCAGCGGGTACGGCCGCGTCCAGCACGTCGATGAGGTCGACGGCGCGGTGGCCGCCTGGATCGCCGACCGCGACGGCGCGGCGGTGATCGAGGCCTTCACCGAGGCCCAGGCCGCGATCTCCCCGGTCTACGACATCGCCGACATCTTCGGCGATCCGCAGTACAAGGCGTTGGAGACCATCGTGCGATTGCCTGATCCTGACCTCGGCACGGTGGCCATGCAGAATGTGCTGTTCCGGCTGTCGGAGACCCCGGGTGCGGTCCGCTGGGCCGGGCGGGCGCCGGGCGCGGACACCGACGCGGTGCTGGGCTCGCTCGGCTTCTCCAACGAGCAGATCCGCACCTGGCGCGAAGCCGGTGTGGTGGCATGAGATACCCGGGTACCTGGCTGTATGTCCCCGGCGACCGGCCGGACCGGATGGTCAAGGCCATGGTCTCCGGCGCGGCGGTGGTAGTGCTGGACCTGCAGGACGCGGTCGCCGAGTCGCGCAAGACCCAGGCCCGCGCGAGCGTGGCCGAATTCCTCGCGGCGGCCGATCGGGGGGCGCGGGAAACGCAAATTCACGTGCGGATCAACAATGTCCACACCGAGGCAGGGCGGCGTGATCTCGACGCCATCGCCGGATCGCCCGCACTCGACGGGATTCGGCTGCCGCTGGTCGAATCGCCCGCCGATATCGAAGCTGCCGCCCGCATCGCCCGCGCGGGGGGGTCGCAGTCCGGATTCCACTGCCTGATCGAAACCGCTATCGGCGTCGAGAACGCCTACCTCATCGCCTCGGCACCTGGCGTCGCCGCGATCTCGTTGGGGGAGGGAGACCTGCGGGCCGAGCTCGGCACCTTCGAGGAAGATGGGCTGGCCTGGGCGCGCAGCCGAATCGTCGTGGCTGCTGCGGCCGCGCAGCTGCCGGCACCGGGGATGGCTGTCTTCGGAAATGTGAAAGATGCTGCGGGACTGCGTGAGTCTTGTCTGCGCGGCCGCCGGTTGGGTATGCGTGGCCGCTCGGCCATCCATCCCGCCCAACTGCCCGTCATCGCCGAGGCATTCCAACCCGCGCCCGCCGAGATCGACCAGGCGCGGCGCATCGTCGCCGCGGCGGACGCCCGATCGGGCGGATTCGCCCTGGGCGACGGCACCTTCGTCGACCAGCCGGTCGTCGCGGCGGCGCGGCTGACCCTCGAATGGGCCGCACCGTATCCACCACTCCAGTGCACAAGGTCGTGACCATGAGTGACCACCCCGAGC
Source organism: Nocardia sp. NPDC004123 (assembly GCF_053603795.1). Classification (NCBI taxonomy): domain Bacteria; kingdom Bacillati; phylum Actinomycetota; class Actinomycetes; order Mycobacteriales; family Nocardiaceae; genus Nocardia; species Nocardia sp. NPDC004123. Next base: position 39,879 of record NZ_JBSGGG010000045.1, read on the forward strand.
CGGACCGGTCTCCGGCATTGATCGAATTCACCGATGTCGCCATGACATTCCGGGGCGCCGGACGCTCCTTCCGGGCCATCGACGGACTGTCGCTGTCCATCCCACGGGGACAGTTCTGCTGCGTCGTCGGCCCCAGCGGTTGCGGCAAGTCCACGCTGCTCAATATGGTTGCGGGCCTGCTCGAACCCAGCCGCGGCCAGGTCCTCTACGACGGAAAACCGGTGGCGGGAGCCAATACCCGCGTCGGCTACGTCACCCAGAAGGACAATCTGCTGCCCTGGCGCACCGTGCGCGCCAACGTGCGACTGCCCTTGGAGTTGCGTGGCGTCGGCAGGGCCGAAACCGACAGGCGCACAGACGAAGTGCTCGACCTGGTCGGACTGGCCGGCTTCGGGGACGCCTACCCGCGTCAGCTCTCGGGCGGCATGCGCAAACGCGTTACCCTCGCCCGCACCCTGGTGTACGAACCGGAGGTCATCCTCGCCGACGAACCGTTCGGCGCGCTCGACAGCCAATTGCGCACCGTGCTCCAGGACGAACTGCTCGGGCTGCGGGCCCGTACCGAGGCTACGGTGCTGTTCATCACCCACGATCTGGGCGAGGCGATCGCGCTCGGCGACCGGGTCCTGGTGATGAGCGCGCGACCCAGCCGTGTCCTGCTCGACGCGCCGGTCACGTTGCCGCGCCCGCGTGACGTCCGCACCGCGCGTTTCGACCCGGAATACGCGCGCCTGCACGAAACCCTGTGGGCGGCACTGAGTCCCGAGGTCGAAATGGGAGTACCGGCATGAGCACCCTGGCCGCCGCTCGAACCATCGTGCCCGCCCCGAGCACCGACGAATCCGACGCCCGCTACCGTCGCAAGCGACGAACCTACCGCCTGGTGGTGTACACCGCCCGGATCCTGATCGTCGTCGCGGTCCTAGGCACCTGGCAGGGCCTGTCGGGCCCCGTGATCGATCCGTTTTGGGTCTCCTCGCCCCAGGCCATCGGGGAACGGCTGCTTGAATGGACCCGCGACGGCACCCTCGCCGGCAATGCCCGAGCCACTTTGCTCGCCATGGCCATCGGCCTGCTACTGGGCTCCGCAGCCGGGATCGTCGCCGGATTCCTGCTGGGCCGCATCCGATTCCTCGGCGATGTACTAAACCCGTTCATCATCGCGCTCAACAGCCTGCCGAAACTGGCGCTCGCGCCGCTGTTCATCCTCTGGTTCGGCATCGGCCTGCAGGCCAAGGTCGTGATGACGGCCCTGGTGTGCTTCTTCCTGGTCTTCTACAACACCTTCGCCGGGGCCCGCGACGCGGATGCCGAACTGCTCGGCGTCGTCACCGTCCTGGGAGCCAACGGGCGGCAGCGGCTGACCAAAGTGATTCTGCCGCACACCATGTCATGGATCCTGACCGGACTGCGGCTGGCCGTGCCGTACTCGCTGCTCGGCGCGGTGGTCTCGGAGATCACCGCCTCCAACGAGGGCCTCGGGCATCTGCTCAAGACCTCCGCCAACACCTTCGACACCGCAGGCACCTTCGCCGCCATCGCTGTACTAGTGGTGGTTGCACTGCTGCTGAATATCGCGGTGAGCCGCGCCGAGAGCCTGAGCTCCCGGTGGAAATGAGAGATCAGCCATGTCAACCAGAACCCGAATCGCGGCCGTCATGGCCGCACTGGCACTGACCGGGTCCGCGGTCGCGGGCTGCGCCGGGCGCGGGCCCACCGTCACCGACTGCGCCGGGCAGACCGTGAAGATCGGACAGTCCACCGCGAACAACTTGCAATACGCGGCCCTGTACGTTGCGCAGGGCAAGGGCTACTTCGAAAGCCAGGGCCTGAAGGTCGAAACCGTCGAAATGGGTGGCGGATCCGAGGCCATCCAGGCACTGGCGGGCGGCAGCGTCGACGTCGCGCTGACCACCTTCGCGGCCATCCTCAGCGCCGCCGAGAAGGGCGCGCCGCTGGTGGCCTTTGCGTCGACCGCCGACCGGAACACCGCCGATATCGGTGTGAAGAATCGCTACGCTCCACCCGCAAACGCCGATCTCGACACCGCTGTGCGCGCGCTGCGCGGGCTGCGAGTGGCCGTCACCTCGGCCGGATCCGGGGCCGACCAGACGCTGCGGTACCTGCTGCGGCACGCAGGCATGAACCCGGACTCCGACGTGAAGGTCGTCGCAGCGGGCGGTGCGGCGGAGACGGTGGCGGCCTTCGCCAACGGCTCGGTCGACGCCTACATCATCGGTTCGCCGTCCTCGTTGGTGGCTGCCGAGCGCGGTGACGGCCGAGTCATGCTGCGCCTGGCCTCCGGTATCGCACCTGACCTGGACGGTCTGCTCTACGGCGTGGCCGCCACGTCCACGGCGACCATGGGCCGCAAGGAGGCGGTGATGCGGTGCTTCGCCCGCGCTCTGAACCAGGCGGACGCACTCATCCATAGCCAGCCCGATCTGGCGGCGGCGCTGCTGCGACCCCGGTTCCCGGAGATGACCGACCCGCAGTTCACCCTGAGCTGGGAGCCGATTGTGAAGGCCACCCCGCCCACGGCGTCAATCGACCCCGCCGAGGCCGACAAGGCGGCCCGATTCGTCGCCACCGTGTTGAACAAGACCAGTGTCGACGCCACCAAGGCCTACGACACCCGATTCTCGGAGGACCTGAAATGAACACCCCCACAACCGATTCCATCACCGCACTGCAGGCCCTGCTCGGCGGTCTGCGCACCATCGAGCTGGGACAGCCGCTCGAGAACGGCATGCCCTGCTCGCCCAGCCATCCAGGCTTCCGGATGGCGCTGCTGCGTCGGCACGGTGACCGCGTGAACGCCCAAGGCGGCTCGGGGGCCAACGAGCTCATCGTCACCGGCGGACATGTCGGCACGCACCTGGACGCGTTGTGCCACGCAGCCATCGACGGTCTGATGTTCGGCGGTGTGGATGCCCATGCGGCCAGTGTCGGCGGCGCGTTCACGGTGCACGGTGTGGACACCGTGCGACCGTTCCTGTGCCGGGGCGTGCTCGCCGATATCCCGAAACTGTTGGGAGTGTCCCGGCTCGAACCCGGCTTCGGCATCACCGCCGACCATTTGCGCGCGGCCTTCAGCGACACCGTGCCCGGAACGGATGAGGTCGCGCTCATTCGTACTGGCTGGCCGCAGCTCTACCACGATCCGGCTGCCTACGTCGGCCACGAGACCGGTGTTCCGGGCATTACCGCCGAGGCCGCGGAATATCTCGCGGATACCGGGGTTCGCGCGGTGTGCAGTGACACGATCGCCACCGACCAGATCCTGCCTGGCGTCGGGCACGCGGCGCTGCCAGCGCACGGGGTGCTGCTCGTGGAACGTGGTGTGCACATCATGGAGGTGCTGACCTTCGAGGAACTGGCCGCAACCGGCGCGCGCGAAGTGCTGTATGTGGCTGTGCCGCTGCGGATCACCGGTGCTACCGGATCGCCCATCCGGCCGCTGGCGCTGATCCCCGGGGAGGCCGCCGGTGTCCACTGAGCTGTCCTGGGCGGTCGCCGACTGGGCGCACGCCGCCTACGCGAAATCCGAGGTGTCGGATGCGGCCTTGACCGCCGCCAGTGTGCATCTGGTCGACACGGTCGCCGTCGCCGTGGCCGGAGTGGGGGAAGCGCCGGTCGAATCCATGCGGCACGCGACCCGAAATCGCTGCGACGCCGGTCGTTTCGCCATGGTGCTGGGTACTGCCGCGCACGCACTGGACTACGACAATGCCCAGACGCCGTCGCTGGTCCATCCGTCTTGCGTGATCGTGCCGACGGCTATCGCTGTTGCGCGCGAACTGCCGCGTCCGGGCGCGCGAGAGCTGCTGCGCGCCATCGCGGTAGGGGAGGAGGTGAGTCTCTGGCTGGGTGAAACTGCTGTGGCGAACGGAAATTCGGTGCTGTTCGAGCGAGGCTTCCATCCGACGGCGGTGTGCACCCCGATCGGGGCGGCGGTAACAGCCGGTCTGCTGCGCGGGCTACCGCCCGAACAGCTCGCCCACGCCATCGGTGCGGCGGCCTCCCTGTCCGGCGGGATTCTCGAGGGCAACCGCACAGGCGGCCAGACCAAACCCATGCACGCCGGATTCGCTGCGGCCGCAGGCATTCTCGCGACCGATCTGGCCGCCGCGGGCGCGACCGCCCCGCCGACCGCACTCGAGGGCCGCTTCGGGTTCCTACACGCGTTCCTCGGCGGCGAAGCCACCGTGGGAGGGCCGCCGGACTCGTCCGGGGCGTGGCGCGTGCAGTCGGTGACCACGAAACCGTATCCCACCAACGGCTTCACCCACTCGTCGATCGACGCCGCACTGCAGTTGCGGCAGCAGGGATTTCGCCTCGAACACGGGGCCACCCTGCGCATCGGGGTGGCCGGGCCGGTGCTGCGGACCATCGCCTTCCCTGAAACCGCCAAATACGCTCCGCCCACGGCATACGCCGCCCGGTTCTCCGGCCCGGTGGTGGTCGCGATCGCCCTGCTCGGCGGCTGCGGCCTTGGGGTCGGACTAGCCGACTTCGACGGCGAGGATCCGCCCGGCGACGCCGTTCTCGCCGCCGCCGCGCGGGTCCGCTTCGAAGCCGACCCGTACGCCACGGCGGCCTTCCCGGACCGGGTCATGAGCAGAGCCGTCGGCACCGACAGCGACGGCCGGCAGTATCGGGCCGATGTCGATACCGGCCGTGGTGGTCCTGGTAACCCGCTCTCACCGTGGGAGCTGCGCGCGAAATTCGACGACTGCGTCACACCCCGGTTCCGGGCGGTGACCACGACATTCTGGAATGCCCTGCAAGACACCATCACCGGCGACGACACGGCCTGTGTCGCCGTCCTGTCCACCCTCGCCGAGCAGCTCGGCTGACGATAGAAAAGGAATACCTGATGAGGAAAATGGCCACGGCATCAACGTTGCTCGTTGCGGCCACGACCCTGGGGGTCGGCTCGGTGACCGCCGCACCCCCCGATATCGACGCGATCAGCTATACCGCCACCACGACCGAGCACTCGACCGTGATCACCACCGGCGCGGGATCGATGGTCGCCGAAGACGGACGCTTCAAGATCAAGGCGGCCGACGGTACCGTCCTGGCTGGAACCGAATTGTCCTTCCGCGTAGACGATTTCGTCTTTCCGATCGCCGCCGACATCGCCGGCCGTACCGCCACACTTACTCCGCAGTTCGACCTGCGGTACGCCCGCTATGCTCCCGTCGCCCTGCCCTTCGAGGACCAGGCACCCTGGAAGACCTCCTACGACCGGGAGCAAGCCGCCTGGAACCGCCTGCGCGACACCATCAGCATGGGCGCGACCGTCGGTACCTTGGTCGGCGGCCTGGGTGGTGCGGCAGTCGGTTGCCTTGTCGGCGGAATCGCCGGGGCCACAGTCGCATCGGCCGCCATCGTGGGCTTGTTCGGCGGCTTCCTCCCCGCCGCCGCGATCGGCTGCCTCGGCGGCATCGTGGCCGTCGGCGCTCTCGGCACGATCGCGGGCCAGCTCCTGGTCACAGCGCCGGTCGCGATCCTGGCCGCGGCCCAGTACTTCACCACCATCAACCAACCGCCGCCCACCCCGGCGAAATGATCGTGTGCCGGCTCACTCTCGATCGCGAGAACCGTTCTGGTGATCGCGTGCCGAAGGCGCAGGGTGAGCCGCCTGGACCACGACGCTGTGCTAGCCGGGCTTTAGCGGAGTACGGTACAGCGGATCCTCGTTGCAGGTCGATCGACCGTCCTGAGTAGTGCAACGGCAGTCGAGTTCGAGGTACGTTCGGCGCGCCGTACCAGGTCGTTTGCGGCGAACAAGCCGGGAACAGCACCGGGAGTCGCGCCGCATCGTATGAGGAGGAGTGCCGAGTAAGTGGTTGCATCTGCCGGCATCAGCATCGGACGCCTGCTCGACGCGCTCGGTGACGTGATAAATCAGGTTCCGATGGGTGGGCTGACGCGCACCGCTGAAGTGAGCAGATTGGTGATCCACGACCCAGACGGGCGAGATGATCCGGCGGGTGACGCATTGGTGCTCATCATCGGTCAGAGGTCTACCGCTGAGATCGCCGAACTGATAGGAACACTCGGTAGTCGCGGCGTACGAATAATTGCCATCCGGTCCGTGGTTCCACTCGACCCGAAAATCACGGCGGTCGCCGAGTCTGCCGGGGTGACGTTGCTGGTGTTGGCGGCGTCGGTGTCGTGGACACAGTTGATCGTCCTACTGCAAACGTTACTTGCGGCGGTCCCTGCGGAGGGAGCGATGTGCGTCGCGGGATTCGAGGCGGCCAATGACTTGTTCTCGTTCGCCGATTCTGTCTCAGCCCTGGTGGATGCTCCGATCACCATAGAGGACGCCGAATTTCAGGTGCTCGCCTTCTCTCGCCGGCAAGCAGCGACTGATCAGGCGAGAATTGCGACGGTGCTCGATCGAAAGGTGCCGAGCGGATACGTCGCCATGCTCGAGCGGAGCGGAGTCGTGCAACATCTTCGCACCAGTGCAGAGCCCGTGTGGGTTCCTGCCGGTGCGGTAGAGTCGGAACTTGCGCGAATCGCGATTGCCATTCGATCCGGGGATCGGTACCTGGGTTCGATGTGGGCCGCCGTTTCTGCACCGCTGACCCCGGAACGAGAGTGCGCACTTCGGGAGGCGGCGAACATGCTGGGTCTTCATCTCGTTCAACGGCAGTCGTTGGAGGAGGTCGAACGACGCATCCATGCTGAACGGGTGGAGGCATTGCTCTGCGGCGAATACCCGGAGGAGGCTGCGAAGCAACTGGACCTTGCTTCCGGCTCGGCTGTGGTCCTTGCGGTGGGATTTGTGACGGACTCCCGCGAGCCGGACGGTGACGCTAGGCTTATTGCGTTGTCGGAAGCACTCGCGGTCCACCTTCGAGCAGTACAGCCGAAAAGTGCTGTAGCCCATATAGATGGGGCCGTCTACGCAATTCTCGCAACGCGGAAGCGGGAGGCTGACGCAGTGGCGTATGCACGAGCTGTGGCAGGTGACTTTCTGAAGCGAATCGGCCACCGCTTCCGCGTTGTTGCGGGAATCGGCAGGGCAGCCGCCAGGCCCGAGGATCTGAGTAGGGGGCGGCGGGACGCCGAACGTGCGCTCGGTGTACTGAAGAGGGCGCGTGGCGACCAGCGCGTGGCCACATTCGAAGATGTGTACGTCGACCATGCCCTGCGGACTATTTCCGAGACCGCTCGAGGCGAAGGACTTGATCCGCTCGGCGCGATTCGGATGCCCTCGAAGCTCGATCAGCAGTACATGGACACCCTGTTCGAGTGGCTCGAGGCGTTCGGTGACATCTCGAAAGCGTCTGCTGCACTGCACGTCCACCAGAACACGTTCCGTTACCGCCTTCGGAGAGTGCGTGAAGTGATGCAACTCGACCTCGACGACCCGGACGTTCGCTTCCGCCTACTCGTGCAACTGCGCATCGCGAAGTGCATGGACTGCACCGGAGCGGCCGACAGCGAGTAGGTCGAGATCGGCCCCGATGGTGCTCGACGGGACCGGTCTCGAAGTTCAGCCCACGTGGATGGGCGGCACGTTCCGAATCACGCAGTCGATGCGATGGCGGAAATCTCGAGTCGCACCCCGGGGATGGTGAATCCAGTGACGGTGGTGCATCGTGCAGGTCGCGGGTCCGCCCAAGTCCTGACGAATACGTCGTTCCAGCGCGCGGCGAGACCAGCGTCCGAAAGGAACGCGTCTATCCGCATGACCTGGGACAGTTCGGCGCCGACCGATTCGAGAGCCTCCTTCAGGTTCTCGATCACTTCTGCCGCTTCCTGTTCGAACGTGATATCGGCTCCCCGGCCATCGAGGACGGAGTGGGAGACGACGCCAGAGGTCGTGATGAGAGCGCCAGCCTTCACAGCACCGCTGAACGCGGGGATCTGGCCGGGGGCATGTTCGATAGTCATGGGTCCTTTCGGGGGCTTCGGAGGTTCTGGCGTCGCCGGCAGCGGAATCCGCCACCCGCCTGGTGCAGGGTGTCCGGCATGCTCGCAGAGTTGATCCTGCGTGTTCTCTGACACGAGCGCTCGTCGGATTCCTCAAATTGCCGATCGGCAACTCTGTTGGGATGAACAAGCTTTCGAACGTCGAGCCGGGCACTCTGATCTGAATGAACAGGATCACCGCTCCCCAACAACATTCGCCGCACTGCTCGGCGGCTGGCAGGCACGACGCACAGGTGGAGGGCCGATGAGCGACCAGCAATCGAGCGACTTCGACGTCGTCGTCATCGGTGGCGGCATCGCTGGTGTGTCGATCGGATACGAGTTGGCCGTCGACCAGTCGGTGTGCCTACTCGAACAAGAGTCCACGTTGGCGTACCACACCACAGGCCGATCCGCGGCGGTGTATCTTGAGACCTTCGGCAACATGGAGGTTCGAGCGCTCACCACCTGCAGTCGTGCCTTTTTGACGAATCCACCGGAATGCTTCGAGGCCGAGCTCCTTACGCCCATCCCATACCTCGTCTTCGCGCGACCCGGCCGCGGTGGAAGTTTGAGGGAGTTCTTCGAAGAGGTTCGTGGCCTTGCGCCGGCGGTTCGCATGCTGTCGCAGCAAGAGGTGCTCGACATGTTTCCCTTTCTCAAGCCGGAGGCAGTGGAGGCGGCGCTCGTCGACCCGGGGGCGATGGAGGTCGATGTCCACGCGCTGCACCAGGGCTACGTTCGAGGTATGCGTGAACGCGGGGCGCAGATTCGTACACGTCAGCGTGTCACGGAGATCGTCCGGGTGGGGGACAGGTGGCGTATCGGTACCGAAGACGGAGAAACTGTCTCCGCGTCGGTGGTTGTCAATGCAGCGGGTGCTTGGGCCGACGAGGTCGCCGGCCGTGCTGGTGCCGGGGTGTTGGGTATCGAGCCGCTGATTCGCACCATCTTCGGTGTCGGCTCTCCAACGGGGACCCTTCCGAAGGGGACGCCGATGGTCCACGATCTCGACGACACCTTCTATCTGAAGCCCGAGGGCGATCAGTTCCTCTGTTCTCCGGCGGATGAGACGCCGAGCTTTCCGCACGATGTGTCGACCGACGATCTCAAGATTGCGCGCGCGTTAGACGACATCAACGAGGCAACGGACCTCCGGGCGCGGCACGTGCGATCGTCGTGGGCGGGGCTGCGGAGCTTTGCGCGTGACCGTATCCCGGTGGTGGGGTTCGACTCGCAGCGTGACGGCTTCTTCTGGTTCGCGGGGCAGGGCGGGTACGGCATCCAGATGTGTGATGCGCTCGCGCGCGTCGGCGCCGCCGCGATCAGGGGTGACGACCTCCCCGCCGATGTTGCAGCCACGGGCCTGCAGTTCTCCGACCTCGCCGCCGATCGGCCTGCGCTGGATGCTGCGCCCGAGGCAGGCGCGGATTTGATCCGCAGCTGATCCACGCGCACCACGTGGCTGGGGGCTTCCGGCCACGTGGTGCAGCTGGTGTCATCTCTCGGAGACTTCTCCTCCTCGCAGTCAGCCTGATCTTCTGTGTTCGTTCCTGGCGTGTCCGAGGCAGATTCAGCATTCGTTCGCGGATCCGCGGCGTGACCGCGGCAGTTGGTGTTCTCATCGTCCTGCTACTGGTCAAGAGTCAGGGCAACTGGAACACGATCCCGATCGCAGTGTGGTACCTCGGCGCACTCGCCGCGGCCGGGGGGAGTCAGCGGCCTCGTCGGCTTGTGGTCGCAGCGGCCGACGTGTGTCCCGAAGCGTCGTTTGGAATCCGGTCGCCAGCTGTGTGCCCACAGCCGGCCCGCCGACATCGCCGCACCGGCCTCCTGATTCGCGGAACCGAATTCGATTTGTACAGAGGCGATTCGATATCGTGTTCGGTGTCGATCGGCGAACGCCGAGGTCATTGTGTGTCCGGTGCTGACCTCGCTGTGATACTCGATCGCTTTGTTCGCGACGAAG
>NZ_JBSGGG010000045.1:49795-59014 GCF_053603795.1 Nocardia sp. NPDC004123
GGTGGGGAGTTCCTGCGGGCTGCCGCTCGGTCGGACGGCGGCCTGCCGATCATCGCCGATCGACACCGAACAGTTGATCAGAACCTCTTGGTGTCGAGAATGCCGTTGTGGAAGTCGGCGCGCAGGCGCTTCTTGTCGAACTTGCCGACGCTGGTCTTCGGGACCTCCTGGATCACGGCCCAGTTCTCCGGTAGCTGCCACTTGGCGACCTTGTCGGCCAGGAAGTCCCGCACCTGATCGAGCGTGACCCCGCCGCCCTCGCGCAGCACCACCGCGACCAGCGGGCGCTCGTCCCACTTCTCGTCCGGGATACCGATCACTGCGGCCTCCGCGACCGCCGGGTGTCCCATCACCGCGTTCTCGAGGTCCACCGACGATATCCACTCGCCACCGGACTTGATGATGTCCTTGGTCCGGTCCGATAGCGTCAGGTAGCCGTCCGGGGTGATCGAACCGACGTCACCGCTGCGCAGCCAGCCGTCGCGAAACTTGTCCGGTGCCTCGATGCCGTAGTACGACGACGTGATCCACGGCCCACGGACCTCGAGCTCACCGATGCTGGTGCCGTCGTGGGGAACCCGGTTGCCGTCGTCGTCGATCAGCCGCGCCTCCACCGAGGCCGGGAAACGGCCCTGCGAGTAGCGGTACCTCCACCGCTCCTCCTTCTCGCTGCCGGCCGGCGGACGACCCACCGACCCCACCGGCGATGTCTCGGTCATGCCCCACGCGTGCAGCACCGACACTTGGTGATCGTTCTCGAACGCGTGCATCAGCGACGGCGGCACCGCCGCCCCGCCGATGAGCACCTCCCGCATGAAGGAGATGTCCTGCGGGTGCTGCTCGAGATGCAGGTGCAGGCCCTGCCAGATCGTCGGCACCGCGGCCGCGAACGTCGGGCGCTCCGACGCGATCAGCTCGGCCAGCGGCGCGGGCTGCAGGAACTGGTCCGGCATGATCAGCGACGCGCCGATCATGAACGCCGCGTACGGCAGGCCCCACGACATCGCGTGGAACTGCGGTACCACCGCGAGCGCCCGGTCGCCCTGCGCGAGGTTGGGGCCGTCGCTCATGCACACCTGCATCGAGTGCAGGTAGATCGAACGATGCGAGTAGACAACACCTTTCGGGTCACCCGTGGTGCCCGATGTGTAGCACATCGCCGCGGCCGATCGCTCGTCGAGTTCGGGCCAGTCGAACTCGGTCGGCAACCCGGCGATCAGACCCTCGTAGGTGTGCACCTGCACGCCCTTCGGGGCCTCGAGGCTGGCCGTCGAGTCGCCGGTGACGATCACGTGCTCGACGGTCTTCATCTGCGCCAGCTGCGGGCCCAGCAGCGGGATCAGCGTCGCGTCGACGATGATCACCCGGTCCTCCGCGTGGTTGGCCACGTGGATCAACTGCTCCGAGAACAGCCGGATGTTCAGCGTGTGCAGCACCGCGCCCATCGACGGCACCGCCAGATACGCCTCGAGGTGTTCGGCGTTGTTCCACATGAACGTCGCGACCCGTTCGTCACCCTTCACATCGAGACCGCGCAGCGCGTGCGCCAACTGCGCACACCGCCGACCGACGTCGCCGTAGCTGCGACGCCGCGGACCGGCCTCGGTCCAGGTGACCACCTCCTCTTCCGAGTGGACGGTACTTCCGTGCCGCAGCAACTGCGCGACGGAAAGAGGTAAATCATTCATCGTGCTCAACATGGGGTGCTCCTCAATCGCCGCATCAGTGGCGGCGTTCTGTCAGTGCTCGCAAGAAGAAGGTGAGATTTGCCGGGCGCTCGGCCAGGCGGCGCATGAAGTAGCCGTACCACTCGTTTCCGTACGGCAGGTAGACCCGCATCCGTTGCCCCTCCTCGGCAAGTCGTAGTTGCTCGGAATCCCTGATCCCGTAGAGCATCTGGATCTCGAAATCGTCGGGCGTCCGATCGGTCGTGGCGGTGTGCTTGAGCGCTGCGCCGATCATGAAGGGGTCGTGAGAAGCGACCATCGGGTAGCTCTGCCCTCCATGAGAATCCGCAGGCACCGCAAGCACGCCTCCTCCACGGCCGGCTTGCTTTGGAAGGCGACGGAGGCCGGTTCCCAGTAGGCCCCTTTCAGAGTCGAATCCGGGACCCTGGTCCGAACAGGTCGACGCAGTCGGCTTCGGTGCGACGCAGGTATGCCTGCAGGACCGTTCCGAGGGTGGGGAAGTCCCGTCTCAGTTCACGGACGATCTCGAGGGGCGAGTCGGTGGTGGTGTGGTCTTCGGCGTTGATGGTGACCCATGCACCGACATCTTCTGCTGCCGCGCATATCTTGTGGGCGTTATCGAGCGCGATTCGGTGGCCATCCCGGGACAGGGCTTGACCCATTGACGACAGCTTGAGCGAGACTTCCACCCTGTGGTTGCTCGAACCTGAGCGGTCCTCATCGGAGGGAATCCGGGAAAGAGCAGACGGCAGCGTCGAATAGCGGCCGACCGACTCCGTCGCCTGCTCGGGCTGGGTGGTGTCCTCGCCGAGGAAGTCGATGGTGATCGAGCGGCCGGAGTCGAGGACGGAATGGGCTGTCGAAACGACATCCCTTCGCTCTCTCCGGCGATGAAGCGATTGACCATTCTCTTTGTTGCAGGAACAGCGCTGATTGCATGTTCCATCCGTGGGGACCGTCCCGCTGTGAGGAGAAGCGGGCGTGGTGGGTTCATCAGCGGCATCAGTTGTCCTCGGTGTCTACGGCAGTCTGGTGGGGTACCGATGGTCGATCGTCGGCACGAAGGTCTCCTTGATCGTGCGAGCGGAGGTCCATCGCATGGGATTTTGCGCGGAGCCGGCCTTGTCGTTCGTGCCCGAGGCTCGACCCGCGCTCGTCGGTGATTTCCCGCCACTCGGTCAGGCGGTGGTCCACCTCTCAACTGCTGGGCCGAGTTACTGCCCACGCCAACTGCCTGGCGCAACGTCAGCGATGAGGCGACCGACGAGAACGTGTGATCAGCGCACTCTTTGGGCCGGCCCTGCCCGCTACCACCGAGGTGCAGACCAGCAGTGTGTCCGCACACTCGGCGATAGCGGTGGGCTCACGCGCGAACGGGACGCCCTGGGAGCTCGTCGACCTTCAACTCTCCGCCACTGACGATCTCGACGCCGTTGACGATGACGTAGTCGAATCCGGTCGACGTCGCCGCTGTGTCGGTGAATGTGGCTCGATCCGAGATTGAGCCACCGTCGAAGACGACTATGTCGGCGTCGGCTCCTTCCTGGATGCGTCCTTTGCGGGACATGGAGGGGATCGACGCGGCGAGGATCTGAGCGGGGACCAGGCTGCAGCGTCGAATCACCTCGGACAGGCTCAGTGCGCCGGATTCACGCCACAGAGAACGAATCGAACGGCTATAGGTCCCCGCCGTGCGTGGGTGGGTGACAACGTCGGGAGGCAGGGGCCACAAGAGGTCGTCTTGGGGAGTGGTCCGCCACACTGGTTCGAGGCCGTCACTCGCGATGGCGGTGTCAGGGAAGACAAGTGCTCGGGTCAAAAGATCGCGGGCGGTGGGGTCGTCCTCTTCGAGGAAGTGCACGGCGACAAGGTCACCGGCGTTGGTTCTGCGCATTTCGCTGAGTTCCTTGGCGCTGCCGAACCTCCGCTCGGTGGGCATGTGCTGAATCGCGTGCGGCGTTAGCCCACGTCGGTGAAGCACGCTCGGGTCGAGGAAGGCTGCACCGATCCCAGTCATACCGGTGCCGTACGGGTAGGCCTCGGTGGAGACTTTCGCGCCGTTGGCGCGTGCCTGCTCAACAAGGACATGCACGCGGTCGAGGTGGCGCAGAGAGGTGCTATTGATGTGGCAGTAGTGCATGTGGGCGCCGGTTTCGCCTGCTGCGCGCACGATTTCCTCGGCGCCGTCGACCAGGGTGTCGGGATCCTGTTCGACCAGGTCGCGGGCATGGGTGTAAGTCGGAACACCCCGCTCGGCGGCTAGTCGCGCGACTGCGGTGTATTCGGAAGGCGACACTCGCGGCGCATAGCCGACCATAATGCCCACGCCGAGAGCCCCGTTGCTGAGGTCCTGCTCCAACAAGGAGAGGATCCGGACTACTTCGTCAGGACTCGCCTCGGCCTGCCATTCCGGTCGTCCCATGTTGATCAAAATGTCCTCGGGGATACCCGTGGTGGAAATCCCTGCTTTGACATGCAGTCGTGCTGCCGCCCAGCTGGTAGAGAATCCGTAGTTGATGGGCCGCCCTTCTGTCGCGGCGCGTTCGTAGGCGCGGGTAATGGGGTGTACGCCAGCCTCGAGTTCGAGGGCAGTAGTCACGCCGTCGAGTGCCTGCAGTCGCATACCCGGGATCCCAGCACAATGACTGTGTAGGTCAATGAATCCGGGGGCGACAATCCGGCCCGAGACGTCAAGGACACAGCGCCCATCGAGTGGAGTCTTACTGACGGTGGTGACCGTGCCCCGGTCGATGCCGACATCGAGAACGGCATCGGTTCCGGATTCGGGGTCGATCACTCGACCGTTGTGAAGGACTAGATCATGCAGAGACATTGACATCACATTCTTTCATGGTGCTCTCACCGGAGGATTCGGCCTTATCGCCGGAGGAACAAAACAGCAGCGCTTATGGCCACACCAGAGTTCCGCAGTACCTGCTTCCAGCCCACGGCTTCCTGTTCGACCGGCTGATGATCGTCGGTGACCTCGCGCGGGAGAGGGGGAGGGGGGAGGAACTGCCACATCAACACCCCGATACCGGTGCCGACCAGCGCGATGATCCAGTAGCTATGCCCCATCCGACGAGCAGATCAACGGTGCCATGAACAGGGTGCCAGCACCGGCACGGAGCGCGTTTCAGGCCTGGGTGAAGCCGGCACTGCGAGTGCGGGTTTGTGAAGTCGTTCGCTCGGCGAGCGCGTTCAACGATGCCGGCGGGAAGAGGGTGTGCGCCGCGCCGAACAAGGCACGATCTATCACGAGCAGAACCAACCCCTGGGCCAGGCTTGTGGAGGCGGTGAAAACCGACCACGCCAGTAGCGACGGAAGGAGCAGTGGTCGGGTCCCGAACCGGTCGGCCAACAGGCCTCCGGGCAACTGGGACGGCATGTAGGCGATCGCGAAGGCATACACGACGAAAGCCCTGCTGTGTTTGTCCATGTAGAGCTCGGATCCCATGAATGGCAGCGCCACTGAGATCGCGACTCTGCCGATGTAGTCGATGACGTAGATGACAGCGAGCAATGCGATCGTGGGCGCCGATGTCCGCCGGAGGTTCAGGCAAGAGCTTTCTTCCGCCAACAACCATCTCCCCTTCTGACGTAACGCTGTAGGTGGGATCGCCAAGTATGTGGCTGTCGACGCAATTCACGCTTCGTGCGGAATTAGAAAACATTCGTTCGCTGTTACCAAGCCGAGGAGAGGTATTGTTCTGCAAGCGTGTGTGCCCGTGCGGCGGCCTCGGGATCGGCAGGTAATGATTGGCCACGCGTTCGATCAGCGGCAAGTTCCGGTACCGGATCGCCTCGTGCATCACCCAAGTCAGCATTCGATGACGTTGATGGCTAGGCCGCCAGTGGACGTTTCCTTGTATTTGTCGCTCATGTCGGCACCAGTCGCACGCATGGTCTCGATGACTGTGTCGAGACTGACAATATGTTTCCCGCTGCCATTGAGCGCAATTCGGACGGCCGTGATTGCCTGTGCTGCTGCCATCGCGTTGCGTTCGATGCAGGGAATCTGGACAAGGCCACCGACAGGGTCGCATGTCAAGCCGAGATTGTGTTCCATGGCGATCTCTGCAGCGTTCTCCACTTGTGCCGGTGTTCCGCCAAGAACCTCACAAAGAGCTGCGGCAGCCATCGAACACGCCGAACCGACCTCGCCCTGGCACCCGACCTCAGCTCCGCTGATCGACGCATTCGCCTTGTACAACTGTGCAATTGCGCCGGCAGTCAGGAGGAACCGCACAGCGTCTCGTTCGCTCGCACCCTTCGTGAACTGCATGTAATAGTTCAGCACGGCTGGCACCACCCCTGCAGCACCGTTTGTCGGCGCCGTCACCACGCGCCCACCGCATGCGTTCTCCTCGCTCACCGCCATCGCGAAAACTGTGGCCCAATCGAGCTGAATCAGTGGATCATCGGCACGGCCTTCATCGCTGAGACGGCGAGCCATGTGACCTGCACGGCGGGAAACCTTCAGACCGCCTGGAAGAGTGCCGTCGGCCTTGAGCCCTGATTCGACGCACTGGCGCATGACAGACCAGATCATTGCCAGGCCGTCGGTCACTTCTTGTTCGGATCGGCGCACAGCCTCATTTGCCATCATGATTGTGCTGATAGGAAGCCCAGTTCGTGCACAGTGAGCGAGCAACTGCTGTGCGCTGTTGAACGGGTAGGGTTCCGGGCCGGTGCCGGTGCCTACCTTGTCCCCGCGCGGCCCTCCTCTCAGGGCTGCTTCTTCTGCGCCCACGACAAAACCGCCCCCTACCGAGTAAGCCTCGCTTACACAAAGTTGCGCGCCTGATGCATCGAAAGCAGTGAAACGCATGCCATTCGGATGTCGCGGCATGCGCTCATTGCCGCGAAACACTACATCATCGTTGGTCAGAGACACCGGCAGCCGGCCGCCGAGCATGACGATGCCCCGCTGAAGTATGGCATCGCAACGTTGCTGCATACCATCGGTGCTCACCGATTCGGGAAGTTCGCCTTCCAGGCCAAGAAGGATGGCCCGGTCAGTACCATGCCCACGACCGGTTGACCCCAACGAGCCGTAGAGGTCAACGCGCACGCGGTCCACTTCGTCGAATCGTGCTGTTGCTGAGAGAGTCTCGGCAAACGCACGCGCTGCCCGCATGGGTCCGACAGTGTGCGAACTCGATGGTCCGATTCCAACGGAAAAAAGATCAAGGACGCTGATCATTTCTTTAGACGCTCTCTTGCTCAGTAAGTACGCAAATACTCGGTATTCGGGTGCCAGGCTTGCCGGCAGAGCCTCCACCGATGACTCCGGAGGCGGCGATCGCGACTGCCTGGCGGTTCAGTCCGACGCGTCAGTCAGGAGTGCCATAGTCCGAGGGTGAGCTCGGCAAGGACGGTCGCGACCAGATACGAAGCTGCGATCGCAGCAGTACCTACCGGAATGATCTTCCAGCCGATGTTGCGGAGAACCGGAAGGTCCTTGCCTATGCTCAATCCTGCAAAAGTCAGGATCATTGTGACCGCCGAGCCGAGGCTGACGCTCTGACTCACTTCCAGAATCCACGTTGCCACTGGCGAGAACGGCATTGCGAGAACGGCAGCGATGGTCACTACAGAGATGATCGCGGGAATTCGTCCGCGGCTCAATCGCGAAACGGCCAGGCCAACCAGGGTGACTGCGGCCATCAGCGCATAGCAGAAGAGCCTATCCCATGAGAGACTCCGAGTCTCGATGGACGAGACAATAACCCCAACGCCTACCACGGTGGGTATTGAAGTCCACAGCGGCACAGTGATGTTCGATTCGATCGGCTCAGCAGCTTGGGTGTGTACGGATGGTTCGGTCGCGACGTTTCGGGACGCCGCGCGTCGTGTCAGCCGCCGATACAGTCGGTCAGCAAGTGGCAGTGCGATCCAGGCGCCGATGTAGACGCCAACCATTGCTGTGATTAGGTTGGAAGCCGTTGCCAAGGCCGTCGTTTCTTCGGCTAGGCCAGGAAAGGCTGAATTGATCGAGGCGACCGCGGCAATCATCATCGACGTGGACCCGACACCTGCGCCCATCGCGAGTGCTTGCGGGTCGAATATGCCGAATGACGCTGCGAGCGATGCGATAGCGCTGATGATTAATGCCCCGAACACGGCACCGAACGCATACATCGCCAAAACGCCCCTGTATTGGGGCGACCCGGAGCCGAAGCGTTCGCTGACCATCGCGAACGCGGGTTCGCGGTCGATCGAGAACGTGGCTCCCACGGTTTCTGCCCCCATTTTCAGCAGTACTGCCAGGGGCAACGCGATGAGAATGGTTCCGAATAGGTGACCGAGTTCCTGAAGCAGCAGTGCAGGTCCCGCGTCGGCCAGGACTGTGATGTTGGGTCCGAGGCTGAACCCCAAGCGGGCAACCAGGATCAAGGAACCCAACGCCATCACTCCGCTTGCGGCATGCTGCAGCTCAACTGGAAGCGGCTTCCGTTGCTGTGCTGAGACCGCGGCGCCCGCCAGAAGAGCCCATACAAGTGGGAGCAGGGTTATCTCCGCCTTCGCTAAGGGGATTTGCCGAACTCCGATCAGTTGCGCAACGCTGGCTATCACCACTGCCAGACTGATGAGTACCCAGAGTCGTCTATTGTTGAAGGTGAGGCGGCCTTTGTTTTCGGATACATCGCTGTCGTCAGCGCCACCACCAGCGCTGTTTGTGGTGCGTGTTCCCTCTGTCATTTGAAGATCCCATTCGAGCTATGTGTTGGATGACTCACGCCTGCAAACTCTGACGGGTCGCCCCTTCCATACGCTCGGCGGTTCGCTGCCGAAACTCCTGGCGGATGTTCGGCGTAGCGGCAACATCAAGCGTCGTCCAAGCCATGGCAATGGCGGCATCGAGGATGGCATCGTCAGCTGCTCTACTCACCGCCGCCAACGTAAATTCGGGATTGTGTGGGATCGCGGATTCTCCAAGGAAGGACACCATTGGGTGAATGGAAGGCACGACCTGGGACACGTTTCCCATGTCGGTCGAACCACCGCGAAGTGGAGGAGCTGTTAACGTCCGCCCCAGTGCGGTGAGGTTGGCATCCCACAGGCGCGCGAGGGTTTGGTCGGTCTTGACCGGCGCATAAGGGTGTTCGGTGGGCGCCCAGTCCCATTGGCACCCAGTCGCAGTTGCCGCTCCGTCGAAACAGGCGAGCACTCGCCGTTTGAGGTCTCGCCATAGTGGGAGGTCATCAGCACGCACTTCCACCTGCACGACTGTCCGATCAGGGATGACGTTGGTCGCTTCACCTCCCACCGAGACGAACGCGTTCATGTTCGCGTTGTGGTTCACGTGCTGACGGAGGAGGGCAATGGCGGTCAGCGCCAGTGTCGCCGCGGCACCTGCGTTGATTCCCATAGCGGGCGAACTTGCGGCATGCGCCGTTCGTCCGCTGAATATGACTTCGAATCGATCGCATGCCGTCAGGTCCACTGCTGCGGCACTCCTGTCCTCGCCGGTGGCACCGTGGGCCATCATAGAAAAGTCGACGTCCTCCCACGCTCCGTCCATCAG
>NZ_JBSGGG010000046.1:0-43674 GCF_053603795.1 Nocardia sp. NPDC004123
CTCGACAACGGCTACCCGGCCCTCCTCGCGTGGACCAACACCCGCTTCGACCGCTGACACAAAAAGGCCGGTCACCACGGTGAATGTGGTAACCGACCATTTGAGTGGACCTGGCTGGGCGTTATTCCAAACGGTCTGACCTGCACAAACTCGAAACCACCCGTGCCAAAATCGATACCGGACCCTCGTCTCCACGCCCCCGCCGACACAAGAAGCCTCCGGCGGACCGTCCTCGCGAGCCTCGCAGAATCGAGCGGCGCCTCGGCCCTGCGACGGTCGAAGAACTCCTTCACGCGTACCGCGACGGCACCTCGACCACGCAACTCGCGGCGCGCTACAGAATCTCCAAAACCGCCGTCCTCAACCTGCTCACCAACCGCAACGTTCCCCGCCGATTCCAATCGATGACCACCAACGACACCGACCACGTCGAACGGCTCTACCTCGCCGGCCATTCACTCGTCAGCTGTAGCCGCCTCACCGGCTTCCCCGCCAGCACCATCCGCGACGCACTCCGCCAACGCGGCACCCCAATGCGGGCACCCGGCGGGCGCCACCGCGCACCGCGTTAGACCCCACGAGTCGGCGTGTCGACACGCCGACTCGTGGATCAAATTTCCCGACACAGCAAGCGACCGGCAATCAACTTCCCCGGCTCAACCGATACCTCCCCCATGCCAACCACGATCGATTTCGCAGACAGCGCGAGACTTACTGCCAACAATCCGATCCCCGGAACATCTCCGACTCCGGCGACGATATTGCGCACCATGCGAAGTTCTTGTCCTGCTTGGATTTCGGCGTCAGGGTTCGCCAAGGCCGCTGGATCCACACCCGTTCCGTCCAGGATCGCGGGCAATCACGCCCCCTCGGCCGAACCCGCTGACTCCACGACCCAGGCCGCGATCTGGGCGCGGGAGGTGAAGCCGAGTTTTGTCAGGATGTGCTCGACGTGACCTTGGGCGGTGCGTTGCGAGATCACCAATTTGGTGGCGATCTGCCGGTTGGTAAGTCCTTGGGCAACCAGCTCCGCGACCTGGCGTTCGCGCTTGGTCAAGCTCGATCCGGAACTGGTCACGATCTCCGGTTTCGGTTCCTCGAGCGCGACGGCTACAGCATCACGACGACTCATCGATAAACCGCGGCGAAATTCCGTTTCGAAGCGTCGGTCACCGAGCGCACGACGCACTTCCGTCTCGCACTGGTGATGAGCATGGTCCAGCTCTGGATATACAGAAAACTCCGAGGCCGACGATTTCAGCAGCCGCTCGGCAGCCCCCATGAGAACGGCCGCCAGGCCGGGGTCGCCTTCGGCGACGGTCCAGGCGAGCCCCTCGAGATCGAGTGCTGCGACCACAGGACTGTGTGCGCTTCGATCCAGTTGTAGCGATTGCTGCAGCATGTTCTGCGCTTCGCTTCGGTGCCCTCGGTGGAGCACGGCGAGAGCCAGTCCCCACAGGGCGCCGGCTCGAAACAGGGTTTCACTGCTTCTTTCGGTGATCGCCAGCAACTCCTCGTGAGAGTTGATCGACTGTGCGATATCGCCTTCCGCCGCGCTCGCGACGCCGTACAACATCAACATCTCGACCCGCAGGCGATCCTGCCCCGCCGACTCGATCAAGTCGACGGCGCGGGTCAGGCATGAAACCGCCCGAGCGGCGTCGCCTTTGTACAACGCCACGGCCCCTTCCGCATATCCGATCAATGCCTGGTTCATCGGACTCGAGTCCTGGTCGACGATTGCGCGCGCTTGCGCGAGCAAATACTCCGCGGAGTCGGTGTCGCGTTGCAACGCCGCGGTGACGATGTTCGCATGGAGTGCCCTGAGACGCCCGGGGGCCGAAGCGGCCCGCGGATGCGCGAGGACGCGTTCGAGCCAACGCCTGCCTTCTCCTTGCATACCTCGAAAACTCCAGAACGGGAACAGCGCAGCGGCCATGCTCAGGCCGGCTTCGGCCGCCTCCACGCTGTCCTCGGACAGCGAAAATTCCAGTGCGTCCCGCACATTGGCCTGCTCACGCTCGAGTCTGCGCAGCCAACCAATCTGCCGCTCACTGATCCACTCGGACTCGGCATTCACCACCATTCGCAAAAACCAATTACGGTGGCGGCTACCGAGTTCGGCGCTTTCGCCTGTCTCTCGCAGTTGCTCTCGACCGTATTCACGTACCGTCTCGAGCATCCGGAAGCGCACTGTTCCGTCGCGCTCCTCCCGTAACACGATCGACTTGTCCACCAGCGTCGACAACGCGTCCAGGAAATCTTCCGGAGCCCAGTCCGCGCCGCAGACCTGTTCTGCGGCATCGAGTTCGAAGCCCCCTGCGAAGATCGACAGTCGAACCCAAAGTTGCTGCTCGATCGGCGTGCACAGTTGGTAGCTCCAGTCGATACACCACCGCAGCGTCTGTTGCCGTCTCGGTGCCGTCCGGATGCTGCGGGTCAACAGCGTGTAGCGGTCGGTCATCCGCTGCAGGATCTGCTCGGGTGACATGGTTCGCATCCGAGCCGCCGCCAGTTCGATCGCCAGCGGTAGACCGTCCAGCCGCGAACAGATGCCCGCGACGGCGTCCTTGTTGTCGTCGGTGATTTCGAATCCCGGCACGACGGCGGCGGCGCGTTCGGCGAACAATGTGACCGCATCGTATTTGGGAAGCCCCCGCAATCGGTGCAGGCCCTCGCCCGATGGAGCAGACAGCGGCAGCACCCGAACCACCGCTTCCCCAGCGATGTCCAAAGGTTCGCGACTGGTGACGAGGACC
Organism: Nocardia sp. NPDC004123; assembly: GCF_053603795.1. Classification (NCBI taxonomy): domain Bacteria; kingdom Bacillati; phylum Actinomycetota; class Actinomycetes; order Mycobacteriales; family Nocardiaceae; genus Nocardia; species Nocardia sp. NPDC004123. Next base: position 2,760 of record NZ_JBSGGG010000046.1, read on the forward strand.
CGCACATTCGGACATGACGACAGCACGGCCTCCACAAGAACAGCCAATGCCTCCACGACTTGTTCGCCGTTGTCCAACACCAGCAACAAATTTCGGCCCCGGAGGAATTCGATGAGAACGTCCCGCATCGGGCGAGCCGACTCGCCTCGCAATCCCAGACCGGCGGCGACCACATCGACCAGCAGGGACGGATCGTGCACGTCGGCCAACGCGATGACCCGCACCCCGTCGCCGAACTCGGACCGGGAGTTCGATGCAGCCCGAAGCGCCAGACGCGTTTTGCCGACACCGCCGATACCTGCCAAAGTCACCAGCCGCGATACCGCCAGCAGGTTCTTCACTTCTACCGTCTCGGCACGACGGTCGATGAAACTTGTCAACTCCGGCTGTAACCCGCCGGTCCAGTCCCTTTCTCGGGCAGTATCTTTCGAAGGACGCGCGGTCGACTCGCGGTGGAAAGCCATTTCGGTGACTCGGTCCCCGCGGGCACGCTGCACGTCCTGCATCGCCTCGCCGAACTCGGTCACCGACGGTCGCCCCGCCGGGTCCGGGTTCATCGCCGACTCCACCAACGCCGCCAGGTCACCGGAGATCCCGCGGTCACGCAGATCCGGTATCGGTTGGCTGGTGATTCGTAAGAACTGCGCCACCACCTGCTCACCGCTCAGGCGTTCGTATGCGGCATGTCCGGTCAACGCGGAGAACAGCGTCGCTCCGAGTCCGTAGACATCGGCGGCCGGAGTGACCGAGTCTCCGCTCAACATCTCCGGTGCCGTAAACGCCGGCGACCCGGTCAAAACACCCGAGTCGGTCTCGAATCCCCCCGCGATCCGCGCGATACCGAAATCGGTCACCGCGGGGTCCCCGTAGTCGGTGAGCAGTATGTTGCCCGGCTTCACATCGCGATGGACGATGCCGACCCGGTGCGCGACCGCGAGCGCGCCTGCGATCTTCACCCCGATCTGCAGCACCGTCTCCACCGGCATCGGCCCCTCCCGGCGTATCCGGGCATCGAGGGAATCCAAAGGGTAGTACGGCATCACCAGATACGGCCGCCCGCTCGCCGTGACTCCCACATGCAGGACCGTGACGATGTTCGGATGCCCGGTCAACCGGCCCATGGCCTGCTGCTCACGGAAGAATCTCGCTTGATTGTCGGCATCCAACTCGGCGGTCAGCACCTTCACCGCAACTGTTCGGTCCAGCGCCACCTGCCGACACCGATACACCGCACCGAAGCCGCCGTGACCGATCTCCTCCACATCCTCGAAACCGGATGCGCTCAACTCCGCGAGCACAGGCATCTGCATGTCGCGGCGGGTCCGCTGGGGATCATCGTCGACCATCAGCGACGCTCGATTCACTAGGCGGTGCACGAACAACGTGCACAACACGCTTACCTTCCGTCTACCGCCCAGCGTATCGCCGGCATCCGCAACCGGCCCCCGATCCGAGTCGCAGTTGTTACGCACTCTCTGCCGGCCGGCATTGCGGAATCAATGTGCCACGCCTCGCTCAACGACTGCTTCAACTGAGCCTTCAGTCCACGCACCACCGCGGCATCGGTCCGCCCGATCGCAATAAGTCGTCGACGACTTGGTGGCCGATCAAGACCGTCGGTCGAGAATCCGGTCGAGTTTCTCCTCGATCCTGGCCAGGCGGTCATCGGGCGTCGGGACACTCGGCCGGACCAGTAGGTCGATGGTCTGCTGGGCCACGGTCCTGACTCGGATCTCCTTACCTGCCACCACTTCTCCGCGCGCCGTGTGCTCCAGCGTGCCGAAGAGGATGTCCCGCACCAGCGGGGTGGGCGTCTCGGAGGCGAGGCCGCCGATCTCCTTGAGCTGGTCGATCAGCTGGGTGAACAGCCTGGTGTAGCGGCGGTTGAGGGTCGTCATGGTCCGCGCGAGCTCGGAGTCCGGCTCGACCTGGGAGCGCTGGACGAACACCGAGATCAGGTCCCAGTCGGATTCGATGCGGCGTGCCCAGCCGTCGATCAGGCGGCGGAGCCTGGTGACGGGGTCACCGGACACGGCGAGTGTTTCCTCGGCCTCGGCCTGCAGCAGGTCGTAGAAGTCCTTGGTGACGGCGGTGAGCAGCCCCATCTTGTTGCGGTAGTGCAGGAACACCGTGCCCTCGACGACTCCCGCGCGGCGCGCGATCTCGGCGCTGGTGGCGGCGAACCCGAATTCCCGGAAGCAGGCGTCGGCCGCCGCCCGGATGGCGTCGCGGGTCCGCTCACCCTTGGTCTGCACATCCTGCTGAGTCTCACTCATACCGCGAAGTATGCCATGCGCCCGCGCGGCAAATCGGCCGAAGACCCACTGATACCTGAGCATTACTCACCGACCCGCTGACTGCGGCTAGGCCGGTCCACATCGATACACCGTTGACGACCTGAGCGTTGCCCACCTACAGTCGAGACACAAAAATGAGTGCTACTCAGAAAGATGGGTGATGCCGTGGCGCTGTTTCGCAGCCGGGTGAGCACAGCCGGCGAGGAGTTCCGTCGGAATCGCGCGGGCATGCTCGCACTGGTCGAGCAGATGCGCGCCCTCGAGAATCGCGCCCGGGCCGCGTCGGAGACGTCGGCAGGCCGGTTCGCCGCGCGCGGCCAGCTCCTGCCGCGGGAGCGACTGGCCCGGGTCCTCGATCCGGGCGCACCGTTTCTGGAGTTGCAGAACATGATCGGCTACGCGATGTCGGACAACGGGCAGTCCGACACCGACCGCGCGACCACGGTGCCGGGCGGCAGCCAGCTGGCGGGCATCGGCTTCGTCGCGGGCGTCCGCTGCGTCATCCTGGTCACCGACTCCGGCATCAACGCCGGCGCGTACACCGCCGCAGGTATCTCGAAAGTCTTGCGGTGCCAGGAGATTTCGACGGCGAACCGGCTGCCGTTCGTGCATCTGGTCGAGAGCGCGGGCGCCAGCATTCCGACCTACCGGGTGGAGGGCTGGGTCCGCGGCGGCGAGATGTTCGCGAATCTGACCCGGCTGTCCAGTGCGGGCATCCCGGTCATCACGGTGCTGCACGGCTCCTCGACCGCGGGTGGGGCGTACATGCCGGGGCTGTCCGATGTCGTGGTGGGCGTACAGGGCAGGGGCAGAGCGTTTCTGGCGGGTCCGCCACTGTTGAAGGCCGCCACCGGCGAGATCGCCACGGACGAGGACCTGGGTGGTGCTCGCATGCATGCCGAGGTCTCTGGGCTGGTCGAGTATCTGGCCGAGGACGACAATGACGCGATCCGGCTGGTGCGCGAGGCGGTCGCCCGCACCGGCTGGGCCGCGCGGACATCGTGTTTCGCCCCGGCGGCCTTCGCCGCCCCCGCCTACGATCCCGATGAGATCGCTGGCGTCGTGCCGCTCGACTACCGCCGCCCCTACGATGTCCGCGAGGTCGTCGCACGGCTCGCGGACGGCTCCGACCTGACCGACTTCAAGGGCCGCTACGGCGCGGCGACGGTGTGCGTCGAGGCCGAGATCCATGGCCGCCCGGTCGCATTCGTCGGCAACAACGGGCCGATCGACAATGACGGCGCGACCAAGGCGGCACACTTCATCCAGCATTGCAGCCAGGTGGGCACGCCGATCACCTATCTGCAGAACACCACCGGCTTCATGGTCGGCACGGCCTACGAGCGCGGCGGCATGATCAAGCACGGCTCGAAAATGATCCAGGCCGTGGCGAATGCGACGGCCCCGCAGTTCACCTTCATGATCGGCGCGAGCTTCGGCGCCGGGAACTACGGCATGTGCGGCCGCGGCTACGACCCCCGGTTCCTGTTCGGCTGGCCGAATGCCACCATCGGGTTGATGGGTCCCGAGCAGGCCGGCACGACCATGCGCATCGTGGCCGAGGCCGCCGCGCAACGCCGCGGGCTCACGGTGTCCGAGAAGACCTTCGCCGCGCGGGAGCAGGAGGTGAGCAACCTGATCCAATCCCAGTCCGATGCGTTCTACGCCTCCGGCCGCGGCATCGACGACGGCGTGATCGACCCCCGCGACACCCGTCGCGTCCTGGCCTTCCTCTTGGCCACCACCGACGAGGCCGCACAGCACACCACCCGGCCGGTCACCTTCGGCGTAGCGAGGATGTGAGATGACAACCGCACTTCCCGATCTCGAGGACATCGCGCTCGACGACCGCGGCGACGTCCTGTACGTCACGTTGAATCGTCCGGAGCAGCGCAATCCGCTCACCGCGGCCGCACTCGACGGCCTCAACCGCATCGCCGACTACGTACCCCGCTCCGACGCGCGTGCGGTGGTGCTGCGCGGTGCGGGCGGCGTCTTCTGTGCCGGTGGCGACTTGAAGTCGTTCCGGGACACCTTCCAGGGCGATGCCCCCGATCCCGGGCAGATCGCCGCGGTCAACCGCGGCTACGGCACCGCGCTCGCTGCGTGGGATCGGCTGCCGGTCGCGGTGATCGCCGCGGTCGAGGGGGCGGCCATGGCGGGCGGCATGGGGCTGGTGTCCATCGCCGACATCGTCATCGCCACGGCCCGGACCCGATTCGCCCTCACCGAGACCAAGCTCGGGCTCACCCCGGCACAAATCTCGCCGTTCGTCATCGCGCGCATCGGCGCGCACCATGCGCGGCGGCTCATGCTGACCTCCGCGGTGATCGATGCGGAGGAGGCCCACCGGATGACATTGGTGGACGAAATCGTCACCGACAGAGCGGAATTGGATGATGCCGTCGATCGTGCGGTGCGACAGGTTCTGCGCTGCGCGCCGGGCGCGAACGCCCTCACCAAGGAGCTCGCGCACGCAGCGTTCGACCTGCCGCGCGAGGCGCTCCTCGACCTCGCCGCGGCCCGGTTCGCCGCGACCATGCTCGGCGCTGAGGGGCGCGAGGGCGTGGCGTCCCTCCTGGCCAAGCGGGATCCGTCCTGGGCGGTGCCGCAATGAGATTCGATACGGTACTCATCGCCAACCGCGGTGAGATCGCGGTCCGTGTGATCCGCACTGCGCGGGCCCAGGGCTATCGCACCGTCGCGGTATATTCCGACGCCGACGCGGGTGCACCGCATGTGCAGGCCGCCGATATCGCGGTCCGCATCGGCCCGGGTCCGGCCCGGGAGTCCTACCTCGACGCCGACCGGCTGCTCGACGCGGCCAAAACCACCGGGGCACAGGCTGTTCACCCGGGATACGGCTTCCTCTCCGAGCGCGCCGAGTTCGCGCAGGCGTGCGCCGACGCGGGCATCGTGTTCATCGGCCCACGCCCGGACGCGATTCGCGCCATGGGCGACAAGGCGGCGTCGAAGCGGCTGATGGCCGCGGCCGGCGTGCCGATGCTGCCTGGATATCAGGGCGAGGATCAGTCCGAGGAGACGCTGCTGGCCGAGGGTGCGCGGATCGGCTGCCCGCTCATGGTGAAGGCGTCGGCGGGCGGTGGCGGCAAGGGCATGCGGCTGGTCACCGATCTCGCGGATCTCCCCGCCGCGATCGCTGCGGCGCGCCGGGAAGCGTTGTCCGCCTTCGGATCCGATGTCCTGTTGCTGGAGCGGGCGCTGCTGCGGCCCCGGCATGTGGAGATCCAGGTACTCGGTGACGAGCACGGCAATGTCATCGCGCTGGGCGAGCGGGACTGCTCGGTGCAGCGCCGCCATCAGAAAGTGGTGGAGGAATCACCCAGTCCCGCAGTGGATCCCGGACTGCGGCGGCGCATGTGCGCGTCCGCGGTCACGGCGGCGCGCAGCATCGATTACGTCGGCGCGGGCACGGTGGAATTCCTGCTCGGTGCGGACGGCGAGTTCTCGTTCCTGGAGATGAACACCCGCCTGCAGGTCGAGCATCCGGTGACCGAACTGGTGACCGGGCTCGACCTGGTCGACTGGCAGCTGCGGGTGGCGCAGGGCGAACGGCTCACCATCGGCCAGGACGAGGTGCGCGCGACCGGGCACGCCATCGAGGTGCGCCTCTACGCCGAGGACCCGGCCAACGAATATCTGCCCGCCACCGGGGAGATCGTCGCATGGCGGCCGCCCATCGGCGCGGGGGTGCGGGTCGACTCCGGCATCGCCACCGGCAGCGTGGTCGGCAGCCACTACGACCCGATGCTGGCCAAGATCATCGCCCACGGCTCCGATCGCGACGAGGCCGTCCGGAGGCTGATCGCCGCGCTCGAGCAGACCATCGTGCTGGGCCCGACCACGAACCGGAGCTTCCTCGCCGCCGTCCTGCGGCATCCGGAATTCGCCACGGGTAGGGCTACCACAGCCTTTCTCGATGAGGTCGATATCACTGCGGCCCAGTCTGTTTCGTCTCGTCATCTCGCGATCGCGGCGGCTTGGCTGCAGCGCGAACGGGAGCGTGCCGCCGAAGCGCGCTCCCCCGGGCTGTCCGGGTGGAGCAATGCCGCCGCTCGGTCAACGGTCATCAGGTTCGGCAACAACGAGATTCGGCTCGAGCGCACCGAGGACGGGTTGCGGATCACGGTCGACAGCCACACCCATCATGCTCGGCTGGGCGATCCGCTCGTCCTGGACGGCGTCGCCGTCGGTGTCAGGGGGCGGCAGCCGGAACCGGGCCATGTGCTGCTCGCACTGCCGGATCGGGATCTCGATCTGCGTGACACCCTGCTCGCCCCATCGGATGCCGGGCAGTCGGGTGGCAGTGGTGTGCTGGCCGCACCCATGCACGGCACGGTGACGGCCGTCTTCGCGGCGGTCGGCGACGAGGTCGCCGCCGGGTCGGCGCTACTGGTCCTGGAGGCCATGAAGATGGAACGTCCCGTCACCGCGGACATCTCGGGCGTGATCGCCGAGATCACCGCTGCCGGACAGCAGGTCGCCACGGACGAGGTGCTGGTCCGCATCATCGCGAAGGAGGAACAGTGAGCGATCCGTTCGAAACCGAAGAGCGACAGGCGTTGCGGGAATCGGGGCGCGGATTCGCCGCGCGCGAGATCGCCCCCCACCTCGACGACTGGGAGCGAGACGGCCTGGTGCCGCGCGAGCTCGCGAAGAAGGCGGCCGCCGCCGGGCTGCTCGGCGTCGGTTACCCGGAGGACGCAGGCGGCGAAGGCGGTTCGCTGGTCGACAGCCTGGTACTGGCCGAGGGCATGGTGGCGGGCGGGGCGTCCAGCGGTGTGCTGGCCGCGCTGTTCACCCACTCGGTGGCGGTGCCGCACATGCTCAGGCTCGGGACTCCGGATCAGATCGAACGATTCGTGAAGCCCGCGCTGCGCGGTGAGAAGATCGGCTCGCTCGGTGTCACCGAGGCCGATATCGGTTCCGATCTGGCCGCCACCCGAACCACCGCCCGCCGCGACGGCTCGGACTTCGTGGTCAACGGCAGCAAGATGTTCATCACCTCCGGCACTCGCGCGGATTTCGTGACCACCCTGGTCCGCACCGGTGCAGCGGGTCCGGGCGGGTTGTCGATTCTCGTCATCGAGTCCGGCACACCGGGATTCACGGTCTCGCGCAAGCTCGACAAACTGGGCTGGCGTTGTTCGGATACCGCCGAACTCGCCTTCCAGGACTGCCGAGTGCCGGTCGAGAACCTCGTCGGGCCGGAGAACGGCGGATTCGTGCTGCTCATGCACCAGTTGATGTCGGAGCGCCTGTCGCTGGCCATCCAGGCGTGCGCGGTGGCCCAGCGCTGCCTGGATCTGACGGTGGCGCACACGAAGTCGCGGGTCACGTTCGAGCGGCCGCTGATCAGCCGGCAGGTGGTTCAGCACAAGCTGGTCGAGATGCGCCAGCGCATCGAACTGGCCCGGACCTACGCCCACGCGATCGCGGCCCGCTACGACGCGGGCGAGCAGCTCGTCGCCGAGACCTGCCTGGCCAAGATCGCCGCGGCCGATGCCTGCTCGTATGTCGTCGACCAGGCCGCCCAACTACACGGAAGCATGGGGTTCATGCGCGAGACGGAAGTCGAACGTCATTATCGGGATGCGCGGATCTTCCGCATCGGGGGCGGTGCCAGCGAGCCGCTCGCCGACTGGGCCGCGAAGATGTTCGGGTACACCGCATGAGCGAGCGCAGCGAGCGAACAGCCGGCGCAGCCGCCGGGAAGGTCGTCACCATCGGCGGTGCGGCGGGCATGTGGGGCGACTCGTACCTCGCCACACCGCAGCTGCTGGCCGACGGGCGGTGCGACTACCTCATCTACGAGGCCCTCGCCGAGATCACCATGGCGGTGCTGACCAAGGCTCGGATGAAGGATCCCGACCAGGGGTATGCCCGCGACATCATCGCGATCATCGCCGCGAACCTGGCCGAATTCCGGTCCCGAGGTATCCGGGTGATCACCAATGCCGGTGGCATCAATCCGGAAGCCGCCGCCGCTGTGCTGTACGCGGCGGCCGCCCGGGCCGGCGTCGATGTCTCGATAGCGACGGTCACCGGCGATGACCTGATGCCCGCCCTGGATACCCTCCGCTCGTCCGAGCTTCTCGAAATGAGCAGGGGCACAGCGGTTCCGGATAATCCGGTCAGTTTCAACGCCTATCTGGGCGCGCGGCCCATCGCGGCCGCGCTGGACGCGGGCGCGGATATCGTCATCACCGGACGCTGCGCCGACAGCGCACTGGTCCTCGGCCCGCTGATCCACGAATTCGACTGGGCTGTAGATGATTTCGACCAGCTCTCGCAGGGCAGCCTGGCCGGGCACCTGCTCGAATGCGGCCCGCAGTCCACGGGCGGTCTGCTCACCGACTGGCAGTCCACGACCAGCTGGGCCACGAGCGGCTACCCGATCGCCGAGGTGACCGCCGACGGCGCCTTCACCGTCACCACGCCGGAGGGCACCGACGGACTCGTCGACCGCCGGACCGTCACCGAGCAGATGGTGTACGAGATCGGCGACCCGGCCGCCTATCTGCTGCCGGATGTCGTGTGCGACTGGACGCAGGTGCGGGTCGAGGAGACCGGCCCGAATCGGGTCCGGGTGAGCGGCGCGCGCGGACTGCGCCCGACCCCGACGCTGAAGGCCTGCGCCCAGGTGCCCGACGGGTCCCGCGCCCAGATCCTCATCTTCCTCGGCGGCCGCGATGCCGTGCCCAAGGCCCGCCGGGTCGCCGCCGACCTGCTGACCCGCGGCCGGAAGTTGTTGTCCGCGCGAGGTTTCGCGGACTTCCGGGCCGAGCACATCGATATCATCGGGGCCGAGGACACCTACGGCCCGCACGCCGCCCGGCCCACCGCACGCGAGGTCATGATCCGCGTCGCTGTCCACCACGACGACCCCGCCGCCCTCAGCGCGTTCATTCGCGAATTCCCCTGCATGGGACTGTCCGGGCCGCCCGGCATGGGCGGTGGCGGCGCGCTGCCGAAGCCGTCGCCGGTGCTGCGCCTCGACAGCTTCCTCGTGCCCCGCGACACCGTGACCGCGTCCGTCCTGATCGATGGCCGGTCGATCGATCCGCGCGACGTCCCGGTCGGGCGGTGCCGCGCCATCGACCGGCCGCAGGGAACCGATGTGCCGGAAGCAACCCCGGACGGCTGGGAGAACTCCGTATTCGATGGGGAGACCGTCGAGGTCCCGTTGATCGCGATCGCCCACGGGCGCAGCGGCGACAAGGGCGCCGACGTGAATATCGGCATCATCGCCCGGGATCCGGCACTCGAGCCGCTCATTCACCGCCAGGTCACCGCCGCCCGCGTCGCGCAGTGGCTGGCGCATTTCGGCGCAGCCCGGGTGGAGCGGTACGCCCTGCCCGGCATCCACGGCGTCAATTTCCTGCTGCGCCGAGGGCTCGGCGCGGGCGGGACGCTCTCCCTGCGGGTGGACCCGCAGGGCAAGGCGGCCGCGCAGCAGCTGCTGGATATGCCGGTGCACATTCCCGCGGCGCAGTTTCTCCAATTGGCTTCTGCCGATCTCACTTCGAACGAATAGGTGACCTATGCCTGTCTTCACTCCTGAGCACGACCAGTTCCGCAACTCCGTCCGCCGATTCGTCGAGCAGCGGATCAACCCGCACATCGACGAGTGGGAAGCGGCGGGCATCATGCCGCTGCACGAATTGATCTCCGAGATGGCGAAATTGGGCTTCGTCGGTCTGGACTACGATCCCGCATACGGGGGCCAGGGCGCCGACCACCTGTTCACACTGGTGCTCGCCGAGGAGCTGGGCCGCGTCGAGAACGGTTCGTTCCCCATGGCATTCGGCGTGCACAACGCGATGGCCACCCCGTCACTGCACAAGTACGGCACCCGCGAACTCAAGCAGGCGTACCTGGCGCCGGCCATGCGCGGCGAGATGATCGCGGCCGTCGCCATCACCGAACCGGACGCCGGTTCCGACGTGGCGGGACTGCGCACCCACGCCCGCCGCGACGGCGGCGACTGGATCATCAACGGTTCGAAGATCTTCATCACCAACGCCGTTCAGGCCGACTGGTTGTGTGTGCTGGTCCGCACCTCCGACGAGGGCGGCTACCGCGGCATGAGCCAGATCATCGTGCCGACGAACACCCCCGGCTTCACGGTGGCCAAGAAACTGGACAAGCTCGGCATGCGCGCATCCGACACCGGGGTGCTGTCCTTCGACGACGTGCGCGTCCCGGTCTCCAACACCATCGGCTCCATCGGCCGCGGCTTCCAGCAGCAGATGGAGCAGTTCGTCATGGAGCGCATGTGGGGCTGCTACTCGGTGCCGACCACGATGACGATCGCCCTCGAACGCACCCGCGACTACGCCAAGCAGCGCAAAATATTCGGGCAGCCGCTCAGCTCCCAGCAGTATCTCGCCTACCAGTACGCCGAATTCGCGACCCGGGTCGACATGCTGCGCGTCTACAACCATGCCATCGCCGAGCAGTTCATGGACGGCGGCAACGTCACCCGCATGGCGACCATCGCCAAACTCGAGGCGGGCCGCCTGTCCCGCCAGGTCGCCGACTGGTGTGTCCAGGTGCACGGCGGCATCGGCTACATCGAGGAAACCTGGACCGCCCGCTTCTTCCGCGACAGCCGGCTGCTGTCCATCGGCGGCGGCGCCGACGAGGTGATGATGCGCGTGCTGTCGAGCATGGACGGCTTCGCGTGACTTCCCGGATCTTCGCCCCAGAGGTCCTGGCCGGTCAGGTCTGCGTCGTGACCGGCGCGGGCACCGGACTGGGCCGCGCCGCAGCGCTCGAACTGGCGCGCTGCGGCGCCACCGTCGTGGTGTGCGGCCGCCGCCCCGAACCGATCATCGACACCGCCGCCGCCATCGCCGCACTCGGCGCCACAGCCGCCGCATACCCCCTCGACATCCGCGACGAGTACGCCGTGGACGACTTCTTCGACACGGTCGTCGAACGCCACGGCCGCGTCGACACCCTGGTCAACAATGCCGGCGGCCAATTCATGTGCCCCGCGGAACGCATCACCCCCAAGGGTTTCCGCACCGTCCTCGACCTGAACATCATGGGCACCTGGCTGATGACCCACGCCGCCGCCACGAAAGCCATGATCCCCCAAACCCGCGGCAAGATCCTCAACGTCACCCTATCCCCCCACCACGGCTTCCCGGGCCTGGCCCACTCCGCCGCCGCCCGCGCCGCGGTAGAAAACCTGACCCGCACCCTGTCGGTCGAATGGGCCCGCTTCGGAATACGCCTGTGCGCCGTGGCCACCGGCCACATGAACACCAGCGCCCTCCGCGGCAAATACCCACCCGGCGTAACAGAAGCCGCCCTCACCACCATCCCCCTCGGCCGCTACGGCACCGAATCCGAATTCGCCTGGCTCATAACCTATCTCGCCTCCCCCGCTGGCGACTACCTCTCCGGCACCGTCCTCACCCTCGACGGCGCCCGCGACAACCTCGCCCACCCCTGGCCCCCACCAGGTTTCACCGAGATCGCCGACATGGTGGAAAAGCGCGGACCCCGTACCTACTGACTCGAACAGGCTCGCGGTGGAGTCAGTTCACGGAACAAGAACGAACATCCCCACTATTCCTGCCACGAACAGCACAGCTCCCGGCCAGACGAGCCAAGGCTCCGGGGACCAGGCAAAAGCCGTGTCCAGCAGCGCCGCGCCGACGAACGTTGTCAGCGCCGCAGCCCCGAGCAATCGCGCGCTCATCATTCCCCCCTGCGCCAGGTTCGACCACCGGCCACTATCGAGGGTACGGATTGCCAGGATCGGTCGACAACAGAAGCGCTGAACCACAACAAGTCTCGTCCGCGATGGGCGGCGGCTATTGCCGCCGCCCATGCTGGCTATTCGAAGGGTTTTCCGGATGCGGCCAGGTCGGTCAGGCTGGCCGGGGGCTGGAAGCGGGAGCCGTAGCGGTCGGCCAGTTGGGTGGCTCGGGCTACGAAACCTGGGACGCCACCGTCGTATTGGTTGATGTACTGGATGACTCCACCGGTCCAGGCGGGGTAGCCGATGCCGAGGATCGAGCCGATATTGGCTTCGGGGACCGAGCGCAGGACGGCTTCGTCGAAGCAGCGGACTGTTTCGAGCGCGGTGAGGATGAGCATGCGCTCTTTCATGTCCTCGAACGGAATCTCGGTGGTGCCACCGAAGATTTCGCGCAGGCCGGGCCACAGGCCGACGCGCTTGCCGGTGTCGCTGTCGTAGTCGTAGAAGCCGGCGCCGGTGGATCGGCCGCCGCGGTGGTGCTCGGTGACGAGGCGTTCCAGCACCGGGCCGGCTTCGACGCCGGTCACCACCTTGCCCTGCGCTTCGAACGCCTCGCGCATCAGATTGTTGATCTTCAGCGGGAGGGTGAGGGTGAGTTCGTCGAGGACTTGCAGTGGCGGAGAGGGGAATCCGGCCTGGACCCCGGCCTGTTCGATCGAGACCGGGCTGATGCCCTCGCCCAGCATGGCGACCGCTTCGAAGAGGAATCCGGCCATGACCCGGCTGGTGAAGAAGCCCCGGCTGTCGTTGACCACGATCGGCGTCTTCTTGATGGCCAAGGTGTAGTCGATGGCCTTGGCCAGCGCCGCGTCGCTGGTCTTCTCCCCCACGACGATCTCGACCAGCGGCATCTTGTCCACCGGCGAGAAGAAGTGCAGTCCGATGAAGTCCTCCGGACGCGAAACACCCTGCGCCAGTTCGGTGATCGGCAGCGTAGAGGTGTTCGATCCCAGCAGTGCGTCCGGCTTCAGCACCTGCTCCACATCGGCGAAGACGGCCCGCTTCAGCGCCGGATCCTCGAACACCGCCTCCACCACCAGGTCCGCACCCGCGCAGTCGGCGTAGTCGGCGGTCGGATGGATGCGATCCAGAATTTCGTCGCATTGCTCGACGGTCATCCGCCCTGTGACAACCGCCTTGTCCAGCAACCGCTTCGAGTAGTCCTTGCCCTTCTCGGCAGCCTCGATGGAGACGTCCTTCAGCACGACCCGCATGCCCGCCCGCGCCTGCGAGTAAGCGATGCCCGCGCCCATCATGCCCGCACCCAGCACCACGACCTTCTCGAACGTAGTCACCGGATAGCCGTCGGGACGCGCGGAACCCTTGGTGATCGTCTGCATGTCGAAGAAGAACGCCTGGATCATGTTCTTCGCGACCGGCCCGGTGACCAGCTCCATCAGGTAGCGGGTCTCGATGAGGAAGGCACCGTCGATCTCGACCTGGGTGCCCTCCACGGCGGCGGCCAGGACCGCGCGCGGCGCGGGCATCGGCTGCCCCTTGAGCTGCTTGCGCAGATTCGCGGGGAACGCAGGCAGGTTGGCCGCGAAGGCGGGCACGGCGGGGGTTCCGCCGGGAATGCGGTAACCCTTTGTGTCCCAGGGCTGTTGCGCATCCGGATTCGCCTTGATCCAGGAGCGGGCCTTGGCAAGCAGTTCCTCGGGGGTCGCGGCGAGCTCGTCGACCAGCCCGGCCTGCAGGGCCGCTGCGGGCTTGCGGCGCTGACCTTGCAACAGGATCTGGGTCAGCGCCTGCTGCACACCGAACATGCGCACGGTGCGCGTGACGCCGCCGGCGGCGGGCAGCAGGCCGAGAGTCACCTCGGGCAAACCGATCTCGCTGCCGCGAACGTCGAGCGCGATGCGGTGGTGGCAGGCCAGCGCGAGCTCGTATCCCCCGCCGAGCGCCGCACCGTTGATGGCGGCCACCACCGGCAGACCGAGCGTCTCGAGCCTGCGCAGGTTGGCCTTCATCAGGTTCAGCTCACCCGCCAGAGCGGGCACCGCGGCCAGGTCCGTAGCGAGGATGCGATTCAGGTCCGCCCCGGCGAAGAAGGTCTTCTTCGCCGAGGTCAGGATCACGCCGGTGATCGATTCCCGTTCCCGGCCCAGCCGCGCCACCACGTCGGTGAACTCGCGCTGAAAGTGCTCGGTGAGGGTATTGGCCGACGCGCCCTCGGCGTCCATCGTCAGCGTGACGATGCCCTCGGAATCGGTGTCCCACTTGATGTCCGGCATGTGTCAGACCCTTTCGACGATAGTTGCGATGCCCATGCCCGCGCCGACGCACAGGGTGACGAGCGCGCGCCGGGCACCGCGCCGCCCCAGTTCGTCGACCACCGTGCCGACGAGCATGCCGCCGGTCGCGCCGAGCGGATGCCCCATGGCGATGGCCCCGCCATTCACGTTGATCTTGTCGTCCGGAATGCCGAGGTCCTTCTGGAACTTCAGCACCACCGCCGCGAAGGCCTCGTTGAGTTCGAACAGGTCGATGTCGTCGACGGTCAGTCCCGCTTTGGCCAGCACTTTCTGGGCCGCCGGTGTGGGACCGGTCAGCATGATCGTCGGTTCCGCACCGGACACCGCCGTGGCGACGACCCGGGCGCGCGGCGTCAGCCCGAATTCCTTGCCGACCTGCTCACTGCCGATCAGCACCAGCGACGCGCCGTCGACGATGCCCGACGAATTGCCAGGGTGGTGAACGTGATTCATCCGCTCGACCCAGTGGTACCGCTGCAGCGCGACGGCATCGAACCCGCCGAGCTCCCCGAGTGTGCCGAAGGACAGCGGCAGCGCCGCCAGGGTCTCGACCGTGGTCTCCGGACGCAGCAGCTCGTCGTGGTCCAGGATCACCTGCCCGGTCCGGTCTCGCACCGGCACAACGGATTTCACGAAGTACCCGCCCGACCAGGCCGCCGCGGCCCGCTGATGCGAGCGGGCCGCGTAGGCGTCGACATCGCCGCGATCGAAGCCCTCGGTGGTGGCGATCAGATCGGCGCCGATGCCCTGCAGCACCAGGTGGCCGTCGTAGTTCGTCGCCGGATCCAGCACGTACGCGCCGCCGTCGGACCCCATCGGCACCCGCGACATGGATTCCACGCCACCGGCCAGAATCAGTGACTCCCAACCGGATGCGACCTTCTGGGCCGCCGTGTTCACAGCCTCCAGACCCGAGGCGCAGAAGCGGTTGACCTGCACGCCCGCGGTGGTGGGCGGCAATCCGGCCGCCAGCGCGGCGATCTTGGCGATATCCGCGCCCTGGTCGCCGACCGGGCTGACGACGCCGAGGATCACGTCGTCGATCACGGCCGGATCGAGCTGCGGATGCCGGGCGAGCAGGTCCTTGATCAACCCGGTCACCAGGTCGATGGGTTTGACCGTGTACAGCGCACCGGTCTTCTTGCCTTTTCCGCGTGGGGTGCGGATGGCGTCGTAGATGAATGCTTCAGCCATCAGGGCCCTTTCATGAGTGGCACTCATTCATTTCCGAGTGCCATTCATGACTGTAACTGCGCTGATCTCAAGTGGTCAACGCACCATCCACACGAATTAACCAGCCCAGGAATATTGGATTTCTGAGCACCACTCAGATACTCGGCCGGCGCGTTGACCGGCGCGGGCACGAGTTCTGCGATACTCGCTGCCATGACCCGCGTCGACGTCGAACCGCTGGACGAGCTCGATCGCGCCCTGCTCGCCCGCCTGCGCGTCGACGGCCGCGAGACCAACCGTTCGCTGGCGAATGCCTTGGGCATCAACGAGATAACGGTGGCCGCGCGCATCCGCCGCCTGGAGGAGTGCGACGTCATGCGGGTCGTCGCGGTGACGGACATGCGAGTATTCGGGCACCGGGAGTTCGCTTTCGCCGCTCTGAACGTCAGTGAACGCCCCGCCCTGCAGATCGCCGCCGACGTGGCCGCGCTACCGGAAAGCATCTCCGTCACGATCACCACCGGCCGTCACGATCTGATCGTGCCCATCCTGGGTCGCGACCGCACCCATCTGGCCGAGTTGCTGGGCGTGACGCTGGCCAGCATCCCCGGCGTCGACCAGGTGCGCGGATACCCGGTGCTCGATGTGCTCCGGTTCGACTCCGACTGGGGGTTGCTGTCGGTGGACCCGGGTACGGTACCGACTGCCCGGCCAAGCGACACCGCTGATGAACTCGATCTCGCGATCATCGACAACCTCCAGGTCGACGCCCGCCGCAGTAACCGCAGCATCGCCGCGGAACTCGATATCTCCGAAGGCACCGTACGGTCCCGGATCAAACGTCTGCTGGCGGACAACGTGATCCGGATCCAGGCGGTATCGGATATCTCCCAATTCGGGATCGGGGCATACGCCTTCGTCGGAATCACTGTCCGCGACGGCCGATTCGACGAGGCCGCGGGCGCACTGCTCGCCCGCGCCGATCTCCCGCAACTGAGCCGGACCCTCGGCGAATTCGACTTCATCGCGACCGCCTTCGCACCGACGCGGGCCGCATTGCTCTCGGCGTTGCTCAACGAGATCGCGCTGCTGCCCGGCATCCGCCGGATCGAGACGTTCGAGGCGTTCACCACGACCAAACACACCTATTTGTGGTCCTGGGTGGTGTAGCCGGGCTCAGCCCCGCTTGACCAGTTTGACCGGCAGCCCGTTCTTCATCTCCACCGTCATCCGGTACTTGGGCTCCAGGCGGTGGCGCGGATCCACCTCGACCCGAAAGCGTTTGAATGCGCCCGCCACGGTGTGCGTGCCCTCGATGTAGGCCATGTGCATGCCCAGGCACAGCCGGGCACCGCGACCGAACGGGATGTACGCGTCACGCCGGACCGTGCGGTCCAGCCAGCGGTCCGGGTTGTACCGCGCCGGGTCGTCCCAGTACCGAGGGTCGCGCTGGATCGAGATGTTGGAGCTGACCACCGTGGTGCCCGCCGTGATGCGGTAGCCGCCGATCACATCGTCGTCGATGGCCACCTTCGGATTGATGACCAGCCCGCCCTGCAACCGCTGCGCCTCGTCGAAACACGCACGCGCATAGACCAGATTGCTGGTTTCGGTGGGCGAGAGCGAGCCGCCCCCGGCGGAGTCGAGCTCGTACAACAGCCGCTCCTCCACCTCGGGATGCCGGGCGACCTGACCGAAGGTCCAGGTCAGTGCGGCGGAGGTGGTGTCGAACCCGCCGACGACCAGGCCCACCATTTCCGCGAGCACCTTGTCGTCCTCTAGTGGGGTGCCGTCGTCATAGGTCGCGGCGAGCAGCACATTGAGCATGTCGCCGCTGTCGGTGGGGTTGGCACGCCGCTCGGCGACGATGTCGGTCAGGAACAGATCGAGTTCGCGCTGCGCCCGAATACCGCGCCGCTCCCACAGCCGCGGAATCTGGGTCGGCACCGACCACATCAGGGTGCGCGCGGTCATGGCCCCCATGATGTCGATCAGGTGGTCGATGACCCACTGCAGCCGGGCCTCGGTGAGCCGGCGCGAGAACAGAGCGTTGAACAGGACCGCGACCGTCAGCACCTTCATCCGGCGCTGCAGATCGAAGGTCTCGCCGGTGTCGGCCAACCGCTCCCAGTGGTCGAGTTGCTCCGAAATCGCCTCGTCGAACAGCGATTCCAGATCGAGCAGCGACTTCTTGGTGAGATGCGGCTTCATCATCCGGCGGCCGCGCGCCCAGTCGGCGTCGTCGAAGGCGAAGAACCGGAACTCGTGCTCGACCGGCTTCTCGTACTCGGTGACCCAGAACGCGCGCTTGTAGTTGGCGGCATTGCCGACCTGGACGTGATTGATGTGGTCGAGGGAGCCGAGCAGCACGATATCGGCGCCGGGAACCGGGAGCGAGACGACGTCACCGTACTTCTCGGTGATCTTCCCCGGGTAGAGATAGGGGTCGATCACCATGCCCCGCCACATTTCCAGTGCGGCCCAGCCGCGGGGTCCGGGCGGCGCGGGCGCGACGAGACCCAGGCCGGTTCGATCCTGGGCGGAATTGGCCGAAACCATGGGAATACCTTCCTTCACAACGATTTTCAGACGATGTCGGCGGCGGTGGCATAGCCGCCATCGGGTGCGGTCACGGCGCGTTCACGCAGTTCACGCAGGACGGGAATCTGCAGCAGCGCGTAGGTGACGGCCAGCGAGGTGACGCAGACGATCAGGCCCGCGGCCCACGTGATCGGCCATGGCGCCGAGGACTGCACGGCCTGGTAGACGGGCCAGCTCACGCCCAGGATGTAGCCGATCGTGAGCGCGGGGATGAACAGGATCATCCAGAACAGTTGCGCCCCACGCAGATAGCGCACACCGAAATAGATGACGATGCCGTAGACCGGCAGCAGGGTGGTGTTCTGGACGATGGAGTACAGGGGGATGCCCAGGATGCGGGTCGGATTGTCGCCGTAGTAGACGATGATCCCCCAGTGGTGCAGCAGCATCTCGGCGACGATCTCGGGCACGCCCACGTAGACGGCCGACAGCATGAAGATGTCCCGCAGCGACCGGCCCTCGGCGATGTAGTGATAGGCGTAGTACCCGCCCACCGCCACATACGGCATGCAGCCGACCAGGATGAAGGCCGGCATCGAGCGTCCCATGATCGAGTAGTGGAACCACGGGATGTCGGCCGCGTACTTGACCAGGCCCGCCTGGTCACCGAGGGGCTCGATATTGGCCGCGATAAAACCAGCCACGACCAGCATCGACGGTAGTACCTCGCGGTGGCGGAACAGCTTCCACGCCGCCCAGCCCACCGCCGCGGCCGCGCCCGCGTACAGCAGGACGATCACGATCCACGCGGCCGTCTGATTGGCGTGCAGTTCGGGCGGGAGTGGGATCGCACCCTCGCCCGGCAGCTGGATTGCGGGGTCGGCGAGTACCACCACCGTTGCGTTACTAATGTTACTGCTCATGATGTATTGGTAACATGTATCGGGCGTCACATCAAGGCCCCCGAGCGCGGCGAGCGAGTCGCCGGCCCGTGGGCCGCGGGTCGAAATGGCTAGTGCGGCAACACGCGTTCGACGATCTTGCGCACGAAGGCCCGCTGGTCGGAGGCCACCGGATGAGTCGGCGCGACCGGCGCCAGCAGCAGCGACACGACCAGTCGCATCAGGACGTCACCCACGAAGTCCGCCTCGTCGGCCGCCAGCGGATCATCGAGCTGCTCGTCCTGCAACAGGTGCGAGATCAATCCCGCGCCCCAGGCCTGGCCGTCGAGCTCGGTCCCGCGCCACGCGTTCACGATCGCCGCCGGCTCGACCTGAGCCAGCCGCTGGAAGATCGAATTGCCCTGGGCCACGGAGATCAGCTGCCGGACGACGGTTTCGGCACGATCGAGCCGGTTGTGCGCCGAGTCCGCCGCGGTCGCGATCCGATCGAGCACGGTGCGCAGTTCGTGGGCGTAGGTCGCCTGCACCAGCCGTTCCCGGCTGCCGAAGCGCCGGAAGACGGTCATCCGGGTGAATCCGGCCCGTTCGGCCACCGCGTCGATGGTGAGATTGCGTTCACCGTTCTCGCTGATCACCGCCGCCGCCGCGGCGAGGATGGCGATATCGGTCCGGCTCTCGGGCACCTTGACCTCGCCGCCTTCGGCAATGGCGAGGAAGGACTCGAGGGCGCTGCGGGTATCGGCCGACATCATGGTTCGATACTGACACGACAATCTCCGGCCCCGGCGGACGACCGGCTGACCGCGACCATGACGTCGCGCTCGACGACCTTGACCCGCTCCCGCCCTTCGTCGGCGCCCAGGTCCCGCTCATAGGCGTCGAGCAGCTGCCAGCCGTACCAGGTGGTGAAGGCGATACCCCGGCCCTCGAGGAGCGCGACAACCGCCTCGGGCTGTGGCTGCTCGGGCCGGACGAAACGGTCCACATCGGCGAGCAACGACGAAATCGTCTCGCTCGCATCACCTTTGGTGTGCCCGATGAGTCCCACCGGACCCCGTTTGATCCATCCGGTGACATAGACACCGGGCAGATACCGCCGTTCGGGGGCGTCGGCGCCGGGGTCGGCGAGCACCCGGCCCGCCTCGTTGGGAATGACGCCCGCGCCTTCGTCGAACGGCACCCCCGCCACAGGTTCGGACAGATAGCCGATGGCCCGATAGACGGCCTGCACCTCCCACTCGGCTTGATTCGCCTCTGCCGCAACGACTTCGGCACCGCCGGGCCGGGTCCGTTCGGTCCGCAGCGCCCGGACGCGGCCGTCCCCGTCACCCAGGATCTCGACCGGGTTCTCGCAGAAGTGCAGGTACAGCCGATGCGGCCGGTCGCCGGGTTCCCGCGCCGCCCACTGCTCGAGTGTGTTGCAGATGAGATCCACCTGTTTGGAACTCCGCCGCAACGCGAGGGCGGCCTCGTCGTACACGAGGTCGGCCGGGTCCACGATGACCTCGATGGTCGGGGAATGATCGAGCTCGCGCAGCTCGAGTGGGGTGAATTTGGCGTGGGCGGGACCGCGACGGCCGAAGACGTGCACTTCGACGGCCTGATTCGCACACAAGCCCGCGTGGACATTCGGCGGGATTTCCGTCGGGAGCAGCTCCTCGGCACTCTTTGCCAGGATCCGGGCGACATCGAGGGCCACATTGCCGACCCCGAGAACAGCGACCTTCTTCGCGTCCAGCGGCCAGGTGCGCGGCACATCGGGATGGCCGTCGTACCAGGAGACGAAATCCGCAGCACCGTAAGAACATTCGAGGTCGATGCCCGGGATGGGCAGCGCCCGATCGGAATTCGCGCCCGTGGCATAGACCACCGCGTCGTAGAACGACCGCAGGTCGCCGAGCGTGATGTCGACGCCGACGTCGATATTGCCGAGCAGCCGCACCTGTGGCTTGTCGAGCAGCTTGTGCAGCGCGGCCACGATGGCCTTGATCCGCGAATGGTCGGGCGCGACACCGTAGCGCAGCAGCCCGAAGGGCGCGGGCATGCGCTCGTAGAGGTCGATGCTCACCGAGGCGTCGGACCTCATCAGCGCGTCGGCGGCGTAGATGCCGGCGGGTCCGGCGCCCACGACAGCCACGCGCAGCGGTCGGGTCGAAGTGTTCATGAGGCCCTTCCATGTTACTGAATATGCTGTTTCAATAACATTTGTATCACCACCGACCCAGCAGGGAGAACTCATGGAAATCTCGATCGACCGCTCACTCTGCGACGGCCACGGGCAATGCATCGCCGTCTCGGAAGGACTGTTCGACTTCGACGAGAACGGCACGACGATCCTCACCGCCGACCCGACCGAGGATCAGCGACCACTGGCCGAGCTCGCCGCGGCAGCCTGCCCGAGCCTGGCCATCTCGGTATCGGACGACTGACCGATATGAATGCGCAGGAGATACTGGTGTGATCCGACGCAAATAAGAGTATTGCCGTGCAATTTAAACGCATATGCGTAGCAACTACATGTAACTTGTGCGCATTTGCTTGCGCCCATCGGTCGCGGTGTGGCATCGTGATCGCCACCTCGGGTGACCGCCGACACAGTTGAGTCCCGGGTGTGTCCCCACTCTCGACGCTCGGAGACCCGCCGCCTCGAGGCATCTCCATCCGCGAACAGCCAGCAAGGTGCCACCGAATGAGTGATACGGCAGCGACGCCGCTCGTACAGTTCTTCACCACCAAGGCCGAACGGAGCCTCGGAACCATCGGCCGAACCGCACAGCTCGCCGCCGCCGTCCTCGCCTACAGCGCGGTCGACATCGTGCGCGGCCGGCTTCCGCTCACCGAATTGCTCACGCAGACGTGGACGCTGCTGAAGGTCACCGCGCTGCCGGCCCTGCTCATGGCGATCCCGATCGGCGCCGAGGTGTCGGTCCAGGTCGGCGGGCTCATGGGCCAGGTGGGCGCGAACTCGCTGGCCGGCGCGGCCAGCGGGCTGGGCGTCATCAGCCAGGGCGCGCCGATGGCGACGGGCCTGCTCATGAGCGGGGCCGCCGCCTCGGCGGTGGCGTCGGATCTCGGCTCACGTACCAT
The DNA here is from genome assembly GCF_053603795.1 of Nocardia sp. NPDC004123. Lineage (NCBI taxonomy): Bacteria > Bacillati > Actinomycetota > Actinomycetes > Mycobacteriales > Nocardiaceae > Nocardia > Nocardia sp. NPDC004123. The sequence goes on from NZ_JBSGGG010000046.1 coordinate 24,814, forward strand.
CCGTGAGGAAACCGACGCCATGCGCGTCATGGGCATCGATCCTGTTGAGCGCCTGGTGATGCCGCGCTTCCTGGCCATGATCCTGATCTCGCCGATTCTGTGCACGGTCATCATCTCGGCGGGCGTCTTCGCCGGGTTGTTCATCGCCGTCTCAGTCAACGGCCTGGTGCCGGGCAGCTTCTGGCAGTCGCTGGGGGCCTTCGCCACGGTGACCGACGTGGTCTTCGCCATCGCCAAGGCCGTAGCGTTCGCCGCCATCGTGGTGCTGGTCGCGAGCCTGCGCGGCCTCGAGGCCAAGGGCGGTCCCCGCGGCGTCGCCGACGCGGTCAATGCCTCGGTCGTGCTCAGCGTGGTGGCCATCTTCCTCACCAATCTGTTGTTCACACAGTTCCAGTCGATGTTCTTCCCCGCCCAGGTGTCGTGACGATGACCGCTACGAAGTACACCCCGGCTCCCCGGATCACCGCCGCGCTACGCCCCGTCCGCCATGGCGCCGCGCAGTTCTGCACCGAAATCGGCCGTGGCGCACTGTTCGTCGCCAAGACGACCTATCTGCTGCCGAAGACCGTGCGGATGTACCGGCATCAGACACTCAAGACCATGCACAGCATGGCCTGGGGGCGCGGCTCACTGGTCGTCGACGGCGGCGTGGTGAGCCTGATGCTGCTGCTCGGACTCTCGGTCGGCATCGCCATCGCGATCCAGGCCTACGACGCGCTCAACCTGCTCGGGTTCGGCGCGCTGAGCGGCATTATCGGCTCGTTCGCCAATATTCGCGAGATCGCGCCCATTCTCACCGGCATCGGCTTCGCCGCCCAGGCCGGATGCCGGATGACGGCCGAGATCGGCGCCATGCGCATCTCCGAGGAGATCGATGCCACCGAAGCGCTCGGCCTGCAGGCGATTCCGTTCGTGGTGGGCACCCGGCTGATCGGCGGGATGCTGTGCGTCATCCCGTCCTATCTGCTGGCCCTGGTGGTCAGCTTCGTGACCGGCGGGACGGTCGTCAAACTGTTCCGGCACGAGGCGCCGGGCACCTACGACCACTACTTCGGGCAGTTCCTCGACGTGGGCGAAGTGGCGTTCTCCCTGCTGAAGGCCGTCGTGTTCTGCATTGCCGTCACCTTCGTGCACTGCTATTTCGGCTACTTCGCCGAGGGCGGGCCCGCCGGGGTCGGATCGGCGTCCGGGCGGGCGATCCGGATGAGCCTGATTCTCATCGTGACTCTCAATTTCATTCTGTCCGTATCGATTTGGGGCCTGAGCCCCGTCATGGAGTTCAAGGGCTGACCCATGCATCAGGACTTCATCCGCGGCACCGACCGCACCCAGCGCCGCGCACTGTCCCTGGCCGCCGCCGTCGTCGTCACAGTGACGGTGATGCTGGCCGTGCTCGGTATCGTCGTGCACCGGCTCGATCGCGACGACGGTCTGGTCGTCATGCGCATAGACACACCGTATGTGGCTCCGGGCATCTCGTCGGGAACGCACGTGATGCTGCACGGCGTACCGGTCGGCACGATCACCGCGCTCGACCGGATCGACGGCGAGCGAGTGCGGCTCACCGTGGCGTTGCAATCGAGCCGGATCTCCGGGCTGACCGACGCTTTCGATATCGACTACCGGCCCGAGAACTATTTCGGCGTCACCGCCGTCAATCTCATCGGGGGCACGGGCGGACGGCAGCTGACTACGGGCCTGCTGCTGCGCCGGAATCCACTGGGCGACTACTCGATGTCGACCATGATCGAACGAGGGTCGCTGGTGGTCGACGGGACACTGACACAGGAGATGATGACCACCCTCGACAAGGTGGTGCGCTACACCGACGGCCTGAACCCGATGATCCGCACCGGCATCGTGCTGGCCGATCGCATCGCGAAAACCCAGCGGGCACTGCCGAGTTCATCGCTGAGCGCGTTCAACGACGTGGCCGACGTGCTGCCCGTATTCCTGCGCGAAACCACCGCGGGGCTCTACGGCGTCTACGACCTCGACTATCACCACCTCCCCGACGGCAGTCTGGGGACCAACGATCCCCTCCTCGACCACGCTTCCGCCGGACTCGGCCTGGCCAGCGGAAGCCTGTTCGGCGCGGCCGGAAAGCTGCTCGCCTCGCATGGTGACGAACTCACCCCGGTCGTGAAGGCCGTGCAGGAGATCACCGACACCATTCCCGGCGTGCTCGCCAACGGCAGCCTGGCCGGGAAGCTGCAAACCCTGGTGGACCAGTACGACCGCGCGTTCTCCGGCGCCGGCGCCACGCGCACACTGCAATTGCGTGTGGTGCTGGACCGGCTGCCCGCGCTCGCGGCTCCCCTGGGCATGCTGCCCGCGGCGCCGGGGGCAGGCCGATGAATCATCGCCGCATCATCACCGGCTACCTCATCCGGCTCGGGATCGCCGCCGTGGTCGCGTTCGTCCTGCTGTCGCTGGTGATCACTGCGATCCGCCGGCCGGTCGAGGGGACGACGGCCACGGCGACGGCGGATTTCACCGATGTCTCGGGGCTACACCAGGATTCCGATGTCCGGATGCGCGGCCTGCAGATCGGCAAGGTGCGCGATATCTCGATCATCCGTGACCACGGACGCAGTCTCGCGCGAGTGACGTTGTCGCTGGCCTCTCCCTATCACCTGACGTCCAATGCGCAGCTGGCCGTGAAATACCAGAATCTGACGGGCATTCGCTATGTCGATCTGTCCGTGCCGGCGGACGCCGGCGGACCGGTGACCCATCTGGCGACCGACCGGACCCAGCCCTCGTTCGATATCACCCGGCTGTTCAACGGTTTACAGCCGGTGCTGCGAACCCTGAGCCCGCAGGAGATCAATACCTTCACCGAGAACGCGCTGACCGTGCTGCAAGGTGACGGCACGGGTCTGGCGCCGATGCTCGACAGCCTGCGCAAGCTCGCCGACCAGGCGCGCGACCGCCAGCAGCTGATCTCCACCCTCGTCGACAACATGTCGCGCATCGACTCGTCGATCGGCGGCAAGTCCGCCAATGTCATCCAGTTTCTGCGCAGCCTGAACATCACGGTGCTCGCGGCGAACTCGGTGCTCGACGAATTCCGCAAGACCGACCTCTACGGGCCGCTGTTCATGCGGCCGGTCGCACGGCTCATCGCGCAGCTCGGCCTCCAGGAGGATCTCGACATCGACAAGCTGCTCGGGTCGGCGTTCTCGTCCATGAATCAGGCGGCCGAGGCGATTCGGTTGCTTCCCAACACGTTCGAAGGTCTGCAGGTGCCCGGGCTGACCACGCCCGGTACGGGATCCGCGCTCGGCTGCTCACACGGAGCAGCCGACCTGCCGGACACCGTCAAGGTCCTCCTCAGCGGCAGCAAGGTGACGATATGCAAGCCCGAATGAGTTCCGCCCGTACGCGCCGCGCAATGCGCCGGACCCTGCGGCGGATCGCATCCGACGAAAAGCTCCTGGGGTCCGTGGTCGTCGGTATCACGGTGGCCGTCCTGGTGACCACCACCGTCGTCTACCTCCATCCTCCGGGCCGCCACCCCGTGGTATTCGAAACGACCGACGCGGCCTCGATCCGCGGCGGCGAGGACGTCCGGATCGCGGGGGTGTCGGTCGGGAAGGTCACCGGCGTGACGCTGGAGCCGACCGCGGTGCGCATTCACGCCGACGTCCCCACGAGTGCCTTCGTCGGTGCCGATTCGACCGTCGAGGTCCGCATGCTCACCGCGGTCGGCGGCTACTACGTATCGATCGTCCCCGTCGGGGAGAAACCTTTGGGAGACACGGTGATTCCGGCGTCACGGGTCACGATGCCGTATTCGATCGCGGATGTCCTGCAGGACGTCCCCCCGGTCACCGACAATACCGACGGCACGCCGGTGCACGGTGACATCGCCCAGCTGGCAACAGGTTTGCAGCACGCCCCCGACTCGGTGGGCTCCTTGGTCGCCGGGCTGGACAGCGTGGCCAAGGTGATGTCCGTGCAGCGTGATCAGATCCGGACCACACTAAGTCTGGCGTCGGAGTACACCACGGCGTTCAACAGCAACCGGGACTTCGTGTTCCAGTTCCTCCGCGATCTCGAAACGGTGCTCGCCACCTACAACACCTATCGGGCCGGGTTCAACGAGTCGTATCAGTTGGTGGGCGACGTGCTGACGCGGCTGTTGCCCGAGGAACAGTACTTCCTCGACCACAAGCAGGATGTCCGCGCGGCCGTGGCGCAGGCGAAGCAAGCCCTCGGCGATTTCCTGGGCGCCGTGGACCCGACCATCGGCGGGCTGTCCGCACTGCGCGATCGGCTGGCCGCCTGGCTGACTCCCGATGGCATCGCACAGCTCGGCGGCGGGCAGCTGCTGGCTTCTCAGGTGTGTGTCCCCGTGCCGGGACGGGCGTGCTGAGATGAACCGGAAGAGAATGGCTTTCACCGCCGGCGCGGTGACGCTGACGGCGGCGGTCGCGGTCGGCACGGCGGTGACTGTGATCCGCTCCACGCACTCGGCCGACTCCGGATACTGCGCGCTCATGCCCGACGCCGTCGGGCTCTATGTCGGCAACCCGGTCACGCAAATGGGTTATCACGTAGGGAAAGTCGACCGCATCGAGCCGCAGGGCGCACAGGTACGCGTCACCTTCCAGCTGGACTCCGGGCGTTCCTATCCCGCGGATGTCAAGGCGGTGACGCGCTCGAAGTCCATCCTCGCCGACCGCAGCCTGGAGCTGGTCGGCAGCTACGGGTCGGGTGCCAAGCTGGAACGCGGGAACTGTATTGCGCTGCGGAACACCGCGACCCCCAAGAGCCTGTCCGAGATCACCGGGTCCGCAGCCGATTTCATCGATCACGTCGCCCCGGATGGGGACAACCGGTCGGTCGCGGACGCGGTCGATGGACTGTCCAGAGCGCTGGCGGGACAAGGGGGTAACACCCATCAGCTGATGATCGACGCGCAGAGCGCCATGGCCGGCCCCGACCGCATGGTCGGCGATATCGGATCGATCATCTTCGCACTCGCCCCGCTGACCGATCAGGCCGTGGCGAACTGGGGCGCCATCCGCCACATCGCGGAGGTGCTGCCGACCGATGTCACCAGCCTCACCTACGGGGCGTGGCCCGGCGTCGACGGGCTGATCCGCGGCATGGGTCCCCTGATCCAGATGCTCTACGAGATCCAGGCCCGGTACGGCGGCGACATCTGGCCGCTGGCCGACCGCGCGGCCGACGCCATCCACTTCGCCGCCACCCGTGCGGAAGACATTCGCGGATTCCTTGCCGTGCTGCCAGGCGTGGCCGCGTTCCTCGGCAATACCGCCAAGGGCGATGGCGTGCGCTGGCAACCCCCGACGGTGAACGGCACGAACGTGCTGGATCTGACGCTGGCGAAGGAGAACAAGTGACGACCGGGATCGGCCCCAAGGCCGTGCTCGCCGCCGCGGTGCTGGTCTCGACGGTGCTCGCCGGCAGCTCGTGCGCGATCGACCCGAACCGGGTGCCCCTGCCGGGCACCAGCATCGGCGACGGATACGACCTGACGCTCGAATTCACCAGTGCCATGAACCTTCCCGACCGCGCGAACGTCATGATGGACGGCCTGCGAATCGGTCAAGTGCTGTCGACACAGCTGACCGGATCGGCGGTGCGGGTCCGGGCACGCATCGCGGCGGACACCCGGATTCCCGAGGACACCACCGCGATCATCCGGCAGGACACCGTGCTCGGCGACACCTACGTCGGGCTCGAGCACGGCCACGACGCGGCCCCGACCGGCTACCTGTCCGCGGACGCGGTCATCCCCGCGACCCACACCACCGCGCCACCGCAGCTCGAGGACGTCATGGCGGTGCTGGCCAACTTCATCAACGGCGGCAGCATCCAAAAGGTCCAGAACACCCTGATCGGAGTCAACAAGGTGATGCCGGCCCCGCCCGACGTCTCGCGGATGGCGAGCACGGTGTCCACCGACCTGCAGGACCTGGCCGCACAGAACTCCGAAATCGACCGCCTGCTCGCGCAATTGAACGCCACAGCGGAGTCGGTTGATGCGAGCGGGCCCCAGCTCTCGGCCATGCTCTCCGACCCCGCCGTGCACTACTGGTTCCGGATCAACGATGGCGTGCTGAAGTATGTCGGTACCCTGCTGCCGTCCATCGGCACCATTTTCCAGGGCGGGCAGTGGTTGATCCCCCTGCTCGAGTCGCTCGCGTCGGGCGTGACCGCGGCCCGCTCCACCGCGGAGAACGTCCCCGCGGACCTCACCGCGATGTCCGGCTTCCTCAACGGCACCCTGCTGCCCTTCCTGCGCAATCCGTCGGTGAACGTCGACTCGGTCCGCACCCGCGACGGCGGCGACATCACGCCGGCATTCGCCGATATTCTCCGAATTCTGGGGGTCCTGCGATGAATTGGCGCACTCCCCTGTCACTGGGCGGGCTCTGCCTCATCGCGGCGAGTTCGGTGCTGTACATGAATGTGCTGGGACTCGGCCTGGAACCCTCGCCCTACACGCGCGACGCGACGCTCACCGTGCCGGATACCGTCGGCCTGGCCGTCGGATCGAAGGTGCTGCTGCGCGGGGTGCCGATCGGTGAGATCGCCGGCCTGAACCCGAGCGTGAACGGCGTCGAGGTGCGCTGGAAGTACAACGGGGACTACGCGATTCCGGTCGGTAGCAAGTTCCGGATCGACAACCTGTCCGCGCTCGGCGAGCCCTACCTGGCCGTGCTGCCGCCGTCACCGGGCGGTCCGTATCTGGCGAACCATGCGTCGGTGCCGCCCGCGAATGTCACGGTGCCGACCACCGTCCAGGAACTGTCGGCGCGGCTGACCCGCTTGATGGAACAGATCCACCCCGATCAGCTACGCGCCATCATCTCCGAACTCGATATCGCGCTCCCCGACCACGGACTCGTGCTGGTGGACCTGTCCCGCGCCTGGTCGTTGTACGAGCAGATGGTCACCGCGCGCCAGGACGACCTCTCCGTGGTGCTGGACAAGTTCCAGGCCATGCTGGCCGACAGCGCCTGGCTGCCGGGCGGCCTCGCGGGCGCCTCGGTCGATATCCGCAAGTTCGGCGTCGATATGGGCACCTGGCTCAATCATTCCGCCGACGACGTCCGAACCGCCCCGTTTCCCGAGGGCATCAGCGAGGGCGCGGGCCCGTTCATCGACGAGGTGCAGAAGTTCCTGGACAAGGCCGCCCCCGGGCTGCGGGTCCTGGCCGTCACCACCATGCCCGCGATCCGGGCGGGCGCCGCGGCCATCCGGACCCTCGATGTCTCGAACCTGCTCGACACCGCGATCCGCGACAGCGCGGGCGGCGCACTCAGCGTGCCCGTCTCGATAGCCAGCGGCAACTGAGAACAGCTGCCGTACAACCACACCCACAAGGAGACTCCGATGTTGAAGGAAGCAGACCGGACCGACGAGGACGCGCCCGAGCAGACGGTCACGCCCCCACGAGCCGCCGCCGGGCCGACGATCAAGGTCAGGACACTCGCGATCGGCGCCGGGATCACGTGTCTCGTCGCGAGTTCCGCGTTCTTCGCCTGGCAGGCGCACTCGAAATCCCAACAGGTCAGCGCACTGCACAGTGCCGATGCCGACCGGGCACACGCTGAACAGGTCGCACTCGACTACGCCGTCGGCGCGGCGAACATGGACTTCAAGGACCTGAACTCCTGGCAGACCAAGCTCACCGCCAACACCACCCCGGACCTGTCGAACAAGCTCAAGCAGGCCGCGGGCTCCATGGAACAGATCATCACTCCGCTGCAGTGGACCTCGAGCTCGACCCCCATCGTGGCCAAGGTCCGCTCGGAATCCCACGGGCAGTTCGCCGTTGACTGCTTCGTCAGCGTCCTCACCAAGAACGCGCAGGCCCCCGACGGCGTGCAGTCGACCGCCACCTACCGCCTGACCATCGACAAGAACGCCAACTGGGTGATCACCGAGGTCGGCGGCATCGATTCCGCGCTGACCACCAAGTGATTTCACCGCAGGGGATATTGGCGGGGAGTGGCGTTGGGGTTCTTGCACGAGGTGCTGCGCGACGTCACGCAGCACTCGACGGTCTATGCCGCCATGCCCGCGATCGCGGCGCTGATCGGATACGGCACCAAGCTGGTGGCGGTGGAGATGATGTTCCGCCCCATCGAATTCATCGGAATACCACCGTATCTGGGGTGGCAGGGCATCATTCCGCGGTACGCGGCGCGGATGGCGTCGATGGTGGTGGATCTGGCCCTGGCGCGGATCCTGGATCCGAAGGAGATCCTCACCGGCGTGGACACCCGGGCGGTGGTCCACGAGCTGCGCGAGCCGGTGCACGAGATGGTCGAGGAGTTCGCGCCGGACTTCGTCCGGATTCTGCATCCGGCCGTGTGGGACGCGATGCCCGGCGGAATGCGGGACGCGGTGGTGCGCCGGATCGAGGACACCCTGCCCGAGGTGCTGGACAAGTTCCTCGGTGAACTGGGTGACCACATCGATCTGGTCCTCGATCTGCGGGCACTGGCCATCGACGCCCTGACCCGCGACAAACGCATGACGGTCAAGTTGATTCGCATGATCGGTCGCAATGAGATGCGGTTCATCGTGCGCATCGGCCTGCCGTTCGGGCTGGCCCTCGGAGTGGTACAGGCGGTGGTCTGGGCGTTGACGCATTCGGTGTGGATCATGCCGTTGTTCGGCGCGTTCACCGGCTTGTTCACCGATTGGCTGGCCCTGCAGATGATCTTCCGGCCGATCCGGCCGGTGCGCGTACTGGGCCTGTTCACCTGGCAGGGCCTGTTCCACAAACGCAGGTCCGAGGTCACCCGCGACTACGCGGCGCTGATCGGCGAGGAAGTCCTGACACCGGTCACGATGTTCGACGCGCTGCTTACCGGTCCGCGCTTGGATCGCTTTCTCTACTTGGTGGACAAGCAGATTCGGGATTCGGTTGCCGAGGTCGCCCGGCCCGTGCAGCCGCTGCTGGTGCTGGCCGTCGGCGGCGAACGCTATCGGCGCTTCCAGCAGGATGTCGCCGGGGTGGCCGTGGCCGGGATGCGGGAACGCGCCGACCGCCTGGGCGGATACGCGAACCAGGTGCTCGACCTGCCCGAATTGCTGCGCGGCAAAATGGATTTGATGACCGACGACGAGTTCGAGGGACTGCTGCGGCCAGCCTTCAAACAGGATGAATGGAAGCTGGTCACCGTCGGTGCCCTCCTCGGCTTCCTGGTCGGCGAACTCCAGGTCCATCTCCTGCTCAGCTGATGTATTCGCGACCGGGGCACCGGAAGACGGCGGTCGGAGGCTGTGCGTCAACCGCGCGCGGCGCGGGCGAAGCGGCCCGGGGTGGTTCCGGTCCAGCGGGTGAAGGCGTGGGTGAAGCCGGAGGCGTCGGCGTAGCCGAGGCGGCCGGCGACGTCCTCGACGGTCGCGCCGATGCTGAGTAGTTCCTCGGCCAGCATCTGCCTGGTTTCGTCGACCAGTTCGCGGTAGCTGGTGCCCTCCTCGTCGAGGCGGCGGCGCAGGGTGCGCACGCTCATGCGCAGTCCGGCGGCGACCTCGTCCTGGGAGGCGTGGGGGCCGTACGTGATGAGCGCCGATCGCACCCGGGCGCCCAGGCCGGTGCGTTCGCGGCGGCGTTGCAGCAGTTCGCCGCATTGCCGTTCGGCCAGTGCCGCGGTGTACGGATTGGCTTGCGGCATGGGCAGATCCAGCGTGTCGGCGCCGACGGTCAGCCGGGTCACCGGGGCGTCGAAGACCGGTTCGCAGCCCAGCAGGTCTCGGTGCATCGCCGCGTACGCGGGTTCGGGGTACGCGAGTTCGACGCGATCCAGCGGCCGTAGCTGCCCGAAGGCGTCGCGATCGGCGCTCGCCACGCAGGCCACGTCACGCTCGATGAGGAAGGTGCGCACCGCTTCGGGGACCCGGGAGGTGTCGAGGACGATATCGATGCCCGTCTCGTGTTCGACGATGCCCCAGCCGAAGAACGAGCTGCCGATATCCATGTGGGAGATGGCGGTGCGCAGGGCGGCGCGCACGGTGGCGCAGCTGATCACAGCGAAGGCCCAGATACCGTGCGTCGCAAGGTGATAGCGGCTCCCGACGAGCAGGCCCAGGCCGGGAACGTCGCCGCGGGCCGCCACGATATTGCCGACCATCTGGAGTTCCTGGCGGGCCTGGATCTCGGCCTCGACATCGCGCAACGCGGCCGGGTCGATCCCGGTTCCGCGCAGGATGTCGCCCAGTTCCATGCCGTGTTCGAGGGCGACGTCGGCCAGGATGACCGCGCTCGCGATCGAGCGCGGTGGCAACAGCGCCTCGGTCATGCATCGATGGTGACCGCCCTGGCCGAAATTCACAAGTACTGGCCGCCGATCCCATGGATCGCGGACGGCAGGATTCCTAGCCTGATTCTCAGTGCGCCGCCTTTCCACTGGAGGACTCAATGACGAGACATCGCAACCGCGCGGCACGACCGAAGGCGGTGCAATCGTGACATCCGACGTTGCCGACGTCCCGAAGCTGGTGTCGGAACTTCGTGCCGCACAACCGGCTTGGGAGAACCTGGGCGTCGAGGCCCGGGCCCGCTGGCTGCGCCGGTGGGCCGACTGGCTGCTCGACAACCAGGAACGCATCGTGGCCGCGCTCGCCGCCGACACCGGGAAACCGGTGGTGGAAGCCCGAATCGAATTCACGGTGCCGGTCGACCTGGTCAAGTACTCCGCCCGCCATGCCGGGCAGTGGTTGCGGACCGGGCATCCCGCGCCGCCGAACCTGCTGAACCTGATGAAGAAGACCACCGTGGCACACCGGCCGTACCCGGTCGTCGCGGTGATCACGCCGTGGAACTTCCCGCTGGGATTGTCGCTGTGCGACGCGATTCCGGCGCTACTGGCCGGCGCCGCGGTGGTCGTGAAACCGGCGTCGGCGACCCCGAACAGCGTCATCGGCGCCATCGAGGGCTGGGAGCAGATCGGCGCGCCGCCGGTGTTCCGGGTGCTGCACGGGCCCGGATCCAGTGGCTCGGCGCTGGTCGAGGAGGCCGACTTCATCCAGTTCACAGGGTCGACCGAGGTCGGCACCACGATCGCGAAGCGGTGCGCCGAACGGCTGGTCCCGTGCGGGCTCGAGCTGGGCGGCAAGGATCCGGCGATCGTGCTGGCGGATGCCGATCTCGACCTGGCGGCCCGCGGCATCGCGTGGGGCGCACTGGCGAACGCGGGGCAGATGTGCACCTCGGTGGAGCGGGTGTATGTGGAGTCGGCCGTGTACCCGGAGTTCGTTTCCGAGCTGTCCGCACACGTCGGTTCGCTGCGCCGCGGCGCCGATGTCGGTCCGCTGGTGACCGACGACCAATTCGATATCGTGCGTGCGCATCTGGACGACGCGACCGCCGCAGGCGCCCGGATCGCCGCCGGCGGCGACACCGATCGCGAGTCGCGCTGGGTACAGCCGACGGTGCTGACCGGTGTCGATCACACGATGGCGTGCGTGCGGGAGGAGACCTTCGGCCCGCTCATCCCGGTGATGCCGGTGGAGAACGCGGAAGAGGCCATCGCACTGGCCAATTCGTCGCAGTACGGCCTGTCGGCGAGTGTATGGACCCGCGACGTGCGACGCGGCCGCGCGATCGCCGCCCGGCTGGAGGCCGGCGCGGTCAATATCAACGACTCGCACGCCAATGTGTTCTTCTTCGCCGCGCCCATGGACGGCTGGAAACAGTCCGGGCTGGGCGGGCGCTTCGGCGGCGCGGAATCCGTGCTCCGCTACTGCCGTCCGCAGACCGTCACCGCGCCCCGGGCACCGCTGCCCTATCAGCGCTACCTGTTGTGGTTCCCCTACACCGGAACCGGAGCCGCGGTGCTCGGCCGGGTTATGCGCGCGCTCGCCGCGACCGGACGACGGAGGTGGGGCTGGTGACCCGCACCCCCGATACCGTCCCTGCCCCGGTGCGGCAGCTGGTGGAGAAGGTCGCCGCGGCGGCGCTGCTGCACCGGACCGGCGTCATCGACCTCACCCGGCCCGATCGGCTGCGGCGGCTGGCGGCCGCCAACCAGTGCTACGGCCCGCAGGCGTCACTGATCATGAAGGCGGCGGCCGAACACCCCGAGGCGCTCGCCGTGGTCGACGAGCGCGGCGCCCTGACCTACCGGGAGCTCGACGAACAGTCGAACGCGCTGGCGTCCGCGCTCGCCGCTTCCGGCCTGCGGCCCGGCGCGGTGGTGGCGGTTCTGGCCCGTGATCACCGCGGACTGCTGCTGGCCATCAGCGCGGCCGGGCGCGCGGGCCTGCGGCTGGCCATGATGAACACCGGCTTCGCGAAGCCGCAGTTCCTCGAGGTCGCGCTCCGGGAGCGGGTGCGGGCCGTGCTGCACGACAGCGAATTCACCGGCCTGCTCGAGGAACTGCCGCTGCCGAGGTACCTGACCTGGGTCGAGGACGGGCACGAAGTCCCGGCCGGGTCCGAGACGATCGACGACCTGATCGCCCGCGGCGATCGCCGCCCGCTGCCTCCTCCCCCGCGTCCGGGCGGCTTCGTCATTCTCACCAGCGGTACCACTGGATTGCCGAAAGGCGCTCCGCGAACGAAGGTTTCGCCGCTGCTCAGCGCCACCTTCGTGGACCGGATCCCGTTCCCCCGCCGGGGCAGCGCCGTCATCGCCTCGCCGCTGTTCCACAGCACCGGATTCGGTATGTGGACGGTGAACACCGCGCTGGCCAATACCGCGATCACCATGCGCCGCTTCGACGCCGAGGCAACCCTGGCGGCGGTCGCGGCCCATCGGGCCGAGATGCTGGTGCTGGTCCCGACCATGCTCAACCGCATCCTCGACCTCGGGGCGCACACCCTGTCCCGGTACGACCTGCGGTCGCTGCGCGCGATTGTCGTCGCGGGTTCCGCGCTGGCACCGGATCTGGCGACGCGCGCCCTCGACGCCTTCGGCGATGTGCTCTACAACCTGTACGGCTCCACCGAGGTGGCCATCGCGGCCGTCGCCCAGCCGGCCGAGCTGCGGGTGGCGCCCGGCACCGTCGGGCGGCCGCCGATCACCACCGAGGTCGTGCTGTTCGACGACGCGGACCGGCGCATCGACGGCCCGCACACCATCGGCCGCGTCTTCGTCCGCAGCGGAGCGCCGTTCGAGGGCTACACCGACGGCCGCCACAAGCGCGTCATCGACGGCTACATGTCGACCGGCGATGTCGGACATTTCGACGACGACGGACTGCTCTACATCGACGGGCGCGACGACGACATGATCGTGTCCGGCGGCGAGAACGTCTACCCGCTCGAGGTCGAGAACCTGCTCGCCGCGCTGCCCGGGGTGACCGATGTCGCGGTCGTCGGGGTCGAGGACCGTGACTTCGGAAAACGGCTGCGCGCCATCATCGTTCGCGGCCCCGAGACCGAGCTGGACGCCGACGCGGTCAAAGCGCACGTGAAAGCGAACCTGGCGCGCTACAAGACGCCCCGGGACGTGATCTTCGTCGAAGAACTTCCCCGCAATGCCACCGGCAAGGTGCAACGTCGCATCCTGGAGGAACTGGACCTCTCATGAACACCAATGAATCATCCACCGGCGCCCGGCCATCCGTCGCGATCATCGGGTGCGGCTTCGGCGGCCTGGGCGCGGCGATCGAGCTGGAGCGCCACGGCATCACCGACTACACCGTCTTCGAGAAGAGTGACGGCGTCGGCGGAGTATGGCGGGCCAACCACTATCCGGGCGCGGCCTGCGATGTGCCCTCCCCCACCTACTCGTACTCGTTCGAGCTGGAGACGGAGTGGTCGCAACGCTTCGGCACGCAGGCCGAGATCCGGGCCTACCTCGAGCGGTGCTCCGTCAAATACGGTGTGGCGCACAAGATCCGGTCCAATACGGAGGTGACCGCCGCCGCCTTCGACGAGCCCAGCGGGCGCTGGCGGGTGACGCTGGCCGGCGGCGAACAGCAGTGGTTCGACGCGTTGATCTGCGCCACCGGGCAGCTTTCCCGCCCGAAGATCCCGTCATTGGATGGCGTGGATACCTTCGCGGGCAAGCAGTTCCACTCCGCCGAGTGGGACGACTCGGTGGATCTGACCGGCAAACGGGTCGCGGTCGTGGGCAGTGGCGCCAGCGCGGTGCAGCTGGTGCCCGCCATCGTCGACCGGGTCGAAAAACTGCACGTGATTCAGCGCTCGCCCAACTGGGTCGGCAACAAATGGAATCATCGGACCTCGCCGTGGATCCGGCGCGTGCTGCGCACCGTGCCCGGGTTGGCCCGCGCCCAGCACAACATGGAATGGCTGTGGTACGAGGCGCGGGTTCCACTGATCCACAACTGGTTCGACCCGCTGCGCGGGGCCATGCACGCCTGGCTGCGATTCAAGATTCGCCGCGAGATCTCCGACCCGGACCTGCGGCGCAAGGTGACGCCCGACTACAAGGTCGGCTGCAACCGGGTGCTGCTGTCCAACGACTGGTACCCGGCGCTGGACCGAACCCACGTCGAGGTGCACACCGAAGCCGTTGCGCGCGTCACACCTTCGGGACTGGTGCTCTCCGACGGATCGACCGTCGAGGCCGACGCCATCGTGTGGTGCACCGGGTTCACCGCCACCGAATACCTCGCGCCGATCGACATCACCGGACGCGACGGCCGCAAGCTGCACACCGAATGGAAGTCGGGTCCCGAAGCGTACCTGGGGATTTCGGTGTCGGGATACCCGAATCTGTTCATGATCTACGGCCCGAACACCGGCTCCCTCACCAATACGATCATCTTCCTGCTGGAGAAGCAGGCCCGCTACGCGCGCCGGGCCATCGAGATCAGCGTCCGGCTGGGCCGGTGGCTCGACGTGCGCCGCGAGGTCCAGGACGACTTCAACCGGGAACTCCAGCACCGCCTGTCCGGCACCGTGTTCACCAGCGGATGCCCCGGCTGGTACCACACCGAAGCCGGCAAGGTCGTCGCCGTCTGGCCCGGCTCCCACATCGCCTACGCCCGCGCCACCGCCCAGGTCGATCTGGCCGCCTACCACGTCGGCGACAACGCGATCGAGAACGTGCGGGCATGAGGGTGTGCGCGTTTCGGGAGACGACCCTGCCGGTGCCGGTGATCTGGGAGGTGCTGACCGACCACGAGGGCATGTCCACGTGGCTGCCCGGCTTCGGCGCGCACTTGGAGCGGCCGGGCCGGACCGTGCGCAACGGCGTCGGCGCCGTCCGCCGGATCGGCCTGCCCGGCATCGGGGTCCGCGAGGAGATCACCGGCTACGAGCCGCAGTGCCGGCTGTCCTACAAGGCCCTGTCCGGCATCCCGCTGCGGCACTACCGTGCCGAGGTCCAGCTGACCGGCGACGGCTCCCACAGCGCTGTCACCTGGTCGGCGATGTGCGAAAACCGTTCCTGGATCGTCGAATTCGCTATGAGACTGTTGACACGGCTGCTGCTGGGGGCACTGCTCCGCACGGCCGCGCGGCGCGCCGGGCAGGTGAGGACCATGCCCTGACGGCCGCGTCACCGTCCTGTTCCGACATCAAATTTCATACAGAGCACTGCTGAACAACGACGTTCCGGCTGTTGCGGTCATCCGACCGAGGAAATCGGTCGACCAATCAGTTGAGGGGACTGAATGGAACGTCATCGCTCACACCCGTTCGCCACCCGGCTGCACCTGTTCGACGCCGGCTGGCTGTGGCTGGAGTCCGATTCGAACCTCATGCACGCCTCGATGCTTGCCGTCTGCCGCAAGCCCGAGGGGTGCGAGGAGGACTTCGTACCCCGGCTCGTCGCGAACCTGCGCAGCCACCGTGCGCCCGCGCCGCCCTACGACGTCCGGCTGCGACCGGCCGCACGCGGGCTCGCCTGGCCACGCTGGGAATCCGTCGACGTACTCGACACCGACCATCATGTGCGTTACCTGAGCCTGCTCGACGGTGACGGCCTGCTCGACGTCGTCTCACGCCTGCAAGGCATTCCGCTGGATCGCGCGACCCCGCTGTGGACCGTGCACGTCATCGAGGGTTTCGACGACGATCATTTCGCGGTGTTCGGCAAGCTGCATCACGCCATCGCCGACGGGGTGACCGGGGCCGAACTGCTGCGGCGGTGGTTCTCCGAAGATCCGGCCGAGACGGCGAAACCGCCTGTGTGGTCGATGCGCCCGCCTCGCGGCGTACGGCAGGCCGCCGCGAGCCGGTCGAGTCGCGTGCTGGGCCCGGTCGTGTCGGCGGGCCACCTGATCGCATCGATACCGGCCATGGTCCGCGCCGCCCGCGTCTCGCCCACCGGCTCGGCCACCCGGCCCTGGACCGGCCCCAGGACGGCGCTCAACTCCGTCATCGACGCCGAACGACGCATCGCGACACGGTCTTTCGAGATCGACGAGTTCCGCGCCGTGGCCCAGGCCGTCGGCGGAACCATCAACGATGTCCTGCTCGCGGCCTGCTCCGGGGCGCTGCGCGGATATCTCACGGAATCCCGCGCGCTACCGGAAACCCCACTGGTGACCAATATCCCGATCTCGATCCGGCACCGCGCCCACTACGAGCACGTCGGCAATGCCATCACCTGGGCGCGCATTGCCCTCGGCACCGACACCGCCGATCCCGGGCACCGCCTGGAGTCGATCGTCGCGGCCACCCGGGCGGTGAAGGCGCGACTGTCCCGGCTGCGCGGTCCCGCGCTCACCGCCTACACGCTGCTGGTCACCCTCCCGATCCTGCTCGAGCACCTGCTGCGGCTCGGCGGACGCGCCCGGCCCCTGTTCAATGTTCCGGTCTCCAACGTCCCCGGACCTGCGAATCCGCTGTACCTCAACGGATCCGAGGTGGTGAGCCTGCACGCGATGACCGTGCTCTACAACGGCCAGGGACTCAATGTGGTGTGCCTGTCCTACGGCCGCCGGCTGGAGGTCTGCTTCACCGCCTGCCCGGCCGCGGTACCCGACGTGGACCGGCTGGCGGCGCTGTGCGACCAGTCGTTCACCGAGCTGCGCCGTCTGTACCTGCCCCGCAAAGAAGGATGACCATGTCGATCTCCCTGACCGGACGCGTCGTAGCGGTGACCGGCGGCTCCCGCGGCATCGGATACGCCATCGCCCGAGCCTTCCGAGACCACGGCGCGAAGGTCGCCATCGGAGCCGTGAACCAGACCCAGCTGCACACGGCCGCAACCGAACTCGGACTCTCCTGCTATTCGAGGCTGGATGTCGCCGATCCGGCATCGTTCCGTGCCTTCCTCGACACGGTGACCCGCGAACTCGGGCCTCTCGACGTGCTCGTCAACAACGCCGGGATCATGCCGATCGGGGCCCTGCTGGACGAATCCGACGAACTCACCCGGCGCACCCTGGAAACCGATGTCCTCGGCGTCATCACCGGCACCAAACGCGCCCTCGAACTGATGATTCCGCGCGGGCGGGGGCATGTGGTCAATATCTGCTCCGTCATGGGCCAGGCCGCCCTGCCCGGCACCGCCACCTACAACGCCTGCAAGGCGGCCGCCATCACCTTCACCGACGCGGTCCGGCTGGAGCACCGCCAGACGGACGTGCGCATCTCGACCATCCTGCCCGGCGGCGTCGCCACCGAACTCGTTGCGGGCCTGGATTCGACCGTCTCCCTTCCCGTTCCGGGCACGACCCGCCGCATCCCGCTCATCAAGGAGGTGTCACCCGACGCCGTCGCAGACGCGGTCGTCCGCACCGTCGAGCGCGATGTGTCGGCCCCGCGCGTGTACGTCCCAAAAATCGCCGGGCCCTTCCTTACAGCCCAGCGCCTCCTGCCACGCGGAGTCGGCGAAGCACTGAATCTCCTCCTCGGAGGCGAAAATGCCTGCAACGCCGACCAACTGGCGCGCCGGGACTACCAAGGCCGGATCAACCCGGCCCAGGCCCGGCAGGACGCGGCGGCGAATCAGCCCAGCAGGTAGAACCCGGCCAACAGGCTCAGCAGAATCGCGCAGTAGCCCTCTAAGAGGGCCCGCAGCGAAGTCGGCGCCGTTCGCAGTTCCATGAAGGACAGCCCCACCAGGCGGACCTTGAAAACCGCGACCACGAAAATCGCGAGGCTCGATGGAACCTGGTCGGCGCCGACGCCGTCCGACGATCCCAGCGCCCACGCGGCGACGGTCAGCGCGACAAGTACCGCCCAGACAACTGTCGCCCTCGTTCTGACCACCGTGCGCATGCTCACCTCACCAGAAAAACAAGCGGGAAAATGACTATCCACAGCAGATCGACCATGTGCCAGAAGCAGCAGCCCCCTTCGAAGAACATCAACTGGGATGCGGTCGGTGCCGGCTTGCGGGCGAGCTGCGACAGCACTACCAAGACGCCAAGACCGATGATCACGTGAATCAAATGCAGTCCGGTGAGCGCGAAGTAGTACATGAAGAAGGTGTTGGTGGCCGGTTCGATCCCGGCCGAGAGCTCCGCGCGGTACTCGATCGCTTTGATGATCACGAACAACCCGCCGACGGCGGCGCCGATGAGCGTCAACCGGCGAGCCAGCCGGCGGTGCGTCTCACTGCGGATGGCCCGCGCGGCCAATACCACACACAGTGAACTGGTAAGGAGCACAAGGGTATTGACCGCGCCGAGACCGCGGTGGAGATATTGCTGGGAATCGGCGAACAGCTCGGGCTCGGCACGCCGCTGCGCAGCAGGTTCTCCGCGCCGCCTTCCTAACAAGTCAAGGTCTGGACTGTCGACGATCACGCGGGGGAACCGATTCGGCTCGTGCACCCCAGCAGGATCACCGCGGTCGCCACCATCGGTGTCGAGGGCCAGCCGTGGGGGGGGGGGGGGGGGCCCCCCCCCCCCCCCCCCCCCCAAAAAAAAAAAAAACAGAAGCCGGCCCCCCCCCCCAAGCAAACCACCACAGCCACCACCCCCCACACCACCCCA
>NZ_JBSGGG010000047.1:0-43364 GCF_053603795.1 Nocardia sp. NPDC004123
TTTCGAGCCTCGACAACAGGCAAAACCCGATCAGCTACACCCCACCGCCCTGGGCATCCAGGGCACCAACCCCAGACACCTACAAACTTAGGGAAACCCGATGGCCGCCAAGCGCACCCGAGCCGAACGAGCAGGCATTTCCCGCGAGCAGGTGCTCGACGCGGCGCTCGCCTTCGCCGATCGGGACGGCCTGGCCGCGCTGTCCATGCGTAAGCTCGGCGCCGAACTCGGCGTGGAGGCCATGACCCTGTACCACTACGTCCCGAACAAGGACGCCCTGCTCGACGGCATGGTCGAGCGTGTCATGTCCGAGGCCGACGCCGGATTCACCGACGGCCCTTGGCAATCGGTCCTCGTCGACTACGCCCGCGCCCTGCGGACCGCGCTGCTCGCGCATCCCGGCGCGCTGCCGCTGGTCGCGACCCGGCCCGCGGTGACCCCGAAGACCCTGCACACCGCCGAACGCGGCCTGAAACTATTGGTGGAGGCAGGTTTCGATCTCGGCCCCGCCCTCGACGCCCTGAACGCGCTCACCCTGTTCGTGGTGGCCCACGCCAACTCCGAAGCCCGTACGACCCCCGTCAACGAGGCGGGTGATCCAGGGTCGGTCGACTACCTGAAAACCCTCGAGCCCGAGGAATTCCCGCTGATCCTGCAGGCGGCACGCACCGGCGCGGGCACCGATGACCGCACCCGTTTCGAGTTCGCCGTAGCGGCCCTCGTCCACGGCTTCGCCATAATTCTCATGGACACAACGCCTTCCGGCCAGATTCGTGTAACCCGCCCGAAACCTCGTTAACCGGCAGTTTCGGATCTGCGGGCCCTTGGGGGCCGAGGCTGCCTTGGGTACTATTCTGCCGCAACCGATTCCAAGGAGACTACGTGTATCCGCAGCACACGCAACAGGGTGCTACCGCCAGCTCGAAGTCGCCGGTCGAGGACATGGGTCCGCGAATCCCGATCTACAGCCCGGAATTCGCTGCCGATCCCCACGGGTACTACCGTCGGATGCGCAGCGACTATGGCGCGCTGGTGCCGGTCGAGATCTGGCCGGGAGTACCCGCGACCCTGGTCGTCAAATACGCGACCGCGGTGCGTATTCTCAACGACTCCACTCATTTTCCGGCCGATCCGAGTGCCTGGCAGCGGTCCGTGCCCGGCGATATCCCGATCATGCCGATGATCGAGTACCGGCCCAACGCGATCCGCACCAGTGGCCCGGTGCACACTCGCTACCGCAAGGCGCTGAGCGACGCCCTGGCCGGGATCGACCTGAACTCGGTGCGATCCATGGTGGAGCGCACCGCGATCCCCGTGGTCAACACCTTCTGCGAGGACGGACGGGCCGACGTGCTGAGCCAGTACGCCCTCCCGCTGGTCTTCTCGGTCTTCTGCCAGTCACTCGGCTGCCCGCCGGACATCGGTCAGCGCGTCGCGGCCGCCAGTGCCGCGATGTTCGACGGCGTGGATACGGAGACCGTGAATGCGAGCATGGGCGAGGCATTGCTCGACCTCACGGCGCTGAAGCGGGTTCAGCCCGGCGACGACGTCACCACCAGACTGGTCCAGCATCCCGCCGGGCTGTCCGACGAGGAGATGGTGCATCAGCTGGTCCTGCTGTTCGCGGCAGGTGTCGAACCGCCCCTGAATCTCATCGCCAACACCCTGCTGCTGATGATGACCGACAGCCGCTTCACCAGTGCCGTACAGGGGATTCCGCTGCCGACGAGCACCGCGATCGGCGAGCGGCTCGCCACCGACCCGCCGATGGCGAACTACTGCATCACCTACCCGCGGCAACCCACCTTGATCGAGAACGTGTGGCTGCCGGCCGATCAGCCGGTCATCATCAGCATGGCCGCCTGCAACACCGATCCGGAGTTGAACCCGGGCGAATCCCTCGGCAACGCATGGAACCTGGCGTTCAGCTCCGGCGATCACGCCTGCCCCGTGCACGCCCAGTCGTACGGGCGTCTGCTCGCGCAGGAGGTCATCGATCAGCTGCTGGACTTCCTCCCGGAAATCCAATTGGCGGTCGCCGCAGACGATCTCGTGTGGCGGCCCGGCCCGTTCCACCGGGCGCTCACCGAGTTGCCCGTGGTGTTCCCGCCTACCAGGCCGTTTCCCGCTGTGTAGGTGCAGCTTCCGGCGCCTCGGACCCGTGGTGACCCCGGTCTGTGATTGTTCACCGTGAGCCGCGACACGAATTGTGTAACAATACAATCCATGACACGGTCGGTCGAAGGTAGTTCTGCGGCAACGGTGTTGCCGCAGTTCGACGCGGCCGTAATGTCGGCTCATCAGCGGGTATGCGCTGCTGCCCAACCGGTACGAACACACCTGCCACCCCGGCGACCGGACCAGCTCGGGCGACCGTCGCCGCGGGGACTTCACGTGAAGGTGTGTGGTGCGTCGAACTTTTGACAGGTGATCGCCCGGCTCCCTTTCCGGTCCCCGCGGTGCCCGTGTGAGCGTGCGCCAACGGTGGCCCCCGGTGCATCGAAGTTCGGCAGCGATCGTCTCGCATGCCCAGTGGTGGACGAATCGCCGCTGGGATCGTGAATGAGTAGGAGGCGGTTATGGATACGCACGGGCGCAAGGAAGGGACATCGCTGGCCGAGCTGCTTCGGCATGGTGACCTGGCATTCGACCAGCAGCTGCAGAAGGTGCTCAGCAACCCGGACTACTTCGTCACTGAGCAGCAGAGCCAGGCGGAGCGCCGGCAGAACGCCTACGACCAGCTGCGATATCTGGTCCAGGAGATCGGTAGCACCAGCGATGTCGCTACCAGCCTCCCGCAGCTGTTCGCGGTGTTCGACTGGGCGGCAGTGCTGGCGACGGACCTGATTCCGCTGATCTCGGGCCACTACAACCTGGCCTCGGGCAGCCTCGCCACGCTGACCGATTCCGATTCGGCCGCACCGTATCTGGAGGATCTGGACGACGCCTCCGCCATCGGCGTCATGTTGCTGACCGAGTACGGGTGCGGCTCCAACATCCAGTTCATGCAGACCCGCGCGACCTGGGACGGCGACGGGTTCGTGATCAACACCCCGAACCCGCGGGCGCGCAAGTTCATGCCGAGCGTCGGCATCCCGGTGTCCCGGGTCTGCGTCGTCGGCGCCCGCTACATCGACTCGGCGGGCGTCGATCAGGGCGTGCATCTGTTCACGGCGCGCCTGCGCGGTGCCGACGGCGAAGCGGCGCCCGGCGTGACGATCACCCAGCTCGACCACCAGCCGCTGGTCATCATGGACAACTCGGTGATCAGCTTCGACAATCTCCGGGTCGAGCGCAGCGCCTGGCTGAGCAACGACCTGGCCACCATCGACGACGACGGCGTGCTGACCTGGCGCGACGAGACCAGCCAGAAGCGGGCATTCGCCTCGGCGATCAGCCAGCTCACCGTGGGACGCTTGGCGCTCTCGTCCTGCCTGAACGCCTCCGCCCGCGCCGCGCTCTACATCGCGCTGCGCTACGCCTCCAAGCGGGTGGTGCCGCTGACACCGTTCGACAGTCCGCTGATGGCGGATATCCCGCACGTGCGCGACACCCTGCTCACCGATCTGGCCGGCACCGTCGCCCGCACGATCTACGGGAACGCGATCAAGACATCGCTCGCGGGCAGCGATCTCACCAGTCGCGACACCGTCGTCTCGGTGATGCTGGCCAAGCACTACATCCAGCCGCACGCCTTGCAGTCCGTGACCAACAGCCGCCTCAAGATGGCCGCCCAGGGCATGTTCAGCGCCAACCGGGTTGCCGACTATCTCGGTGTCTGTCACGCGGCCATCACCGGCGAGGGCGACTGCCACGTGCTCGGCTCCGTGGCCGGCCGCGTCCTGGCCAAGCACCTGGCCGGGAAGCCGGTCCCCGAAGTCCGCGTGCACGATGGCGCGGATCCCGGCGACCGCATGAGCCTGTTCAGCACACGCACTCTGACGATCGTGGAGGAGACGCAGCACTATCTGACGACGCCGGGGCTCGAAGCCCGGCTGGCGATCATTCCGGAGGTGCTGGAGCTGGCCGAGGCATACAGCGCCGAAGAGGCGCTGCAGCTGCTCCACCAGTATTCCGATCATCCCGAGATCATCGCCGTGCGTGACGTTTTCGCACTGAGCTACCTCGATCAGCACGCCACTTGGTACCTCACCCGCGGCCTGCTCGACATCGACGCTGTGCAGACGATCAAGCAGCAGCTCCGCCTGGCCCTGGACAACCTCGCCGACAAGCTACCCACGCTGCTGGACGCGTTCGGCCTCGATGATGAAATTCTCGGCGCACCGGTCCTTTCCGACGACCTGCCGGCCGCGTGGGTCTCCCGCATCGACGATCGACGACGTCCCTGACCCTGCCTGGGCAGGTCCGGACCGGGCGCCCGTCGGGGTGCTCTGTCCGGTAGGGCCCGGCGGCGTGGTGGGTCGCGGCCCGCGAGGTCTCGCCCACCGCGCTCGACTGGGGCCGATGCTGTATTCGGCGACGCTCGGATACACGCGCGAGTGCGCAAGCGCGGGCGGCGCATGGGCCTGCTGCCCGGCCCGGTATTGCGCGGTCGCGAGCTGCCGGGTGATTTCCTCGCGTTCGGGATGCGCGTCGAAGACGGTGCGCAGTTCGACGGCGACCTCGCCGAGCCGATTGCGTTCCAGTTCCACCGCCGCGCGCATTTCCGCCGCAGTGAGCCGGAGATCTGTTAGCCCCCGTATAGCGAATGTGCACTTGCGGTATCGACAGGCCGGTATGCGGCGGATTGTCTTCCCGCAGATCGTCGATGAGCCGATCGGCGCTGGTGGCGCGGCCGCTCGCAGTGGCGAGGCGGGCCGGCGAAGTCCGTAACATGATGGCCCCCAAACCAACCGACTGGTCTTCTATGCTGAGATCTGGCCGAGTACGTGAATCGGTTCGACCATAGGACAGCAATTATTCCGCCGCGACGCGGCCGCAAACGGCGGAAACCGGTGAGTGAATTCGACTCGCGCGTGCAGCTTCAACCATCGGCGAATGTTTGGCAAATATATTTGCTCAGAAGAGAAGCCCTAATCACCACGAAAGAGTCCCGGAAGCGTGGCGGCGAATACTTTTCGGCATGACAGCTGCACCGGGATTGCCAATGGTGACCGCAATAAGCAGGAGCGAGGACGACGAGGCCGTGCCCGGCGGCGATCATGCGTGCCGCAGCCTGGCCGCCCGGAGTCTCGCAATCGCTGACGGGTAGCTATGAGAGGAAGACCATGAGCCGGAGTGACACGGTCGAACCGAACACCATCGGCCTCTACTGGGACCGCGACGGCGACATCTGGCAGCGGGAGGACGCCGGCTGGCGGCTCATCCTGCAGAGCGGCGTCGCCGTCGATCCGATCTCGCTGTGGGAGTGGGACAAGGGGCACGTGTGCGACTACGCGCCGTTCACCCCGCTGAAAACCCTGGCCGGTTAGCCTCGGGACTCCGGCGTCCCGGCTCCGAAGAGGGTGACCTCCATGAGCCGGATCACCCTGGGCTGCGGGCAGATCGCCGGATACCCGCCGAACTCCCGGCCCAGGTCCACCACCAGACCGAAGGCGGCCTGCACCAGGATGCGCGCCTCGCCCTCGGACAGTTCCGGGCGCACCGCCACCAGCAGCCGCACCCACTCGGTCACGATGAGCCGCTGCACATTGCGCAGCATGGTGCGCTCCTCGGCGGCGACGTGCCCGAACTCGGCGTAGTACACGAAGGTCAGCTCGCGCTCGGCGAACGACCCCGCGACATATAGGTCCACCAGCTTGCTCATCGCCTCGGCCGGACTCGACGAGGACGCCACCGCCGGCCCGATCGCCCCCGACACCCGATCCGCCGCCCGTCGGAACGCGGCGGCCAGCAGATCGCCCTTGCTGCGGTAGTAGCGGTACACCGCCGAGGCCGCCGACAGATCCGCCGCCGCCGCGATGTCCTCCACGCTCACGTTCGGATAGCCGCGCGCGTGGAACAGCTCGACGGCCTTCTTGAGCAGCAGCTCGTGCTTGAAGCTCTGCGGAATCTCCACCGCCCGCGGCGGCTCGGCGACGGTGCCCTCGGGCGGCAGCTCGGTCGCGATGATGGCGTCGCAGGCCGAATGTAGTAGGGCCGTCAGCGATTTCGCGGGCAGCGTGGCGTGATGGTCGCCAATGCTGGAGATGACGCTGAGTATCGACACCGCCCGCACCGCGCGACTGTGCCCGTCCAGTTCGGGCCGCACATCCGCGATGAGCCCGCGCAGGGTGGCCAGCGCCGCGGTGAACTGCTCCTCGAGGGTCTGCCGGTCGGTGTCGTCGAGGTAGCGGCGCTCCCAGCGCACCAGGGTGACCGTGGCGCGATTGGCGATGGTCTCGGCGATCAACCGGTCCAGCACCCGGTCCAGCCGTTCGCGCGGGGACAGGCCCTCGGACTCGTCGGGCGGGGTGGCGGCCTCCGCGGTCAGCCGCGCCAGGCGCAGCAACTCCTCGCGGAAGAGCGCGTATTTGCTCGGATAGTGGCGATACAGTGCGGCCGAGGAAATGCCGAGCCGCGCGGCGATGTCCTCCATGCTGACGCCGTGATAGCCCAGCGAACCGAAGGCGGCGGCCGAGGTGGCGGCGATCTGGGCGCGCCGGTTCTTCGGGCGGCGGCGAATCACGCGCTGCGGCTGCTCCTCGACGGTCATATCGCAATGGTAGTCACCAGGCATTTCCGTCGACGCCGCGCCGCCGATCTCGTAGGCTGCCCACAGGATCCGCGTCCATCAGAACGGAGCCGGCATGCGCACGGTCGATGTCGAACGCACCATCGCGGCAGCACCGCCCGACGTCTTCGACTGGCTCACCGATGTCACCAATTACCAACGGGTCCCGATGGTTCGCCGCGTCACCCTGGTGCGTCCCGGCGATACCGCGGGCAACGGTGCGGGCGCGGTGCGCCTGGTGGTGACCCCGCTGCTGCGCCTCACCGAGGAGATCGTGGAATACGATCCGCCCCGCCTCATGCGCTACCGATTGCTGAATTCCGTTCCGCCCCTGCGGCATCAGGAGGGTTCCATCACCTGCGCGCCGGTCGCCGCCGGCACCCGGGTGTGCTGGTCGTCCACCTTCGAGATCGCCGCGCCAGTGCTCGCGCCGCTGTGGACGCGGATCTTCCTGCCGGTGGTGCGTGGCGGCTTCGTCATGGTGCTGCGAACCGCGGAGCGCGAGTTGGGCGGGCGGTGACGCGGGTTACCATCTGGGGCCATGGCGGAGATCAAGGTGGAGCGCCTGAACTCAGTGGCGCTCGTAACGGTGCACGACCCCGGCAAGCGGAATGCGTTGACGCTGGACCTGTCCGCCGATCTCGCGGACGCGGTGGCGGACGCGGAGGGCGACGACTCGGTACACGCGCTGGTGGTCACCGGCACGCCCCCGGCCTTCTGCGCGGGCGCGAACCTGACCGCCCTGGGTGAGGCGAAAGAGGAGGGCCTGCGGGCCATCTACGAGGGCTTCCTGGCGGTGGCGCGCTGCAAGCTGCCCACCGTCGCGGCGGTCGGCGGCGCGGCGGTCGGCGCGGGCCTGAACCTGGCCCTGGCCGCGGACGTGCGATTCGCGAATCCCAAGGCGCGCTTCGACGCTCGCTTCCTGCGCCTGGGCATCCACCCGGGCGGCGGCATGACCTGGATGCTGCAGCGCGCGGTCGGTCCGCAGCAGGCCACGGCCATGACGCTGTTCGGCGAGGTGCTCGACGCGCACGCCGCAGCCCAGGCCGGTCTGGTGCACCGCGTCGTCGACGGCGATCATGCCGCCCTGGTGGCCGCCGCCGTCGAATTCGCCTCCGCTACCGCGGAAGTCCCGCGCGAGCTGCTCATCACCACCAAGCGCACCATGCGCGCCACCCGCGCCCTGGCCGCCCACGCCGAGGCGGTGAACACCGAGGTGGTGCCGCAGCTGGCCTCCCTCGAATCCCCGGAATTCGCCGCCCGCCTGGCCGCGGCCCAGACCCGGATCACGGGTTCGAAGAACTGAAAAACACAGTGGCGCGGGCGGATTCACATCCACCCGCGCCACCGTCCCCGACCGCGCTCGGGGAGATTCGGCCCGCCACCGCGAGTGCCCCACGCCGCGGCGTGGTCGCTGGGCTCGTCGGGCCGCGGGTCACCTCGCCCGGCCTCGCTCCGCGTGGGCGGATCATCTCCGCCCGCGCCACATCCATACCGCGCCAGGGGAATTCAGCCCAGTGCCGATCTCACCCAGGCGTCGATCTCGGTCCTGTGCCGACCTCACCCCAGGGCAGCGAGCGCCATGCGCCGCAGCACCGGTCGTGCGCGGGTCGCGCTGGCCGGCGCGCTGTGCGGCGTGGAGTTGATCAGGCCGAAAGTCGCGTGCGCCTGCACGCGCGCCGCCTGCTCGGGTAGCTCCGGCCGCAGTTCACGCAGCACCGCCACCCAGACCTCCACGTACTGCCGCTGGGTGCGCCGCACCTGACGGCGCGCGGACTCCGGCAGGTTCTCCAGGTCGCGATCCTGGATCCGGATGAGTTCGGGCTCGCCGAGGGCGAAGTCGAGGTGGAAATCCACCAGCCCGCTCAGCGCCTCCTGCGGCGACACCGCCTGCTCGGCCACGGCCTGGCCGCCGTCGAGCAGCCGCTGACTGATGCCGACCAGCAGCTCGACCAGCAGCGCCTCCTTGTTGGGGAAGTGCCGATACACCGCGGGCCCGCTGATCCCGGCCGCCGCGCCCAGGTCGTCGAGCCGCATGCCCAGGAATCCGCGATCGGCGATGAGCCGCGCCCCCGCCTCGAGCAACTGCTGCCTACGCTGGGCTTTGAGCTGCTCACGACGGGTGAGCGTGACGGTTTCCGCAGTGTTCACCGTGGCTCCCTCTCGCCGGTGCTGGACAACTCAGTTAGTGAAGATTATCTTATTTTCCAGTTATTGGTGACTAACCGAGCGGCCGGATCGGCCGAACGGGGAGGCGGAGCGGATGACGCTGACCGAAGGCACACGGACCGGGAACCGGGCCGCGCATCTGGCGCTGGTCGACGAGCTGCGAGAGCGGCTGGCCGTCAGCGCGCTGGGCGGACCGGAGCGGGCCCGGGAACGGCACCTGGCGCGCGGCAAGCTGCTGCCGCGCCAGCGGGTGGACCAGCTGCTGGACACCGGCAGCCCGTTCCTGGAGCTGTCGCCGCTGGCGGCCAACGGCATGTACGACGACGAGTCACCCGGCGCGGGCGTGATCGGCGGCATCGGCCGCGTCTCCGGGCGCGAGTGCGTGATCATCGCCAATGACGCGACGGTCAAGGGCGGCACCTACTACCCGATGACGGTCAAGAAGCACCTGCGCGCCCAGGAGGTGGCGCTGCAGAACAACCTGCCGTGCATCTACCTGGTCGACTCCGGCGGCGCCTACCTGCCCCGTCAGGACGAGGTGTTCCCCGATCGCGAGCACTTCGGCCGCATCTTCTACAACCAGGCGAACATGAGCGCCAAGGGCATCGCGCAGATCTCCGCGGTGCTCGGCTCCTGCACCGCCGGTGGCGCGTACGTGCCCGCCATGAGCGACGAGACCGTCATCGTGCGCAATCAGGGCACCATCTTCCTGGGCGGCCCGCCGCTGGTGAAGGCGGCCACCGGTGAGGTGGTCACCGCCGAGGAGCTGGGCGGCGGCGATCTGCACTCGCGCACCTCGGGTGTCACCGACCACCTGGCCGAGAGCGATCAGGACGCACTGCGCATCGTGCGCAATATCGTGGCCACCCTCGGCCCGAAGACCCCGACCCCGTGGGACGTCGCCCCGACCGTGGATCCCATTGCGCCGCAGGACGAGCTGTACGACGTGGTCCCGGTGGACCTGCGCACCCCGTACGACGTCCGCGAGGTCATCACCCGCATGGTGGACGGCGGCGAATTCCAGGAGTTCAAGGCCGAATACGGCAAGACGCTGGTCACCGGCTTCGCCCGCATCCACGGCCACCCGGTCGGCATCGTCGCCAACAATGGCGTGCTGTTCAGCGAATCCGCCATGAAGGGCGCGCATTTCATCGAGCTGTGCGACAAGCGCAAGATCCCGCTGCTGTTCCTGCAGAACATCACCGGCTTCATGGTCGGGCGCGACTACGAGGCGGGCGGCATCGCCAAGCACGGCGCCAAGATGGTGACCGCGGTGGCGTGCGCCCGCGTGCCCAAGCTGACCGTGGTCATCGGCGGCTCCTACGGCGCGGGCAACTACTCCATGTGCGGGCGCGCGTATTCGCCGCGCTTCCTGTGGATGTGGCCCAATGCCCGCATCTCGGTCATGGGCGGCGAGCAGGCGGCCTCCGTGCTGGCCACCGTGCGGGGTGACCAGTCCGAGGCGGACCTCGAGGCGTTCAAGGCCCCGATCCGGGAGCAGTACGAACACCAGGGCAACCCGTACTACTCCACGGCCCGCCTCTGGGACGATGGCGTCATCGATCCCGCCGACACCAGAACCGTTGTCGGCCTGGCCCTCTCGGTCTGCGCGCAGGCCCCGCTCGAGCCCGTCTCCTACGGCGTCTTCCGGATGTGATGACCTTGATGAACACGATGTCCTCCTTTGTCTCCGACAAAGCGCAACCCGTCGCCTTCGACACCGTGCTGGTCGCCAATCGCGGCGAGATCGCGGTGCGGGTCATTCGCACCCTGCGCGCCATGGGGATTCGATCGGTCGCGGTCTACAGCGACGCCGACGCCGACGCCCGCCATGTGCGCGAGGCCGATACCGCGGTCCACCTCGGCCCGGCCCCCGCGCGCGAGTCCTACCTCAGCATCGACAAGGTGGTCGCGGCCGCCGTGCGCTCCGGCGCGCAGGCCGTACACCCGGGATACGGCTTCCTGTCGGAGAATTCGGCCTTCGCGGCCGCACTCGAGGCGGCGGGCATCGCCTTCCTGGGCCCGTCCGCCCGCGCCATCGAGGTGATGGGCGACAAGATCACCGCCAAGAACGCGGTGGCCGAATACGGCGTGCCGGTGGTGCCCGGCATCGCCAAGCCCGGCCTCACCGACGCCGAATTGATCGACGCCGCAACGGAGATCGGCTACCCGGTGCTGGTGAAGCCGTCCGCCGGTGGCGGCGGCAAGGGCATGCGCCGGGTCGATGATCCGGCCGACCTGCCCGCCGCCCTGGTCAGCGCCCGCCGCGAGGCCGGCGCGGCCTTCGGCGACGACACCCTGTTCCTGGAGCGCTTCGTCACCCGCCCCCGGCACATCGAGGTGCAGATCCTGGCCGATCAGTTCGGCCACGTGCTGCACCTGGGCGAGCGCGAGTGCAGCCTGCAGCGCCGCCACCAGAAGGTGATCGAGGAGGCGCCCTCGCCGCTGCTGGATCCGCAGACCCGCGCCCGGATCGGCGCGGCCGCCTGCAATACCGCGCGCAGTGTCGACTATGTCGGCGCGGGCACGGTCGAGTTCATCGTCTCCGCCGACCAGCCGGACGAGTTCTTCTTCATGGAGATGAACACCCGCCTGCAGGTCGAGCACCCGGTGACCGAGCTGGTCACCGGCGTCGATCTGGTGGAATGCCAGGTGCGCATCGCGGCCGGGCAGAAGCTGGCGGCCGCGCAGGACGACATCCGCCTCACCGGCCACGCCATCGAGGCGCGCGTCTACGCCGAGGACCCGGGCCGCGACTTCCTGCCCACCGGCGGCACCGTGCTCGCACTGGCGGAGCCGGAAGGCCCCGGCGTGCGGGTGGATTCGGGCCTGCGTGCCGGCACCGTGGTCGGCAGCGACTACGACCCGATGCTGTCCAAGGTCATCGCCCACGCCGCCGACCGCACCGCCGCCATCGCCAAACTCGATGCGGCCCTGCGGGACACGCAGATCCTCGGCGTCCGCACCAATACCGATTTCACGCGCTTCCTGCTTGCCGACCCGGATGTCCGTGCGGGACAGCTGGATACCGGTCTGCTGGACCGCCGCGCCGTGGGCTTCACGCCCGAACCGGTCAGCGACGAGCAGTTCATCGCCGCCGCGGCCGAACTCTGGCTGCGCCGCTGGCCGGCCGCCCCGGTCGATCCGTGGCAGCAGCCCACCGGCTGGCGGGTCGGCGCGCACGCGCCCGTCGGCATCCGCCTCATCGGCGGCGACCGCACGGCCCACGTGTACCTGTCCGGCACCCCGGAGCAGGCGACGGCCTGGGTCGAGGGCGGCGAAAAGCACGTCCTGACAGTGGAATCCGACGGTGACTCGCTGATGCTGGCCCTCGACGGCCTGCGCACCCGCTTCCGCGTCGCCACCGGGTCCGGTCAGATCTGGGTCGCCGACCGCACCGGCACCGCGCTGCTGCGCGAGGTCGCCGAGGCCGATGTCCGCGGCGGCGACGCCCATGTCGGCGACGCCGAGATCCAGAGCCCCATGCCGGGTTCGGTCATCGCCACCCCCGCCGCGGACGGCGAGATCGTCGCCGCGGGCACGCCCATCGTGGTCGTGGAGGCCATGAAGATGGAACACACCCTCACCGCACCCATTGCCGGCCGCGTCGAACTGCTGGTCGAGCCCGGCGCGCAGGTGAAACTCGAACAGCCGCTGGCTCGCATCATCGCCGAGGAGAACACCCAGTCATGACCGATTTCCTGTCCACCGGAACCCTGCCGGACGAGTACCGCGAACTCGCCCTCACCGTCCGCGATTTCGCCAACCAGGTGGTGGCCCCGGTCGCCGCCAAGCACGATGCCGAGCACAGCTTCCCCTACGAGGTGGTCTCGGGCATGGCCGACATGGGCCTGTTCGGCCTGCCGTTCCCGGAGGAGTTCGGCGGCATGGGCGGCGACTACTTCGCGCTGTGCCTGGCCCTCGAGGAGCTCGGCAAGGTCGACCAGAGCGTGGCCATCACCCTGGAGGCCGGTGTCTCCCTGGGCGCCATGCCGATCTACCGCTTCGGCAACGACAAGCAGAAGGCGGAGTGGCTGCCGCTGCTGGCCAGCGGGCGCGCGCTGGGCGCGTTCGGCCTCACCGAGCCCGGCGCGGGCAGTGACGCGGGCGGCACCCGCACCACCGCGCGGCTGGACGGCGACACCTGGATCATCAACGGCTCCAAGCAGTTCATCACCAACTCGGGCACCGACATCACCCGGCTGGTGACGGTCACCGCGGTCACCGGGGGAGTGGACGGCAAGAAGGAGATCTCGACGATCATCGTGCCGACCGACACTCCCGGTTTCACCGCCGAACCCGCCTACAACAAGGTCGGCTGGAACGCCTCCGACACCCACCCGCTCAGCTTCGACGACGTCCGGGTGCCCGCCGAGAACCTGCTCGGCGAGCGCGGCCGCGGCTACGCCAACTTCCTGCGCATCCTCGACGAGGGCCGGATCGCCATCGCGGCGCTGTCGGTCGGCGCGGCGCAGGGCTGCGTGGACGAGAGCGTGCGCTACGCCAAGGAGCGCGAGGCCTTCGGCCGCGCCATCGGCAACAACCAGGCCATCGCCTTCAAGATCGCCCGCATGGAGGCGCGCGCCCACATGGCCCGCACCGCCTATTACGACGCGGCCGCGCTCATGCTGTCCGGCAAGCCTTTCAAGAAGCAGGCCGCCATCGCCAAGCTGGTCGCCAGCGAGGCCGCCATGGACAATGCCCGCGACGCCACGCAGATCTTCGGCGGTTACGGCTTCATGAACGAATATGCTGTGGCGCGGCACTATCGCGACAGCAAGATCCTGGAAATCGGTGAGGGCACCACGGAGGTGCAGTTGATGCTGATCGGTCGGGAGCTCGGCCTGTGAGCGAGCGACACACGGGTACCGCCGAGGTGAAGCGGGTTGTCCAGCGCGGCTTGTGGTTCGACGAGTTCGAGATCGGCGTGGTGTACGAGCACCGGCCCGGCCGTACCATCACCGAGGCCGACAATGTGCTGTTCACGACGCTGACCATGAACACCCAGGCCCTGCACCTGGACGCGGCGTTCTCCGACGCGCTGCCGCCGTTCCACCAGCGGCTGGTGAACTCCATGTTCACGCTGTCCACGCTGGTGGGCCTGTCGGTGGCGCAGCTGACCCAGGGCACCATCGTGGCCAACCTCGGCTTCTCCGAGATCGCCTTCCCCAAGCCGCTCTTCCACGGCGACACCCTGTACGCCGAGACCGTGGTGACCGACCTGCGGGAATCCAAGAGCCGCCCGGGCGAGGGCATCGTGACCTTCGCGCACACCGGGCGCAATCAGCACGGCGACATCGTGGCCACCGCCGCCCGGAAAACCTTGGTGAGACGGAGCCCGACATCCAGCCCGCTGGAGGAACCCGCATGAGTTGGGAAATGCCCGGCCCCGCTTGGCTTTTCTGCCCCGCGGACCGGCCCGAGCGCTACGGCAAGGCCCTCGCCGCGGCCGACGTGGTCATCCTCGACCTCGAGGACGGCGTCGCCGAGGCCGACAAGGCGGCGGCCCGCGAGGCGCTCATCGCCACCCCGCTGGACCCGGAACGCACCGTCGTCCGTGTCAATGCCGCGGGCACCTTCGAGCACATGCTCGACCTGGACGCCCTGGTGCGCACCGAGTACCGGCGCATCATGCTGCCCAAATGCGAATCGGCCGAACAGATCACGCGGCTGACCGACTACGAGGTGATCGCGCTCATCGAATCCCCGCTGGGCGCGCTCGCGGTCGGGCGGGCGGTCATGGTGCGCAATGCCATCGGCGTCATGTGGGGCGCGGAGGATCTGGTCGCCGCGCTCGGCGGCAACTCCAGCCGGCACGCCGACGGCGGCTACCGGGATGTGGCGCGGCACGTGCGCTCCCAATCCCTGCTGGCCGCCAAGGCGTACGGCAAGTTCGCGCTGGACTCGGTGTACCTGGATATTCCGGATCTGACCGGGCTGGCGGCCGAATCGGAGGACGCGGTCGCCATCGGCTTCGACGCCAAGGTGGCCATCCACCCCAGCCAGGTGCCGGTCATCCGGACCGCCTACGCGCCGACGCCCGGCGAAGTCGACTGGGCGCGCAGACTATTGGCGGAAGCGCCGAACCATCGGGGTGTCTTCACCTTCGAGGGGCGCATGGTGGACATGCCCGTCATCCGGCATGCCGAGCGAATCGTGCAGCGGGCCGCCACGGCCGGCAGCGCGGGATTCGCGTCGTAGGAGGTATTGCGGTGGAACCACAGTGGGTGCCCAGCGATCAGGACATCGCCGAGGCACAGGTGACCAGCTTCGCGCTGTTCGTCGAGAAGCGCACCGGGCTGTCCCTGCCGGACTATCGAGCCCTGTGGCAGTGGTCGGTGGACGACCTGCCCGGCTTCTGGGGCGCGATCTGGGACTACTTCGATCTCGGCGAGCGCTCCGACGAGGTGCTCGGGAGCACGGAAATGCCCGGCGCGCAGTGGTTCCCGGGCACCACGCTGAACTATGTCGAGCAGGTGATGCGGCAGGTCCGCGACGACCGGCCCGCCATCCTGTCCGTCGACGAGACCGGCGAGATCACCGAGATCTCCTGGGCCGCACTGATCGCCACCGCCGCCGCCTTCGCCCACACCCTGCGCGCGCTGGGCGTCGGACCCGGCGACCGGGTCGCGGGGTACCTGCCGAACATCCCCGAGGCCGTCATCGCCTTCCTGGCCACCGCCAGCATCGGGGCCGTCTGGAGCGCCTGCGGCCAGGACTACTCCGCCCAGGCCGCGCTCGACCGGCTCGGGCAGCTGGAACCGAAGGTGCTGGTCACCGCCGACGGCTACCGGTTCGGCGGCAAGGCGCACGACAAGACCGCCGATATCGCCGCCTTGCGCGCCGGACTGCCCTCGCTGGCGGCGACCGTGCTGGTCCCGCGTCTCGGCCTCGAGGTGCCCGGCACCCTGGCCTGGGAGAGCGTCGATCCCGGTGACGAGTTCGTCGTGCTCCCGATCGAGGAGGTGGATTTCGCACACCCGCTGTGGGTGCTGTACTCCTCCGGCACCACCGGCAAGCCCAAGGGCATCGTGCACGGGCACGGCGGCGTGCTGCTCGAGCACCTCAAAGCCGTTGCCGTGCAATCGGATATCGGCCCGGACGACACGTTCTTCTGGTACACCAGCCCGAGCTGGATGATGTGGAACTTCCAGGTCGCCGGACTGCTGGTGGGCGCGACCATCGTCTGCTACGACGGCAGCCCCGCCGCGCCGACGCCGGATGCGCTGTGGCAGTTGGCCTCCCGCACCGGCACGACGGTCCTCGGCACCAGCCCCGGCTATGTGCTGGCCTGCGCCAAGGCCGGATCCGTGCCGCGCACCGACCACGATCTGTCCGCCCTCCGGCTGGTCGGCATCACCGGCTCCGCGCTGCCCCCGTCGTCCTCGCTGTGGCTGCGCGACAACGTCGGCGAGCAGGTGCCGGTGGCCTCGATCAGCGGTGGCACCGATGTGGTGTCCGCCTTCATCGGCGGCGTCCGCACCGTGCCCGTCTGGCCCGGCGAGCTGTCCGCCCCGTACCTCGGCGTGGCCCTGGACGCCTGGGACGAGCAGGGCAATCCGGTGCGCGACGAGGTCGGCGAACTGGTGATCACCAAGCCGATGCCGTCGATGCCGGTGTCCTTCTGGAACGATCCCGACGGCTCCCGCTATCGCGACGCCTATTTCGAGATGTTCCCCGGTGTGTGGCGGCACGGCGACTGGATCACCATTACCGAACACGGCAGCATCGTGGTGCACGGCCGCTCCGATTCCACCCTGAACCGGCAGGGCATCCGGATGGGCAGCGCCGATATCTATACGGCGGTGGAACGCATACCGGAAATTACCGAGGCACTGGTCATCGGCGCCGAACAACCGGACGGCGGCTACTGGATGCCGTTGTTCGTGGTGCTGACCCCCGGGGCCGAATTGACCGACGAGCTGCGATCCCGCATCAATGCGACCATTCGCGCCGAAGTGTCCCCGCGACACGTGCCGGACGAAATCATCGCGGCACCCGGCATTCCGCATACTCGCACCGGCAAGAAATTGGAAGTGCCGATCAAGAAACTGATCCAGGGCGCCGAGGTGTCCACGGTGGTGGCACCCACGGCCGTCGACGTTCCCGAACTCCTGGACTGGTACGCCGCGCGCAAGCCGAAGTGAGGTGGGTCAGTGTGCACCGGGCAGGCGACGACGCCCGGTGCACACTTCCGACGCCAAATCCTCATAGCCGACCGCCAATTCGGCCAGGTGCTCCCAGGCTATGGTGAGTTCCCGGCCGGATTCGCGCGCCAGCGCCGCATAGGCGGTGGCGGTGA
This sequence comes from Nocardia sp. NPDC004123, assembly GCF_053603795.1. Classification (NCBI taxonomy): domain Bacteria; kingdom Bacillati; phylum Actinomycetota; class Actinomycetes; order Mycobacteriales; family Nocardiaceae; genus Nocardia; species Nocardia sp. NPDC004123. Next base: position 17,145 of record NZ_JBSGGG010000047.1, read on the forward strand.
ACCGGGCCAGCCGATCGATGACCGCGCCCAGGGTTTCGGTGTGTACCCGGGCCGCGCCGTGTGACGGCGGCAATTGCGCGGTCACCCAGCAGTCGATCTGATGCACCAGGTCCGTCCGGATGGTGTCGAGTTCGATCAGCTGGGCCGGTTCGGCACTGAGCAGGCGCTCGTGCAGCGCGGTCAGGTCGTGCGCCGCGCGTAGTAGTGGATGACCGGGCTGACCAGAACCTCGACAAGCCTCAAGGACCTGGTTCTTGGATGGCAGTGTGTCCCTCATCGCGACTCCTATAACGCGACCTGCGAATTCCCAGCACGTTAGTCAGCGCAGATGACAGGGACGTGTCTGCCGGTTCAACACCCCACTTCGATTCCGCTATTGGAAGCTCGCCGTACCCGTTGGGCAAACGGTGAGATCACGCCGTGGCGCCGCCGTCGATCACCAGATCGTGGCCGATGACGAAAGCGGATTCCGGGGAGGCCAGCCACACCACGGCCGCCGCGATCTCCGCCGGATCCCCGACCCGGCCCAGTGGAATTGCCGACGCCATGCGCGCATCGCGATCCGCGCGAGTTTCCCCCGGGCGGAAGGACATTCGCGTATCGGTCGCCCCCGGGCTGACCGCATTGATGCGAATACCGTCGCCGATATGGTCACGCGCGGCGGTCTGGGTCAGCACACTGACCGCCGCTTTGGAGGCCGCGTAGGCCGCCAGACCAGGACGGCGCCCGTGCGCGCCGATATTCGAGGCCATATTCACGATGACGCCGCCGCCATTGCCGCGCATATGGGCGATCTCGTGTTTCATGGACAGGAAGACGCCGGTCAGGTTGACATCCAGCACCCGGTGCCAGTCGGCATCCTCCAGCTCGCCGACCGGGGCGGGCGTGCCCAGAATTCCGGCATTGTTGAAGGCCACATCCAGGCCGCCGTGCCGGCGCACGACCTCCTCGATCATGGCCGCGACCTGGTAGCCGTCGGTGACGTCGGCGACCACCCAGTCAACCGTGCCGGCCGCCGGCCGAACTCGTCCGGCGGCGTCGGCCAGCTGCTGCGCATCACGGCCTGCCAGCACGACCGTGGCGCCGAGATCGGCGAAGGCCTGGGCGGTCGCGCCCGCGATCGTGCCCGCGCCGCCGGTGATCAGCACAGTTTTGTCATCGAATCGGGTGGTCATGACAGTTCGAAGCTCCTTTTCGGAATGATCGTTCTCGAATATGGACAGTGGAAAAGGTTGTGGATGAATGGGAAACCTGTTCAGCCGAGCACGGATACGGCCACGCGGGCCGCATCCTGCAGGCGTGCAGCCGAATCCGGCGTGCGCTCGATGACGCGGACTCCCTGGAAGAAGACGAGAAGGAATCGGGCGAGTGCACGCGGGTCTGAGTCCGCCGCCAGTTCGCCCTGCGCGCGGGCGCGCAGCAGCGCGGAAGTCAATGTCGTCTCGAGGTGCGCCCAGCTGGACTCCACGAGCCGCGCCACCGCCTCGTCGCAGTGCGCCAACTCGACCGCGCTGTTCACGACCAGGCAGCCCAGAGATGAATCGGGACTGGATGCTTCGCGGACGAACCGCTGCACGAGTCCGCGCACCGCTGGCAGAACCGGACCCGGCTGCGACAACTCGTCCATGATCACCGGATCGGTGGTCTCGAGGTAGCGCTGAAGGGCCTTCAGGTAGAGGTCGCGCTTGCCGCCGAAGGTCGAGTAGATGCTCGCCCTGGCAATCCCAAGGTGCTCAACCAGATCCGACATGGACGTCGCCTCATAGCCGCGCTCCCAGAACAATTCGAGAGCCCGGCGGAGCATGGTGTCCGGATCGAACTCCTTGGTCCTCGCCATGGCACGGACACTACGGCTTTCAAGACCAATCGGTCAAATATGGCGGGCTCGGTGGATCGTGCCGAAGCAGGCCTGAATATCGGCCACATGCGCCCGGGGAACGTCCATGGCCAGGAAGTGGTTGCCGGTGTTGCCCTCGGGCCAGTGCACGATGGTGTTGTCGCGGTCGGCGAGCCGGCGCATGAGCGGCGAGCCCCCGGCGTACACGCCCACCGGGACCAGCTTCTGGCCGGTCGGCCATGCGAAACCATGGTCGCCCAGTCCGTTGTACATGGGCCAGGACGAGGTGGCGGCGGTATCGGAGAACCAGTAGACGCTGACATTGGTCAGCAGCTGGTCGCGGTCCACGGCGTCCTCCAGCCGGTCGGCCAGCGGGGAGAACTCGTCGAACTTGTGGACCAGCCACGCGAGCAGGCCGATGGGGGAGTCGGTCCAGGCGTGCGCGAACGTCTGCGGCGCCTGGCGGAGCAGGACATGGTGATTCACGCCGGACTGCCACTTCTGCATGAGATCCCACTCGGCGCGTTCCTCGGCCGTCATGGTCGGGACGTCCGCCTCGGTGGGCAGGCCGATGCCGCCGTCGATGTGCACCCCGACCAGGTGGCCGGGGGCGGCGATCGCCATCTCCTGCACCACGCACGCCCAGATCCCCGCCCTGCGCGCCGTAACGGTCGTAACCCAGGCGGGCCATGAGCTCCACCCACATGCGGGCCACGTGCCATGGCCGCAGGCCCGGTTCGCGCGGCGCCGCCGAGAACCCGAAACCCGGCACCGACGGGATCACCACGTGGAACGCCTGTGCCGACTCTATGCCGTGCGCTCGCGGATTCGTCAGCAGCGGAATGGTTTTCGTGAACTCCACGAAACTGTTCGGCCAGCCGTGGGTGAGGATGAGCGGCAGCGCGTCCGGGTCGTCCGAGCGCACGTGCAGGAAGTGCACGTCCAGCCTGTCGATCTCGGTCAGGAACTGCGGGAGCTCATTGAGCGCCGCTTCCTGTGCGCGCCAGTCGAATTCGGTGCGCCAGTATTCGGCCAGCTCGCGCAGATAGGCCACCGGGACGCCGCGCTCCCAGCCCTGTCCCGGGAGTTGCCGGGTCCAGCGGGTCCGCGCCAGCCGGTCGAGGAGGTCATCGAGATCGGACTGCGGGATGGCGATGCGGAACGGGCGGATATCGGTGCTGGTCATGGTGACTCCTGACGTCGGGCGGACGATCCGCTGACCACGGTAGGAGTCATATAGGACTATTCTCGTCCTACTTCGAGCGGAGGATGGCGGGTATGAGCGACACGTCGGCACGACTGCTGCGGCTGCTGTCGCTGCTGCAGACCCCGCGCGAATGGCCCGGCAGCGAACTCGCCGAACGTCTCGGCGTCACCGATCGCACCGTCCGCCGCGACATCGACCGCCTCCGCGATCTCGGCTACCCCGTCGCGGCCACCATGGGCGCCACCGGCGGCTACCGGCTGGTCGCGGGGGCCGCCATGCCGCCACTGCTGGTCGACGACGAGGAGGCGGTCGCCATCGCGGTCGGCCTCCGGGCGGCCGCGGGCTCCGCCATCGCCGGCATCGAGGAGGCGTCCGTCCGCGCGCTCGCCAAGATCGAACAGGTACTGCCCGCCAAACTGCGCCGCCGGGTGCGAGTCCTGGGAGCCGCCACCGTCCCGCCCCGCTCCGGTGCGACCCCCGTCGACCCGGAGCTCCTCACCGCCCTGGCCGCAGCCGTGACCAACCGGGAGCGAATCCGCTTCGCCTACGCAGCGGCCAACGGCGCCGAAACCCGGCGCAACACCGAGCCCGTCGGCCTGGTCCCCCACCGGCACCGCTGGTACCTGGTCGCCTTCGATCTCGACCGCAACGACTGGCGCGTCTTCCGCGCCGACCGAATCCACCGCCTCCAGCCCACCGGCGCCCGCTTCACCCCACGCGACCTCCCCGCCGCCAACCCCGCCGCCTACGTAACCGGCGAACGAACCGACTGGGGCACCCCAACCCTGCACTTCCAGGTCGACATCGCCGCCCCGGCCGAAGCCGTAATCGGCCGCCTGGGCGAAGGGCCCGGCGACATCGTCCCGCACGGACCAAACACCTGCACCCTGAACATGTCCCGCGACGACCTCCCCGAATGGGTAGCACACCGCCTCCTGGAGCTGGGCGTCGAATTCGAAGTGCACAGTCCCTGCCAACTAACAGACGAGCTGCGAAAGATCCGCGATCGCGCCGCCCGCGCAATAGAAGCCAAAAGATAAAAGGACCAAAACCCAAAAGATCAAAAGATTGAAAGACAAAGATGCCTGGAGAAGGGAGGGGGTCGGGCTCACGTCCGCGCCTACACCTACCAGCCCCCTCACCTTTGAAGCCGCATGTGGGGTTACTGCAGGACGTATTCCTTCAGATCACCGGGTTGGGGTCGCCACATGATGGTTGTCGGCGTCTTGGTGGCGGCAGTGGCGATTGAGATCGGAGAAACCGTGGCAGGAATGTCGGTGCGGGCGTTCGGCGTTCGGAAGACGAGGCAAACCACACTCCCCGGTCCCTGCGCACGCCGGCAAGACATGCGCAGCTGGGAATCATGCCGCTCGTGAACCCCACCTTCGGCAACTCGATTCGATCGCAGTGGCGACCTGCTGGCCCACGTGATGTCTGTCGTTCACGCGAGGAATGCCGGTGGGATCAAGACTCTTCGGTGCAATCCATCCGGTGCGTCCCCGGTAGGGGGAATCTTTGCCCATGACAACGGTTTTCCAGCCGTCGGGACTGTCGTTGACCAGTGCGTGGCAGTGGTCGCAGGCCAGGGTCAGATTGGTCAGGTCGGTGGGGCCGCCTGTGGCCCAGTCGGTGATGTGGTGGACTGCGCACATCGAGGCGGGTGCGTCGCATCCGGGTCGGGTGCAGCCCTTGTCGCGGGCGATCAGGGCCAGGCGCTGGGCCGGGGTGGCCAGTCGCTGGCAGCGACCCAGGTACAGCGGCAGCCCGTCGGCGTCGAGGACCGCCAGTACCGGGCGGGTGCCCTCGGCCATCTTCAACGCCTCGTTGATGCTCACGTGGCCGCCCGAGGCGGTGGTCGCGACCCCGGCCCCACGCTCGAGATCCGCGACGGACATGGTCAGGATGGCCTGCACCGGCAGGCCCCGGTGGGAGCCGAGCTTGGCGGGGTCGACGCCGGGCCGCAGCAACGCGAACAGCGCGTCGTGGGTGCGCTGACCGGCGTCGCGGCGGTCGCGGCGGGCGGCGGCCTCGAGGGCCTTCGAGTCGATGACAGCGGCAGTGGCGGTGGGGCTTTCGGGGTCTTCGAGGTTGCACATGCCCGGGCGCGCGAACTTCGCGAACACGGCATCGAGCAGGGCACGCAGTTCCGGGGTGATCCACCCTTCGATCCAGGACATGCCATCGATGCCGGGGCGGCACAGCATGATTCCCCGCTTGCGACGGCGGTCGGCGTCGGAGACGACCTTGCCGTCGGGGTCGACGCGGGCGAGGATGTCGCGGCCGATCTTGGGCAGGTCATCGGGCCAGCCGATCCGCGAGTGACCGACCAGAATGTGCTCGGCTTCGGCGCGGGTCTCGCCGGGGATGTCGGTGGGCAGGTGGTTCATCACGTCGATGATGTTGCGGACGCGGTCGCGTGAGATGTCGCCTGTCTCAAAGGCTTCGGCGGTCTCGGCCAAGGTGGGCGGACGCAGGTGGCCAGTGGGTTCGAAGAACTCGCCGCATTGGCGGGTGATCTTCACCCGCACCGACGCTTCGTATTTCGACAACCCGAGTGTCTGGCGCAGGAACGGCACCAGGTCCCCGGCTCCACTGGTTTCGGGCAGGGAGCGATTCGCGGCTTCGATGATCAGGCGTGAATCGAGCGCCGACAGTTGGCGTTTGCAGGTTTCCAGGCGCTGCATCAACTCCACGACATCGGCATCGGAGAATTGCCTCAGGCTGGTGTTCGAAAGGGTCTGGACTGCGGTCGCCAATTCGGCGATACCGCAGCTCTCCAGCGCTTTCCCCTTCGAATTCATACCTCTATGCTATCGCTTTCGCTATAAGATAGGAATCCGAATTGTCCAGTATCCCTGTATATTTCAGGCCGCCAATGCCGATTTCTGTTGTGTAAGAACGCCATCCACCATTCGGTACACGCTGTCCATCTGATCCAAATGCGACAGATCGTGCGTCACCAGCAACGTCGACGCTCCATGCTCCCGAACGATCCCGACGATCAGATCGATGATGGCCGCCCCGCGCTCCTGATCCAGCGCACTGGTCGGCTCGTCGATGACCAGCAGCGACGGGTCGTTCATCAGGGCGCGCGCGATGTTCACCCGCTGCCGCTGTCCGCCCGAGAGCTGAGCCGGCCGCTTGTTCTCGTGCCCCGAGAGCCCCACGGCCGCCAGCAGATCCCGTGCGCGCGAGCGAGCTGCGCGCCGCTTGGCGGGTGAGACGAACCAGCTCTGCCCCAGGTGCACCATGGCCTCGAGCTGCTCGACGGCGGTCAGCGCCGGGACCAGATTGGACTGCTGGAACACGATGCCGATCGAGCTGCGCCGCAGGGTCGCGGCGTCACGTCGGCTCAGCGAGGCGAGATCGATGGTGCCCGTGGCGGTTTCGAGCTCCACCCGCCCCGAATCCGGGCGCAGCAGGGTGGAGACGGTGGCCAGCAGGGTCGACTTGCCGGAGCCCGACGGCCCGGTGATGGCCGCGATCTCGCCGCCGCCCACGCGCAGGTTCACGTGGTCGAGGGCGGTGATGCGGTCCGTGCCGTCCGGGAAGGTGAGGGTCAGATCGGAGACGGTCAGTGCGTTGGTCATCGCAATGCTCCTGGGAGGCAAGGGGAGTGTGGTCATCAGCGGGCCTGGTTGAGGGCGGTGAGGGGATCGGTGGTGACGAGGAAGCGCAGTGCGAAGGCCGCGCCGAGCAGACCGAGCGCGATCAGCGCCGCGGCCGGGAACAGCGTCGTGCTTGCACTGAGCACGAAAGGCACTGCGCCGCCCATGAATACGCCCGCCACGGCGGTCAGGCCGACACCGATGCCGACACCGAGCAGCAGCACGATCAGCGCCTGGCTCAGGGCATCCCGGATCAGGGAGCCGGTGGTCGCGCCCAGCGCCTTCAGCGTCGCGATGTCCGGCTGCCGCTGCACGGTCCACACCGTGAAGAACGCCCCGATCACCAGCGCCGAGATGGCGAACAGCATGACGGTCATGAGGGTCAGCGAACCGTTCTCGGCCTGGTACGACGACATCGCGGACAGGGAGTCCTTGCTGCTGGTCGTGGTGGTGTGCGCCGACGCGTTCACCGCGGACTGATCGCTCACGCCGGACACCGCGAGGATGGTGGCCGCGCCCGCGTGGGGGTTGAGGGACTGCCAGTCCGCCAACGTCATCCACACCACGGGGGTGTGCGCGTACCAGTCGTCATCGGTCACGCCCTGCACGGTGTAGGAGGCCGCGCCCAGCTCGACGGTGTCGCCGGCCTTGGCGTCGAGGTCCTTGGCGGCGGCCTTGGACAGGATCACCGAGCCCGGATCGGTTGCCACGCGCTTGCCGAAAGGCGTGCCCTGGACGCCGAACAGTGCCACCTGGGTGGGCGACGCGCCATCGAGGGTGGCGCGGGTGCGGCTGATGCCGATCGGATCGACGGTGCCGCCCGCCGCCTGCCACGTCTGCACCTGCTCGGTGCTCAAGGTGGAGGCGTCGAAGGAAGGGGAGGACCCGGTGTCGGAGAAGACGACCGTGCTCGTGTTGAGGGACTGGATGGCGGAGATGTTCTGGTGCGCCAAGCCGGCCGTCAGGCCGCTGAGAAAGCTCACCAGCAGCGCGACCAGCGTGACCACCAGGGAAATGAGGAGGAAGCGGCCGCGGGCGGCCCGCAGATCTCTGAGTGCGACGAACATGATTCCACTGTGTCGTCGCGGACCTCGAAAACCATCGTCGAGCAGGACGGTTCCCGGACCAGCCAAGGGTGGGGCGGCGATTCCTACTTTCGATGGATGCCGCGGCAATAGCCGGGCATAAGCTGGTCGCGTGCACCGCTCGCCACTCACCCCGGTCTTCTCCGCCCTGCAGGCGGGACTGCATGTCATGGTGGTGGCGCTCACCATCGTGGTGGGGGTGCAGGAGTTCCTGACGGGTTCGCATCGGGTGCTGGTCGTGGTGCTCGCGAGCGTCTTTCTCGGCGTCTACTTCGCCGGCGGCCGGTTCCGTCGCGATCTTCCCGCGGCGCGGGTGTGGCTGGGCCTGTTGACGCTGCTGTGGCTGGGCCTGGTGATCGTGGCTCCGCTGGCGGTGTACCTGGTGTTCGGACTGTTCTTCCTGTATCTGCATCTGCTGCCGCGCAATTGGGGGCTGCTCGCGGTGGCCGCGGCCACGGTGGTGTCGGTGGTCGGGTACGCCGCACACCGCGGCTGGACGGTGGCGGGTGTGATCGGCCCGCTGCTCGGCGCCCTGGTCGCGGTGGCCATCGGGCTCGGCTACCAGGCGCTGTTCCGGGAGGCCGCCGAACGGCAGCGCCTCATCGACGAATTGCTCGCCACCAGAAACACTCTCGCCGAACAGGAACGCACCGCCGGCAAGATGGCCGAGCGGGAGCGCCTGGCCCAGGAGATCCACGACACGGTTGCCCAGGGCCTCAGCAGTATTCAGCTGCTGCTGCACGCCGTCGAGCGCGCCGCCCCGGATCATCCCGCGCTGGAGAAGATCCGGCTGGCCCGCGAGACCGCCGCCGACAGCCTGGTCGAAACCCGCCAGCTCATCGCGGAACTCACGCCCGCCGCACTCGAGGGCCAGTCCCTCGCCGGTGCGCTGCACCGCATTGCCGAGCGGGCCGCCGCGCCCGGCCTGGATGCCCAGGTGCTCGTCGAGGGGGAGCCGCAGGCGCTGCCCATGTCCATGGAGGCCGCCCTGGTCCGCATCACCCAGGGCGCGGTCTCGAATGTGGTGCGGCACGCCCACGCTCAGCGCATGCGGGTCACCCTCACCTACGCCGATGACGCCGTGCACCTGGACGTGGTCGACGACGGCGTCGGCATCGATCCCGCGGTGCTGGCCGAATCCCCTTCCGGCAGTTTCGGTCTCAATGCCATGCGCAGCCGGGTGGAGCAGCAGGGCGGCACCATGGATGTCGAATCCGAGCCCGGCCACACCGCGGTCACCGTCTCCTTCCCCCTGGAGGAGCAGCCCACCGTCCCCTCGGAGCAGAAATGATCCGCATCCTCCTCGCCGACGACCACGCCATCGTCCGCGCGGGCCTGCGCGCGCTGCTGGACTCCAGCGTCGCCGAAACCGATTGCGACGATATCGAAGTCGTGGGCGAGGTGGCGACCGCCGAAGAGTCCGTGGCCTTCTGCTCCACCACCCCTGTCGACCTGGTCCTGATGGATCTGCGCTTCGGCCCCGGCAAGTCCGGCGCGGACGCCACCGCGGCCCTGCGCGATCTCCCGAATCCGCCGAATGTCCTGGTGGTCACCAACTACGACACCGACGCCGACATCCTCGGCGCGATCGAGGCGGGCGCGGTCGGCTACATCCTCAAGGACACCCCGCCCGCCGAACTGCTGGCCGCCGTCCGCTCGGCCGCCGAGGGCGAGAGCGTCCTGTCGCCCTCGGTCGCCTCGCGTCTCATGACGCGAGTCCGCAAGCCCGACACCACCTTGAGTCCCCGCGAGATCGAGGTCCTCCGCCTGGTGGCCGACGGCCATTCCAACCGGGAGATCGGCAAGCGCCTGTTCCTCTCCGAGACCACCGTGAAATCCCACCTGGTCCACATCTATTCGAAGCTCGGCGTCAAATCCCGAACCTCCGCCGTGGCCCGGGCTCGCGAGCGCGGGGCCATCTGAGGTCGTACGGTGTCGCCCATGGCCTCACTGTCCGATCAGCGTGTACGCGACTTCCTGACCGAGGGCACCCGGACCGGCAAGCTCGCCTTCGTGGCGAGCGACGGCCGCCCCCTGGTGGCGCCCGTCTGGTTCATCCTCGAAGGCGACGAGATCGTCTTCAACACCGGTAGGGACACGGCCAAGGGCCGCTCGATCCGGCGCGACGGCCGACTGAGCCTCTGCGTGGACGTCTCCACACCCCCGTACTCCTTCGTTCAGGTCCAGGGTGTGGCCGAAGTCTCCGAGGACCCGGACGAACTCCTCCGCACCGCCACCGACATCGCCGCCCGCTACATGGGTCCCGACCGCGCCGACGAATTCGGCAAGCGCAATGCCGTCCCCGGCGAACTCGTGGTCCGCCTCCGCCCGACCAAGATCGTCACCGACTTCTCGGTGAGCGGCTGATCGCGGTGCCGGTGGCGGCCGGGCAATTCGGCTGAGCGGGTGTGCGAGACTCGGCCGATGACAGTGCACTTCATCGGGGCCGGGCCGGGGGCGGCGGATCTGCTGACCGTACGGGCGGTCGAGCTGCTGCGGCGGTCGCCGGTGTGCCTGTACGCGGGGACCTATCTGGATCCCGAGGTGCTGGGGCACTGCGCGCCGGATGCCGAGCTGATCGATACCCAGCGGCTGGATCTGGACGAGATCATCGCGCACTGTGCGCGGGCACACGCCGAGGGCAAGGACGTCGCGCGGTTGTGCTCGGGCGATCCCTCCTTGTATTCCGCGCTCACCGAGCAGAAGCGCAGGCTGGACGCCCTGGGAATCCCCTGGGACGTGACGCCCGGGGTGCCGGCGTACGCGGCCGCCGCGGCGCTGCTGGGTGCGGAGCTCACCGTGCCGGAGCAGGTGCAGTCGGTGGTGCTGACCCGCACCCGGGCGCGGTCGACCGCGATGCCGGAATCGGAGGCGCTGGCAAATTTCGCGCGCACCCGGGCGACCCTGATCCTGCATCTCGCCATCACCCGGATCCGGACCCTCGCGCAGGAGCTGGTCCCCGACTACGGCGCGGACTGTCCGGTCGCGGTGGTCTACCGCGCGACCCAGCCTGAACAGCAGGTTCTCCGGGGCACCCTGGCCGATATCGCCGATCGCGTGGAGGCGGCCGGACTGCGGCAGGCGGCCGTGATTCTGGTCGGTCCCGCATTGGCCGAAACCCTGAACTGTGCCCAGTCGCATCTGTACGATCCTGCTCGCGATAGGTCGCACATCACTGGCTGAAAGTACGAAATGCGATGATAGTTAAGGGCTATGGCCCTTTCTTATTGTCGCTTGCACGCTGACGGTAGATTGGACCGAGTGTCCGTCACCAAGTTTGCGACTGTGGCTGCCCTGCAGCGGCCGACGGGTGTGGTCGCGCCCATGTAACAAGATCGGCCAGCTGGGGGGATACCCCAGGGAGTCTCAATTTACGGTGAAGTGAGCCCCGAACACCGGACGCCACGCTGAAGCAGGCGTGGCGTCCTGTTCGGGTTTTCGGCGGGGAGCGCTGCGTGTCGTGGTGTTCCGGAAGCGAGGTTTGGGTTGGACCGGCTGGATTTCGGCGGCATCGGCGAAGCTGGCAGCGAAATCGCACCGGGATCGGGCGAAATTTTCCCGCTGTCGCCGGCGCAGCTCGGCATCTGGTATGCCCAGCACCTGGACCCGCAGGTCCCGATCAATATCGCCCAGTACGTGGAACTGCGCGGCGAACTCGACGTCGAGTTGCTGGAACGCGCCATGGTCCACGGCTCGGAGGAGTTCGGGTCGGGCTTCCTGCGCGTCGTCGAGCGTGACGGTGAGCCCATGCAGATGGTGGACCACTCGCTGGACCGCACCATCTACCACGTCGATCTGACCGATGAGGCCGATCCGGCCGCCGCGGCCCAGGCCTGGATGCGCGCCGACTACAGCGCCCCGCTGGACCTCACCCGGGACCGCCTCATCCGCACGGCCATGCTGAAGCTGGCCGACGGCCATTACTACTGGTACGCGCGCATCCACCACATCGTGCTGGACGGCTTCGGCGCGGTGACCTACATGACCCGCGTCGCCGAGCTGTACACCGCGTATGTGCGGGGCGTCGAGCCCGCGCCGCACAAGCTGACCGACCTGCCCACCCTGGTCGAGCAGGAATTCGCCTACCGCGAGAGCAGCCGCTTCAAGTCGGACAAGGAGTACTGGGCCGAGCGGGTCGCCGGGCTCGAGGACGGCACCAGCCTGGTCGGCCGCTCCGCGCCGCCGGCCGCCATCAACCGGATCGCCACGGGCGCGCTCAGCGAGGACCAGAGCTCGCTGCTGGACGACGCCGTGGCGCGCCACGAGTCGTCGCCCGCGGGCCTGCTCATCGCCGGTTTCGCCGCCTATCTCGCGCAGTGGACCGGCAGCGAGGACGTCATCCTCAGCCTCCCGGTGACCGCGCGCACCACCGCGATCATGCGCCGCTCCGGCGGCGCGGCCTCGAACATCGTGCCGCTGCGCCTGCGCGTCGGCCACGGCGTGACCGTGAGCGATCTGCTCAAGCAGGTGCAGGTCGAGGTGTCGGGTGCGCTGCGTCACCAGCGCTACCGTGCCGAGGACATTCGCCGCGACTCGACCGGCGAGTTCACCGGCGGCGAGGTGGGCTCGCAGTTCTTCGGCCCGTGGGTCAACATCATGTTGTTCCACAACGAGGTCGTGCTCGGTGACATCACCGGTGAATACAGCGTGCTGTCCACCGGTTCCATCGAGGATCTGGGCGTCAACTTCTACCAGTCGGTGAAGGGCACCCGGAATCACATCGATTTCGAGACCAACCCCAACCTGTACTCCGAGGACGAGACCGAGCGTCACCACGCGCGGTTCCTGGAGTTCTTCGACCGCTTCCTGGCGGCGGGGGTGGAGCAGCCCGTCTGGGGCCTGCCCATCACCACCGCGGCCGAGCGCACCCGCACCCTGGTGGAGTGGAACTCCGCCGCGCACGAGGTGCCGGTCACCACGCTGCCGGCCTTGCTGGACAAGCAGATTCCGCTGACCCCGGACAATGTCGCCGTCGAGTTCGAGGGCGAGCAGCTCACGTACGCCGAGTTCGGTGCGCGCGTCAATCGCCTGGCCCGCTTCCTCATCGCGGACGGCGTCGGCCCGGAATCGCTGGTCGCCCTGGGCATGCGCCGCTCGCTCGACCTGGTCGTCGGCATGCACGCGGTGCTGCGCGCCGGTGGCGCCTACGTGCCGATCGACCCGGATCACCCGGCCGACCGCACCGCCTACATCCTCGAGTCCGCGGCACCGGTCTGTGTGCTGACCACCGCCCGCGACGAACTCGAGCTGCCGGACTCCGTGCGCCGCTTGGCGATCGACACGCTCGACGTCTCCGGCTTCTCCGCGGAGCCGGTGACCGATGCGGATCGCCGGGCCCCGCTGCGCCCGGACAACACCGCCTACGTCATCTACACCTCGGGTTCGACCGGCCGCCCCAAGGGCGTCGCCGTCACCCACCACGCCATCGTCAATCAAGAGCTGTGGATGCTCGACGAGTATCCGCTCACCGAAGACGATGTCTACCTGCAGAAGACCGCCACCACCTTCGACGTGTCGCTGTGGGGCTACTTCATGCCGCTGCTGGTGGGCGCGAAGCTCATCGTGGCGACCCCGGACGGCCACCGCGATCCGCTGTACGTGGCGGAGATGATCGAGCGCCACGGCGTCACGGTCACCGACTTCGTGCCGTCCATGCTGACGGTCTTCGTCGCGCACGCCACCCGGGCCCAGTGTGCCTCGCTGAAGTACGTTTTCGTGATCGGTGAGGCGCTGCCGCCGGAGACCGGCGCCGGCTTCCGCGAGATCGCCTCGGCCGGCCTGCACAACCTGTACGGCCCCACCGAGGCCGCGGTCTCGGTCACCTACTGGGAGAACACCGCCGCCGACACCGTCACGGTGCCGATCGGTCTGCCCGAGTGGAATGTCGAAGTCTACGTTCTGGATTCGCGGCTGCGGCCCGCCGCCATCGGCGCCGCGGGTGAGCTCTATCTAGCGGGTCGTCAGCTGGCCCGCGGGTACAAGGGCCGTCCGGATCTGACCTCCGATCGCTTCGTCGCGAACCCGTTGTCGCCCAACGGCGAACGCATGTACCGCACCGGTGACCTGGTCCGCTGGAACGAGGCGGGCGCGCTGGAGTACATCGGCCGCACCGACTTCCAGGTGAAGTTCCGCGGTCAGCGCATCGAGCTCGGCGAGATCGAGACCGACCTGCTGGCCCACCCGGCCGTCAGCCAGGCCGCCGTCCTGGTCATGGACACCGCCACCGGTCAGCAGTTGGTCGCGTACGTGGTCCCGGTCCCCGGCCAGTCCATCGATCCGGCCGAGCTGACCCGTTTCGCCGCCGAGAAGTTGCCGTCCTACATGGTTCCGGCGTCGATCATGGTGCTGGACGCCTTCCCGCTCAACACCTCCGGCAAGCTGGACCGCAAGGCCCTGCCGGAGCCGGTGTTCAGCGCGGATGCCGCCGGCTACCGCGCGCCGCGCACCGCCGCCGAGGAGATCGTGGCGGGCGTGTTCGCCGATGTGCTCGGCCACGACCGGGTCGGCGTCGACGACAACTTCTTCGATCTGGGCGGCAACTCGCTGGTCGCCACCCAGGTGGTGGCCCGCATCTCGGCCGCGTTCAGCACCCGCCTGGGTGTGCGCGCGCTGTTCGAGACCCCCACCGTGGCGGGCCTCGCCGCGCGGGTGGAAGCCGCTGGGCCGTCCGATGTTTCGCGTACTCCGCTGGTGGCGCAGGAGCGCCCCGATCGGGTGCCGCTGTCGCTGGCGCAGCAGCGCATGTGGTTCCTCAACCAGTTCGACCCGAACGTCCCCACCTACAACCTGCCGTTCGTGGTGCGGTTGCGCGGGCAGGTCGATATCGAGGCCCTGCAGCTGGCGCTGGCCGATGTGGTCGCGCGCCAGGAATCCCTGCGCACCATCTTCCCCGAGTCCGGCGACGGCGGCTTCCAGCAGGTGCTGCCGATGTCCGAGGTGGAGCTGGGCATCGAGGTCATCGATCTCGCCGAGACCGAATTGCCGTCCGCGCTGGCGGAATTCGCCTCCGCCGGTTTCGATGTCTCGACCCAGCTGCCGATTCGCGTGCGCGTCTTCCGGGTCGCCGGTGCGGCGGCGCTCGAGGCCGGCGAGGTCGATCTCGCCGTCGCCTTCGTGGTGCATCACATTGCGGCGGACGGCTTCTCGTTCGGGCCGCTCTCGCGCGACATGACCGCCGCCTACCTGGCGCGCGTGGCCGGTCAGGAGCCCGCGTGGGCGCCGCTGCCGGTGCAGTACCAGGACTTCAGCATCTGGCAGCGCGAGGTGCTCGGTTCGGAATCCGATGCCGAGTCCATGGCCGCCCGCCAGATCGCCTACTGGTGTGGGGCGCTGGCCGGGCTGCCGGATCAGCTGGACCTGCCGGCCGACCGTCAGCGTCCGCCGGTGCAGAGCTTCCACGGCTCCCGCGTCACCTTCGACATTCCGGCCGAGTTGCACACCCGGCTGGCGGGTTTGGCGCGCGCCCAGGGTGTTTCGCTGTTCATGGTCATGCACAGCGCGCTGGCCGTGCTGCTGGCCCGGCTCTCGGGCACCAGCGACATCGCCATCGGCACCCCGGTCGCCGGTCGTGGTGAGCAGGCGCTCGACGACCTGATCGGCATGTTCGTCAACACCCTGGTGCTGCGTTCGGAGGTGGATGGGGCCGAGCGCTTCACCGACTTCCTGGCCCGCACCCGGGAGACCGACCTGGCGGCCTTCGCCAATACCGATGTCCCGTTCGAGCGGCTGGTCGAGGTGCTCAACCCGACCCGTTCGCAGGCCCGGCACCCGCTGTTCCAGGTCATGCTGTCGTTCCAGGAGATGTCGCACGGCTCCATGGAGCTGCCCGGCCTCACCGTCTCCGCGGACGAGCTCGAGGTCGACATCGCCAAGTTCGACCTGCAGTGGACGCTGACCGAGCAGCGCGGCCTGGCCGGTGAGCCGGCCGGGCTGGCGGTGGTGCTGTCCTACGCCACCGATCTGTTCGACGCCTCGACCGTGGCCGAGTTCGGGCAGCGCTACCTCCGCGTCCTGGAAACCGCGGTCGCCGCACCGGACACCGTGGTGCGCGATATCGACGTCCTCGACGCCGGTGAGCGCGAGACCGTGCTGCACGCGTGGAACCACACCGCACGTGAACTTCCGTCCGCCGCAACCGTTCTCGACCTGTTCGAGCGGCAGGTGCGGATCCGGCCGGACGCCACCGCGCTGATCTTCGATCCGGGCGAGCGCAACGGCAGCATGTTCGGCCCCGCCGAGGAGCTGAGCTACGCGGAGTTCTCCGCGCGCGTGAATCGCCTGGCGCGCAGGCTGATCGACGCCGGCGTGGGTCCGGAGTCCCTGGTCGCGGTGGGCATCCGCCGCTCGGTGGACATGCTGGTCGCCATCTACGCCACCCTCACCGCCGGCGGCGGTTACGTGCCGATCGACCCGGACCACCCGGCCGAGCGCACCGACTACGTGCTGCGCACCGCCGAGCCGGTGGTGCTGCTCACCACCGCCGACGATGCCGTGGAATCCTCGGATTGCCCGGTGCTGCACCTGGATTCGCTGGATCTGGGCGATTACAGTGCCGCCCCGGTCGCCGACGCGGACCGCCTGGCGCCGCTGCGGCCGACCAATGCCGCCTATGTGCTGTTCACCTCCGGCTCGACCGGCCGCCCCAAGGGCGTGGCCATCCCGCATGCCGCGGTGCTCAACCAGATCGCCTGGATCACCCGCGAATACGACATCGACGACACCGATGTGATCCTGCAGAAGACGCCGGTCACCTTCGACGTCTCGGTGTGGGAGCTGTTCGGCTCGCTGGCCGTGGGCGCGCAGCAGGTCATCGCCGCGCCGGACGGCCACCGCGATCCGATGTACCTGTCGGAGGTCATCGGCCGGCACCGGGTCACCATGACCTCGTTCGTGCCGTCCATGCTGAGCGTGTTCGCCTCCAGCGCCTCGTCGGCCGAATGCCTGTCGCTGCGTGCGGTGCTGGTCGCCGGTGAGGCGCTGCCGCCGTCCACCGTGACCGCCTTCCGCCGCTTCTCCACCGCGGCCGTGCACAACCTGTACGGCCCGACCGAGTTCACCGTGCACGCCACCTACGCGCCCATCGACGCGCCCGTGGTCACCTCGGTGCCCATCGGCCGCCCGGTGTGGAACGCGCAGACCTATGTGCTGGACGAGGGCCTGAGCCCGGTGCCCGCGGGTGTCCCGGGTGAGCTCTACCTGGGCGGTGTCCAGGTGGCCCGCGGCTACTTCGGCCGCCCGGACCTGAGCGCCGAGCGCTTCGTCGCCAACCCCTACGGCGAGCCGGGTTCGCGCCTGTACCGCACCGGTGACCTGGTGCGCTGGAACCACAACGACCCGGGCGTCATCGACTACATCGGCCGCACCGACTTCCAGGTGAAGTTCCGCGGCCAGCGCATCGAGCTCGGCGAGATCGAGGCCGCGCTGCTGGACCACCCCAAGGTGCAGCAGGCCGTGGTGCTGGTCATCGACACCGTGGCCGGCGATCAGCTGGTCGCCTACATCGTGGCCGGCGGCCCGGTGGATCTGGACGGCGTCAAGACCTCGCTGCAGCGCACCCTGCCCGCCTACATGGTGCCGGGTTCGATCATGGTGCTGGACGCGTTCCCGGTGAACGCCTCCGGCAAGCTGGACCGCCGCGCGCTGCCCGCGCCGCGCTTCGAGGTCCGCGAATTCCGTGCTCCCACAACGCCGATCGAGGAGATCGTCGCCCAGATCTTCGGCGAGGTGCTGGGCATCGCCCGGGTCGGCGTCGACGACGACTTCTTCGAACTGGGCGGAAACTCGCTGATCGCCACCCAGGTGGCGACCCGACTGGGTACGGCCCTCGACACCCGCGTGCCGGTGCGCATGCTGTTCGAGGCCGCCACCGTGGAAGCCCTGGCGGCCCGGGTGGAATCGCACGTCGGCGACGGCGGCCGCAAGGCCCTGGTGGCCCGCGAACGGCCCAGCGAGGTCCCGCTTTCGCTGGCGCAGCAGCGCATGTGGTTCCTCAACCGCTTCGATACCGCCTCGGCGGTGAACAACATCCCGGTCGCCATCCGGCTCTCCGGTGAGCTCGATATCGCGGCCCTGCAGGTCGCGGTCATCGACGTCATCGACCGCCACGAGTCGCTGCGCACCGTCTTCCCGGAGACCGCGCACGGCCCGGTGCAGCGGGTGCTGGACGCCGCGCAGATCGTGCCCGACCTGACGCCGGTGCCGGTGACCGAGTCGAATCTGATCGACCACCTGGTCGAGCTGGCCACCATGGCCTTCGACGTCACCGACGAAGTGCCTTTGCACGCCGCGCTTTTCGAGATCAGCGAGTCCGAGTACATCCTCGGCATGGTGGTCCACCACATCAGTGCCGACGGCTGGTCCATGGGCCCGCTGGCCCGCGACGTCATGGTCGCTTACGCCGCCCGCACCTCGTGGGAGGCCCCGGCCTGGGCGGAACTGCCGGTGCAGTACGCCGACTACGCGCTCTGGCAGCGCGAGGTGCTCGGCTCCGAGGACGACCCGGATTCGCTGATCGCCAAGCAGATCCGCTACTGGACCGACGCGCTCGCCGATCTGCCGGACGAGCTGGTGCTGCCCGCCGACCGGCAGCGGCCGGCCGTGGCCAGCTACCAGGGTGGCACCTACCCGTTCGCCATCTCCGCCGAAACCCAGCAGGCGCTGGTGGATCTGGGCCGCCGGCACAATGCCTCGCTGTTCATGGTCATGCACAGTGCGCTCGCGGTGCTGCTGGCCCGCCTGTCCGGGACCGGCGACATCGCCATCGGCACCCCGGTGCACGGCCGCGGTGAGGCCGCGCTCGACGACCTGATCGGCATGTTCGTCAACACCCTGGTGCTGCGCACCGAGGTGGACGGCAGCGAGACCTTCGCCGACCTGCTGGCCCGCTCCCGCGACACCGACCTGCACGCCTTCGCGCACGCGGACGTCCCGTTCGAGCGGCTGGTCGAGGTGCTCAACCCGGCCCGCTCGCAGGCCCGCCACCCGCTGTTCCAGGTCATGCTGACCTTCCAGAACACCCGGCAGGCCAGCCTGGAACTGCCCGGGCTCTCGGTCAACGGCATCGACTACGACGCCCGCCTGGCCAAGTTCGACCTGCAGCTGACCCTGCAGGAGGCGCAGGACGACCACGGCGAGAACGCCGGTATGTCCGCCGAGATCTCCTATGCGCTGGACCTTTTCGACGAGCCCACCATCGCGGCCTTCGCGCACCGCCTGGACCTGATCCTGGCAGCCGTTGTCGCGGACCCGGACCGGCCGCTCGGCGATATCGACCTGCTGGTCGCCGACGAGCGCGAGCGGGTGCTCGACGACTGGAACGACACCGCGTTCAACCTGGCGCGGGTGCTGCCCGCGCTGCCGGAGGGTGAGGCCGCGACGCTGGTTTCGCTGTTCGAAGCACAGGCTCTGACCAGCCCCGATGCGCCTGCCGTGGAATTCGAGGGGACAGTTCTGTCCTACGCCGAGTTCGCGGCGCGGGTGCACCAGCTGGCCCGCAAGCTCATCGCCCAGGGCGTCGGCGCGGAATCGCATGTGGCGCTGGCCATCCGGCGCTCGCTGGATCTGGTCGTCGCCATGTACGCGGTGCTGGAGGCCGGTGGCGCGTACGTGCCGCTGGATCCGGATCAGCCGGACGAGCGCATCGACTACGTGCTCGACACCGCCCGCCCGGTCGCGATCCTCACCACCGGCCGCGACGATTTCGTCACCGGCCGCAATGTGCCGGTGCTCGAGGTCGACACGCTGAACCTGGAAGCCTACTCCGACGCGCCGATCACGGCTGCCGAACGGGGACAGGCGATCCGGCCGGAGCACACGGCCTACGTCATCTTCACCTCCGGTTCGACCGGCCGCCCGAAGGGTGTCGCGGTCGAGCACGGTGCGATCGTGAACCGCCTGCTGTGGATGCAGCACGAGTACCCGATCGACGCGAACGACGCTGTCCTGCAGAAGACTCCGGCCACCTTCGACGTGTCGGTCTGGGAGTTCTTCTGGCCCCTGCAGACCGGCGCCCGCCTGGTGGTCGCCAGGCCGGACGGCCACCGCGACCCGGTGTACCTGGCCCAGGTCATCGCCGAGACCGGCATCACCACCGCCCACTTCGTGCCGTCGATGCTGTCGGTGTTCGTCGCCACCCTCGGCAACGAGAACGGCGACTCCTCGGTCCCCGCACCGCGTTTGCGGCAGGTCTTCGCCTCGGGTGAGGCGCTGCCCGCGCCGACCGCGCAGAAGCTGCGTCAGCTGACCGGTGCGCGGCTGCACAACCTGTACGGCCCGACCGAAGCGGCCGTCGACGTCACCTACCACGAGGTCGTGGACACCGACACCGTGTTCGTGCCGATCGGCCGCCCGGTCTGGAACACCGAGACCTACGTGCTCGACGCCCGCCTGCACCCGGTCGCGCCGGGTGTCGCGGGTGAGCTCTATCTGGCGGGCGACCAGCTGGCGCGCGGCTACCTGGGCCGCCCCGACCTCTCCGCCGATCGCTTCGTCGCGAACCCGTTCGTCTCCGGCGACCGCATGTACCGCACCGGCGACCTGGTCTCCTGGACCGCCGACGGTGAACTGAACTACCTGGGCCGCACCGACTTCCAGGTCAAGCTGCGCGGTCTGCGCATCGAGCTCGGCGAGATCGAGGCCGCGCTGCTGGCGCAGCCGGCCATCGCCCAGTCGGTCGTGGTGGTGCGCACCGACGCGCACGCCGGTGACCAGCTGGTCGGCTATGTGGTGCGTGAGGCCGAGGCGGTCGTGGACGTCGACGCGGTCAAGGCCGCGCTGAGCGGCTCGCTGCCCGCCTACATGGTCCCGGCCGCGCTCGTGGTGCTGGACGCCTTCCCGGTCAACGCCTCCGGCAAGCTGGACCGCCGGGCGCTGCCCGCGCCGGTCTTCGAGGCCAAGCGTTTCCGCGCCCCCTCCACCCCGATCGAGGAGATCATCGCGCAGATCTTCGCCGACCTGCTCGGTGCCGAGCGCGTCGGCGTGGACGACGACTTCTTCGAGCTGGGCGGCAACTCGCTGGTCGCCACCCAGGTGGTGGCCCGCCTGGCCGCGGCGCTGAACGCCGAGATCGGCGTGCGTGTGCTGTTCGAGGCCCCGACCGTGGCCGCGCTGGCCGCCCGTGTCGAGTCGCACGCGGGAACCGGTGTGCGTCAGGCCCTCACGGTTCGGTCCCGGCCGGAGTACCCGCCGCTATCGCTGGCGCAGCAGCGCATGTGGTTCCTCAACCGGTTCGATCCGGACTCGGCCGCCAACAACATCCCGGCGGCCGTAAGGCTCACCGGTGCACTGGATCTCGACGCCATGCGCGGGGCCATCGCCGACGTGGTGGCGCGGCACGAGTCGCTGCGCACCCTCTACCCGTCGCACGAGGGCGTCGCCTACCAGAAGGTGCTGCCCACCGGCCGCGCCATCCCCGAGCTGGATGTGCTGGACGTGACCGAGGGCGAATTGTTCGCCGCGGTCTACGAGTTCGCCGCCCGCGGCTTCGACGTCACCACCGAGACCGCCGTCCGCCTGCGCGCCTATCGCCTCGCGGCCGACGATCATGTGCTGGTGCTGGTGGCCCACCACATCGCCGCCGACGGTTTCTCGATGAACCCGCTGGTGCGCGACCTGATGACCGCCTACATCGCGCGCAGCAACGGCGAGACCCCGGGCTGGACCGAACTGCCGGTGCAGTACGCGGATTACGCGCTGTGGCAGCGGGAAACACTGGGCTCGGAAGAGGATCCGCGCTCGCTCATCACCGAGCAGCTCGACTACTGGCGCGGCACCCTGTCCGGCCTGCCGGACGAGCTGCGCCTGTCGGCCAAGCCGCGGCCGGCCGTCGCGTCCTACGACGCCGGTACCCACCGGTTCCAGGTGCCGGGCGAGCTCATCGCCGGGCTGAACCGGGTGGCGCAGTCCAATGGCACCACCCTGTTCATGGTGGTGCACAGCGCTTTCGCCGCGCTGCTGGCGCGCCTGAGCGGCACCGAGGACATCGCGGTCGGCATTCCGGTGGCGGGCCGTGGCGAGCAGGCCCTCGACGATCTCGTCGGCATGTTCGTCAACACCCTGGTGCTGCGGTCGCCGGTCGATACCGGCACCAGCTTCACCGACCTGCTGAAGACCGTGCGCGAGCGCGATCTGCAGGCCTTCGCCCACGCGGATGTGCAGTTCGAGCGGCTGGTCGAGGTGCTCAACCCGGCCCGCTCGCAGGCCCGGCACCCGCTGTTCCAGGTCATGCTGTCGTTCCAGAATCTGGGCCGCACCTCGCTGGAGCTACCGGGTCTGAGCGTGTCCGAGCTGGCCATCGACCAGCAGTCGGCCAAGTTCGACCTGCAGCTGACGCTGAGCGAGGTCGTCGACGGTGCCGCGGCGGGCCGCGAATCGGACATCGCGGCCATGGATGCCGAACTCGTCTATGCGACAGACCTTTTCGACGCGCAGTACGCCGATGTGTTCGCGCAGCGCTTCGTCGCCATGCTCACCGCCGTGGCCGCGGACCCGGCCCAGCTGGTCGGCGATGTCGAGCTGCTGAGCGAGGCCGAACGCCGCCAGCTGCTGGTCGGCTGGAACGAGACCGCGTTCGAGCTGGATACCGCACTGCCGGAGATCTCCGAAGGCGCTGCGGCGACCCTGGTTTCGCTGTTCGAGGCGCAGGTCGCACTGACTCCCGAAGCGACTGCTGTCACTTTCGAGGGGACGCCCGGGCGGAGCCCGGAAAATAAGACACAGTTGTCCTACGCCGAGTTCGCCGCTCGCGTGCGTAAGCTGGCGCGCTGGCTCATCGCCGAGGGTGTCGGACCGGAATCCTTCGTGGCGCTGGGTATGCGCCGCTCCATCGACCTGGTCGCGGGCATGTACGCGGTCGCCGTCGCCGGTGGCGCGTACGTGCCGCTGGATCCGGATCACCCGGCCGAGCGCACCCAGTACATCCTCGAGACCGCACAACCGGTCTGCGTGCTGACTTCCGGCGACGACCTGGAAGGCGTTGACGCGCGCCAGGTCCGGATCGACGAGCTGGACCTGTCCGGCTTCGCCGACACCCCGGTCGCCGATGCCGAGCGCCGCTCGCCGCTGCGGCCGCGGAACACCGCGTACGTGATCTTCACGTCCGGCTCCACCGGCCGCCCCAAGGGTGTGGCCGTGAGCCACGCCGCGATCGTGAACCGTCTGGTGTGGATGCACGCCCAGTACGGGCTGGCCGCCTATGACGTGGTGCTGCAGAAGACCCCCGCCACCTTCGACGTGTCGGTGTGGGAGTTCTTCTGGCCCTTGCAGGTCGGCGCGCGCCTGGTGGTCGCCAAGCCGGACGGCCACCGCGATCCGGCCTACCTGGCCGAGATCATCGTCCGCGAGGGCGTCACGGTCACCCACTTCGTGCCGTCCATGCTGGCCGTCTTCGTGGCCGAGCCGACCGCGGCCGATTGCGTCAGCCTGACCAATGTCTTCGCCTCCGGTGAGGGCCTGCCCGCGCCGACCGCGCAGAAGCTGCGCGAACTGACCGGCGCTCGCCTGCACAACCTGTACGGCCCCACCGAGGCGGCGGTCGACGTGACCTTCCACGAGGTCACCGACGCCGACCTGGCCTCGGTGCCGATCGGCGCGCCGGTCTTCAACACCCAGGTGTACGTGCTGGATTCGCGTCTGAAGCCGGTTCCGGTGGGTGTCGCGGGTGAGCTGTACCTGGCGGGCGATCAGCTGGCCACCGGCTATGTGGCGCGCCCCGACCTGACCGCGGATCGTTTCGTGGCCAACCCCTTCGGCGCCGGCGCCCGCATGTACCGCACCGGTGACCTGGTCACCTGGACGGGTCATGGCGAGCTGGAGTACCTGGGCCGCACCGACTTCCAGGTGAAGCTGCGCGGTCTGCGCATCGAGCTCGGCGAGATCGAGTCGGCGCTCACCGCGCTGCCGTCGATCGCCCAGTCCGTGGTGGTGGTCCGCACCGACGAGCGCACCGGCGATCAGCTGGTCGCCTACCTGATCGCCGCCGACGGTCACCTCGACCTCGACGCGGTCAAGGACGAACTGTCCGAGCGGCTTCCGGCCTACATGGTCCCGGCCGCCTTCATGGTGCTGGACGCCTTCCCGCTCAATGCCTCCGGCAAGCTGGACCGCAAGCAGCTGCCCGCGCCGACCTTCGCCGCCAAGACCTACCGCGCCCCGGCCACGCCGGTGCAGCAGACGGTCGCCGGCACCATCGCCGACGTGCTCGGCCTGGACCGGGTCGGCCTGGACGACGACTTCTTCGAGCTCGGCGGCAACTCGCTCATCGCCACCCAGGTGATCGCGCGCCTGTCGGCCGCCCTGGACGCCGACATCCCGCTGCGCGCGCTGTTCGAGGCCACCACCGTGGCTTCCCTTGCCGCGCAACTGGAATCGCGCGTCGGCACCGGCGCGCGCGCCGCGCTGGCCGCCCAGGAGCGCCCGGAGCTGGTGCCGCTGTCGCTCGCACAGCAGCGCATGTGGTTCCTGAACCGCTTCGACAACCGCACCGCGGTCAACAACATCCCGGTGGCGCTGAAGCTCACCGGGGCGATCGACCCGGCCGCCTTCACCGCCGCCATCGGCGACGTGCTGGCCCGCCACGAGTCGCTGCGCACCATCTACCCCGAGGTCGAGGGCGACGGCTACCAGCGCATCCTGCCGCTGTCCGAGGTCGAGTTCGAGGTGCGGACCGAGACCGTCACCGCGGCCGACCTGACCGCCCGCGTCACCCAGCTCGCGAGCGTGTTCTTCGACGTCACCCGCGAACTGCCGTTCCGCGCCACCGTGCTCAGCCTCAGCGAAAACGAGCACGTCGTCGTGCTGGTGCTGCACCACATCAGCGCGGACGGCGTCTCGCTGCGCCCGCTGCTGCGGGATGTGGTGGCCGCCTACCTGTCCCGCAGCACCGGCGAGGCCCCGGCCTGGGCGCCGCTGCCGGTGCAGTACGCCGACTACACGCTGTGGCAGCGCGAGATCCTCGGCGCGGAAACCGATTCCGAGTCCCTGGCGGCCCAGCAGATCGCCTACTGGACCGACCGGCTGGCCGACCTGCCCGAGCAGATCGAACTGCCGGCCGACCGCCCGCGGCCGGAGATCGCCACCAATGCCGGTGGCACCTACGACTTCTCGATCGACGCCGAGCTGCACCGCGCCCTGACCGGCGTGGCCCGCGAGCACGACGTCACCCTGTTCATGCTGGTGCACGCCGCCCTGGCCACCTGGGCCGCGCGCCTGTCCCGGGCCACCGACATCGCCATCGGCACCCCCATCGCGGGCCGCGGCGAACGCGCGCTGGACGACCTGGTCGGCATGTTCGTCAACACCCTGGTGCTGCGCAGCGAGGTGCGGCCGGACGCCGCCTTCCGCGACCTGCTGGCCCAGGTGCGCCGCACCGACCTGGCCGCCTTCGCGCACGCCGACGTGCCGTTCGAGCGTCTCGTCGACGTGCTCAGCCCGGTCCGCTCGCAGGCGCACCACCCGCTGTTCCAGGTGGCGCTGACCTTCGAGGCCGCCGGGGCCAAGGACGCCGCGGCGGTCGCGCTGCCGGGCCTCGAGCTCGAGGTCGTCGAATTCGACCCGGGCACCGCCAAGTTCGACGTGCAGCTCACCGTGAGCGAGCGCGCCGACGGCTCGCTGGGCCTGTCCTGGAACTACGCCGCCGACCTGTTCGACGCCGAGACCGTCATCTCCTTCGCCGAGCGCCTGGTCCGCATCCTGCGCGCGGTCGCCGAGGATCCGGCCGCGCTCATCGGCGATATCGACCTGCTGGGCGAGGGCGAGCGCCACAATGTGGCCGAGCACTGGGTCTCCGCGGGCGAGGACATCGTCGCCCTGGCCCAGACCGCGCGGGCCGCGGTCGCCGATGCCGAACGCGCTGTCGCCGAGGGCACCTCGGGCATCGCGCCCGAGGCCGCCGCCCTGCTCGCGCTGGGCGCGTCTGCCGAGCGCCTGGCCAACCCGCTGGCCGCCCTGGCCAGCCCGTTCGTGGCGGCCGACGCCACCCTGTCGAGCCTGTTCGATCTGGCGGTGGCCGCGAATCCGGAGCGCGTCGCGGTGCGCTTCGGCGACGAGGAACTCACCTACTTCGATCTGGACCGCCGCGCGAATGTGCTGGCGCGCCGCCTGATCGGCGAGGGCGCGGGACCGGAATCGCTGGTCGCGGTGCTGCTGCCGCGTTCGGCGGATCTGGTGGTGGCGCTGCTGGCCGTGATCAAGACCGGTGCGGGCTACGTGCCGATCGATCCCACCTATCCGGCCGACCGCATCGCCTACGTGCTCTCGGACGCGAAGCCGACCAGTGTGATCACCGACTCGACCGTGCAGGTCGAGCAAGTGCTGGGAGGTGGAGCGGCGGCCGAGCTGAACACCATCCTGCTGGACGGGTTCTCTCTGGAGGCGGGCAACATCGTGGACGCGGCCGATGCCCCGGTCACCGATGCCGACCGCCGGGCGGCGTTGCGTCCGGACCATGTCGCCTATGTCATCTATACCTCCGGTTCCACGGGCCGCCCG
>NZ_JBSGGG010000048.1:0-42656 GCF_053603795.1 Nocardia sp. NPDC004123
GACAACGAGACCACCGACGTGGTCGCCGAGGCCGAGGCCATCACCGAAACCGTTGTAGAAGCCGCCGCCGTTGGTGCCTGTCTCCTTCGGCAACTGTTCTTGTCTCCTTGCCCGGTAGTAAGGAGACAGCCGTAACTGCGCGTGATGGGCGGGAGACGCCAACAATGTTGCAAGCCCGCGAACAACCCCCTGCCTTTCATATTCAGGAAGGTTCGGGTTGTGGGTGCGGGGCGGCGGGGGCGACGAGGTAGTGGCGGCCCGGGATTATCTGCGGCCGATACCGTACGGCTGGGTCGCAGACGACGGGACGGTCAGCCGGGCCGGCGATGATGATGATGGGGCTTGATTTCGGGGTCTGCATGCATTTCTCCGTGGACAGGTTATTCACCGAGGTGGGTGATGGGTCCGAATTGGCGTTCGTAGTTGCTCATGCTGTCGTTGAGGGTTTGCATGAGCCGGAAGATCAGCGCGGGCGGGAACTTCACCCGGGAGGTGACCTGCACCGGTTGTCGCATCGTGGGTTGACCGGCCGGGTTGACAGCGCCCGGTTCGGTGGGCAGGTAGACCAGGCAATCGAGGGTGAAGTCGGTGCGGTTGTACCAGCAGGTGAACCCGTTGGCGTACACCCCGGCACTGACGGTCTCCGGCACGATGACCTCGACGTCGACATCGGATTCGTCCGCGGGCGGCGGAACGGGGCCACTCACCGCGAACCTCCTCGGTAGCGGGGCCGGCGAACCGGCCACACCGGGTGCCCGGTGTGGCCGGCCGCCAGAACTGTGGTCACTGCGTCATCCTCGCCGGGTCAGCGGCCCTGCTGGAGGCGGGCTTGCTGGCGGATTTGCTGGAGCTGTATCTCCCACTGACCGGCGCGGTCCTGTGCCCGGTTGGCCTGGTCCTCGGCCTGCTGCGCCATCTGGGTGGCCTGGTCGGCCTGGTCTTGGGCGGTGCTGGCCCGCTGCTGGGATTGATTGGCCTCGCCCTGCGCCTGCTGGGCCTGGCTTTGAGCCCGGTCGGCCTCGCTCTGGGCCTGCTGGGCCTGGTTGGTGGCCAGCATCGCCTGCTGGCGGGCCTGCTGTGCCTGCTGGTTGGCCTGGTTGGCGTCCTGCTGCGCATGCTGGGCCTGATGCTGTACCTGCCGGGCCTGCGCCTGCGCCTGGCGCGCGAGACCCGAGGCCTGCATCGCGTACTGGCGGGCGTTCTGTGCCTCCTGCCGGGCTTCGTCCATTCGCAGCCGCAGCAATTCCACTTCCGCCTGTACGTCGATGTCTCCGCGTCGAGCTTCCGCCGTCGCAGTACCGCTGGTTTCCTGTGCCATGTTCGAGCTCCCTTTCAACGATGTGTGGATTGAGACACTGAGGTTGTTGCGGGAAGAACTCGTGTGACCGGTGCCATTCTGCCCAATCCATCACCGCACGTCAGTAACTTTTCGGCAACCAGTACGCAAAGCCGACGAAACATACCCAAACCCGGGCTCGGGGGAGAAACGGACCAGCGGGAACAGCAATACGCGATGGCAGCCACTCGCGGGGGCGTGACAGTACCTCGAACAGCCGAACCGGCCCGCCCCGTCGCCGTCCTCGGCAGTCGGGTTGACATCCTCGGCAACCGATTCCGCCAATCGGTGGGCCGCTAGTGGGCGAACGGCTACGGGCCGTAGCTGACAATGAATCCAGATGTCTTGCGCGAGCACGGATTTCGCGAATGCCGGCCCTCGTGCAAGCCGGCATGGCGGCATCGCTGCAGCCACCGTCGTCGAACGTACGGTTGACGCCGCTGCATCAGTAGTTGCGCGAACTCAGTGGCGGGTGGTTTGCGAGCGGTGGGAAAAGTGTGCTTTCTCGGCCTGCTCCATCAGACGCATGAACTGGTCGGTCTGCAGGTGGACGAGCGTCTCATGATCACCGGCCTCGAAGTAGATATCCGGCTGCGTGGTGAGGCTCTCGTCCATCAGCGTCGTCATGCCGTAGGCGGTGCACATGGGCGGGATAGCGCCGACTTCGCAGTCCGTGAAGGTTTCGCGGAAGTTCGATTCCTTGGCGAGCACCAGCCGCCGACCCGTTTGCGACCAGAGCTTCGCGAGTCGCAGGTGGTGGCTGGCGGGCAGCACGGCGGCGACGTAGCCTTGCGAGTCTTCCAGGAGGACTGTCTTTGCGAGGCGGTCGCCGGGGATATGGGCGGTTTCGGCGGTTTCTGAGCTGTTGTGGCTGTGCGGATGCGGTACGAGTTCATACTCGGCGCCCGCATCCGTCAGGCACTGCTGCACGGTTAGCGATATGGACATGACGGACCTCCAATGACTGGTTGGTACCACCATTAACCCCAGCGGACCTGGGCTTTCAGCATAGGTCATCGTGGATTTCCCGCGCCGGGACGAGGGCCTCGTCCTGCTCAACGGCTCCGGTGGCGGCGAGGGTTCGGACAGATCGGCCGCGGGCTGTCCGGCCGAGGCTCGGGTGCCGCGTGGCCGGTCTCCTCCTCGTAGACCCGCAAACCCTCTTCGATCTTGCCCGCCGCATTCTCCAGCTGCTCGGGCGTGAGGAACCGACCACGGGAGGCCGCGGCGAGCAGCTGGGCACGCACCTGATCGAGATTCATGCGTGCCCATTCCAGGCGAGGCAGTTCCGGCATGATCACAAGGCTACCTCGAGTCGAACAAACTTTCGATAGTAGGCGAGTGGTCCGACAGGTTCCGGACGTAAGCGCATGGACAACCGCTGCGCGAATGCCCGGAATCGTCCGCGGTCCGTCCGCAGCGCGCCTCGCCGAGGCCCAGGCCCACCAACGGTGCCGACATCCAAACATGCAGTTAGGCAACGGATACGGCCATCTACCTACCGCAGACGTCCAGGATGTAGGCCGAGCTCTACTTCGACGTGTAGAGGCCGGCGAGGGCCGGTGGGAGCGGGCCCCCGTGCAGGACGCCGAGGCGCTGGGTGGCGCGGGTGAGGGCGACGTAGAGTTCGGCCGCGCCGCGGGGGCCGTCGGCGAGGATGTGCTCGGGCTCGACCACCAGGACCGCGTCGAATTCGAGGCCCTTGGTTTCGGAGGCGGGGACCGTGCCCGGCATGCCGGGCGGGCCGATCACGATGCTGGTGCCCTCGCGGCCCGCCTCGTCGCGGGTGAATTCCTCGATGGCCGCAGGCATCTCGCCGAGGGTGAGCTGTCGCGCCCACGGCCGCACGCCGCAGGAGCGCACCGACTCCGGCGGCGTCACCTCGGGTGCGAAGCCGGTCAGGACAGCGGCGGCCACGGCCATGATCTCCGCCGGGGTGCGGTAGTTCACCGTCAGCGAGCGGTACGCCCAGCGGCCGGGGACGTATGGTTCCAGCACGGCGTCCCAGGAGGTCGCGCCCGCCGCGGACCGGCGCTGCGCGAGATCGCCCACCACGGTGAAGGAATGGCTCGGGCAGCGGCGCATCAGCACCCGCCAGTCCATCGCCGACAGCTCCTGCGCCTCGTCGACCACGATGTGCCGGTAGGTCCAATCCCGGTCCGCGGCAGCACGTTCGGCGAGTTCCCGGGTGTCGCGTTCCAGGAAGCGCTCGGCCAGGTCGTCGCCGTAGAGCAGGTCGGTGGCGAACAGGTGATCCTCGTCGTCCATGTGGTCGGCGCGGCCGACCAGCAGGTCGAGCACGCCTTCGGCGTACGCGGCCTGGGCCTTGCGTTCCCGCTCGGCCGCCGCCTCCTCGGCGGAGGTGTCACGGCCCAGCAGATCGACCAGTTCGTCGAGCAGCGGGACATCGGACACCGTCCACGCCGCACCGTCCGCGCGCCACAGCGTCTCGTCGGCGCCCGCCGCGCGCAGCCGGTCGGCGGACGAAAGCAGTTCCGCCAGCAGCGTTTCCGGTGTCAGCGTGGGCCACAGCTCGTCCATCAGCGCCGTGAAGCCCTCGTGCTCGGCGAGTTCGGCGCGCAGATCGGCGCGCATGTTCTCCCAGGCCTCACGGTCGTCGCGGGTCAGCCAGCCCTCGCCGATCCGCTTGATGGCCCGCTCGGTGAGCGCCCAGGTGAGCACCTCGAGGAAGGTCGCGCGAGCCTGGTTGTGCGGCAACCCGCTACCGCGCGCCTCCTCCCGCGCCCAGCCGGCGATATCCGCGCCGAGGCGCACCGTCACATCCGACAACTCGATCGACATCGGCTCCTGCGGCACCCGCTGACGGTCGGCGATCGCGGCCTTCAGCACGTCGAGGATGCGCAGGGAACCCTTGAGCCGCGCCGCTTCCGGTCCGTCCTCGGCCGTGATGCTCAGCCCGGGCACGAGATCACCGGCGGTGGTGAACACCACGTTCGTCTCGCCCAGCGACGGCAGCACCCGCCCGATGTGCCTGAGGAAGGCCGTGTTCGGGCCCACCACCAGCACGCCGTTGCGTTCCATCTGCGCACGCTGGGTGTACAGCAGATAAGCGACCCGGTGCAGCGCCACCACGGTCTTGCCGGTGCCCGGCCCGCCCTCGATCACCAGCACGCCCGGGTGATCGAGCCGGATGATCCGGTCCTGCTCGGCCTGAATGGTGGCCACAATGTCGCGCATACCCTCGCTGCGCGGCGCGTTGACCGCGGCCAGCAGGGCCGCGTCACCGCGCTCGCCGTCACCGGGACGGCCGAACACCTCGTCGGTGAAATCGGCCACCAGCCGCCCGCGCGTGTGGAATTGGCGACGACGCCGCATGTTCTCCGGGCTCGCGGCGGTCGCGATATAGAACGCCTGCGACGCCGGCGCCCGCCAATCCAGCAGCAGCGGTTCGAATTCGTTCGCCTCGTCGAAGATCCCGAGGCGCCCGATGTACGAGTGCTCGCCGGTCACGCTGTCCAGCCGCCCGAAACACAGCCCGTTGTCGGCCACCTCGAGGCGCTGGACCTCCTTGCCCAGCGCCCGCACCTCAGCGTCCCGCTCCACCAGGGTGGTGCCGCGCGAACGCAGCGTCTCGCCATAGCGGCCCTTCACCCGGGCCCGTTCGGCGTCCAGCCGCGCGTACAGCCCGGTCACATACTCCTGCTCCGCGAGCAGTTCCTTCTCGTACCCCTGATCCGACACCAGCACCACACCTTCCCGCCTAGCCATTCCCCGCTGCCCGCCCGCGCGCCCATTCGCGCAGGTTGCAGCCCTCGGCCAGCGATTGTGCGCCAATACCGGGGCCTTGCCGCAAGTCCCCCACTGTGTTATATGGTTGAAGGGGAAAGAATGACGATCCTTTCCATTCCTCCCTCTTCCCCCTTCCGAATTCCTCTCGCCGCATCCGGGCTTTCCTAGGCCGCGGCAGGGCGTTGCCCGCCCGAGGCCAGGGTCAGGATGTCCTTGTTGCCGTCGGCCCACTGGGCTGTCATCACCATCGAATCCACCTTCCACTCGCCCCCGACCAGGTGCAGGCCGATGCGGTAGGTGCCGCCCAGCGTCCACCGCGGCGAACCGAATCGATTGGCCAGGAGGTGGATCGCCTGGAAGATCGCGGTCAGTTCCGCGCGGTCGCCGTCCACGGTGACCAGGTGATTGCCGAGCAAATGCTGGGTGGCGTCGAAGCTGCCGATCAGCTTCTCCCAGTCGGCGCGGATCTGCGCCGGAGTGACGGTCGCGGGCTCGCCGCCCCAGATGCTCGAGTAATCGAGTTGTTGCTCGCGGCGGGGCTGCATGGTCACAAATACGCCACCGACGCCGCCGTGGCCGAAATGGCAATGCGGCAGCCGCCGCCCGTGATCGTAATGACCTCGGATCCGCAGGATATGCACACTCTGTGCGGTGATGCGGTGCGAATCATCTCCCGGTGAGGTGAGCCCCGACGCGCCGAGCGTGGTTGCGGGGCGGGCTGGCGTGTTGTCGTTAGATTGGGGTCCGGACGGATCGGCCGCGAAGCGAGAATGGCCCGCAGGGAGGCGGGTTCGCGTCGGGGTGCGGGAATATCGTTGTGACACAACGTGCCACGCGAATGACAACGCGTGGTCATGTGGGGTGGAGTCGAACTATGACCTTGACCTCACTGGCCACGCACTGTGGTGGCACGGTCATACGATCCGGGGCTGACATATGCGGGAAGGCGAGTAGGCCATGGATCGAAATGCGTTCGTCGAGGTGATGAACGAGGCGAGCGGCATGCTGGACAGCGGCCGGGCCGACGAGGCGCTGGCCCGTTTGTCGGCGTTCGACGACGGGCTCGACGCGGCGCCCGATCCCAAGGAGTACGGCTGGATCGTCTCCTACCGCTTCCGATCGGCCTTCGGCGCGGGCGATTACGCGCAGGCCCTGCGCCTGGCCGAACACGGCCCGGCCCGCTACCCGGCCGACATCCCGCCCGCCACACTGGCCACCATGTACTCGATGGCCGTCGAGGCCGCCACCCAGCAGAGCCTGCCCGACAGCGCCGTCGTCATGGCCGACCGCTGCATCGACCTGCGGCGCGCCCACGGCGAACACGCCGAGGTGCTGAT
The DNA here is from genome assembly GCF_053603795.1 of Nocardia sp. NPDC004123. Lineage (NCBI taxonomy): Bacteria > Bacillati > Actinomycetota > Actinomycetes > Mycobacteriales > Nocardiaceae > Nocardia > Nocardia sp. NPDC004123. The sequence continues at coordinate 6,424 of NZ_JBSGGG010000048.1, forward strand.
GGCCGCAATGACCGCGTGCACGCTGCTCGGCGATATCGAAAGACACGATCTGGCAAGCAGATATGCGCAGCTGCTGATCACCGAGGGCGTCGGCCACGACGACTACCGCGGCTACGGCTATTACGCGCTGTGCGCCGCCATCGAACAGGGCGTCGGCGGCCATCTCGTCGACACCCTGCGCGCCGGGCGCGAGTGGCTGGAGAGTCAGGACAACGAATTCGCCCGGGTGGCACTGGAATACCTGCAAACCGCGCCCAGCCTGCAGGAACCCCTCGCCGTCAACCTGGATCTGGACGACCCGCTGGGCAATGGCGTGCCGCTGTCGGATCCGATTGCCCCCGACGCCATGCAGACCCAGTTCCTGCAGGTCGGCGACGGTGCGCCGCAGGCGGTCTCGGGTCCGTCCCAGCCGCCGGCCGCGCAGCTCGCCGGCGGCGAGACCGCCGACGCCCTCATGGACGCCAACCGGCCCGGCATCGCCGCGGCCGCCTACCGGGCGCTCATCGACGACGCCCTCTCCAGCGGCAGTCCCGATCCGCTCATCATGGGCAAGTCGACGCTGGGCCTGCTCACCGCGCTCATCTTCGACAACCGGGTCGGCGAGGCGCACGCGGTGTGGATCGACGAGCAGGGGCCGACCTACCTGGGCATCTGGTCGCTCGAGAACGGCCAGACCTCGGTCCACGACGCCATCGCCTACAACCTGGTCGCGGCCTTCCTGCACTCGCTGAGCAGCGGCGACCCCAATGCCGCCAACCATGCCGTGGACAGCCTCATGATGCGAAACGTGGAGTGGGCCTACGAGAACGACCAGCAGGTCGTTCCCGCCATGATCAACACCTGGCGGCGTCACCTCTACGAGATCCACGGCGGCGAGCCCGCCCCCGAATACCGCTGGCAGCTCACCCAGGCCGAACAGCGCTGGGGCGCGCCGGTTCCCGAGGGCGGCCTGTACTGGATGCGCCCCTACCGCTGGGTCGTCGACTGGGTCTGATGTGCCGGTGAGCGGTGGCCCGGTCGCCGCCGCCTAGGCTGAACCCATGGCAGCGACCGAAATCTGGCACAACCCGAAGTGCTCCAAGAGCCGTACCGCCAAGGCGGTGCTCGACGACACCGGCGCCGACTATGTCGAGCGCCGCTACCTCGACAATCCGCCCTCGGCCACCGAGATCCGCGCCGCCCTGACCAAACTCGGCCTCGAACCGTGGGACATCACCCGCACCGCCGAACCCGAGGCCAAGGAACTCGGCGTCTCGGCGTGGGGCCGGACCCCCGCCGACCGCGACCGCTGGATCGAGGCCCTGGCCACGCATCCGCGACTGATCCAGCGCCCCATCGTCTTCACCGCCGACGGCCGCGCCTATCTGGCCCGCGACGAGGAAACCCTCGACGAACTCCGCTGAGCCTCAGGCCAGCGCGAAAACGGGGAACCCCGGGGCGATGTCGGCCAATTCGGCGTCGGTGGCGTGCTTGGTGACGCCCTCGAAGAAGCGGCCGACCTCCCAGCCCCAGCGGTCGAGGTAGGCGCGCAGCACCGGGATCTTGTCGGCGTCGGGGAGTTCGGTGGCGGTGAAGGTCTGGACCTTGCGGCCCAGGCGCAGTTCGCCGGATCCCGCGACGCGCAGGTTGCGGACCCACTGGGTGTGCCCGCGCGGGGCGACCAGGTAGCGGGCGCCGTCGTCGGTGGTGAGGACATTGACGAGGGTGGTGCGCCACTCGCCGGACTTGCGGCCGCGCACGGCCAGCAGCCGGGAGCCGGCGATGCTGATGCCGAGCTTGGGCAGCAGGTTGAAGAAGCGGTTCATGTAGGGGTCCAGGCCCTTCGGGCCGAGGTAGCGGGTGGCGGCGGTGTGGGCGTCCATGAGGGCACTTCCTTCGACTTGTGAGAGCGGTGCTCTCTGATGTGATCAGTGTGCGCGCACGACGCTCGGACTGTCAAGAGCAGTGCTCTCGAAATTTGTCGGTGATCCGATTCGTGGCACACTGTCGGAATGAGCGTGCCCCGTACCGCCCGTGCCCGCGCCCGCGCCGAGATCACCCGCGAGATCACCGACGCCGCGCGCCGGCAGCTCGCCGAATCCGGCGCACCCGCGCTCTCGCTGCGGGCCATCGCCCGTGAGCTGGGCATGGTGTCCTCGGCGCTGTACCGGTATTTCCCCAGTCGCGACGAGCTGCTGACCACGCTGATCATCGAGGCCTACAACGCCCTCGGCGATGCCGTCGAGCACGCGGTCGCGACCGAGACCGCCCCCCGCGCCCAGTGGCGGGCCCTGTCGAATGCCGTGCGGGACTGGGCGATCGCGCACCCCCACGAGTACGCGCTGGTGTACGGATCGCCGGTGCCGGGCTATCGCGCCCCGCAGACCACCGTCGCACCCGCGTCACGCGGGCCCCTCGCCGCCCTCGGCATCGTCCACCGGGCCTGGCAGTCCGGCACCCTGGCCACGCCCACGGAAACCCTCACCCCCGAACTCGAGACCCAATCCGCCCTGATCGCGGCATTCCTGAACTCCGGCATGCCCGAACCGGCGGTGGCGCGCGCCATGCTGGGCCTGACCCAGCTGTTCGGCGTGGTCACCTTCGAGCTGTTCGGGCAGCTGGACAACACGATGGACCCGGCCGGGCCGTTCTTCGCCTACTCGGTCGAGACCATGGCCGACCTCATCGGGCTCACCGGGTAGCGCTCGAACCTCGGTGCGCTACAGCGGGAACGGTGGCGCGCCGACCCCGGCGATCCGCAGATTCCCCCACGGGTCCCGCTCCTGGAGCACGCCGGGCGCGGGCGCACCGCCCGGCACGGTCAGGAACACCTGCCCGCGGCCGGGGTCGGGCAGTTCGCTCCCGTCGGCCGCGGAAATTCGCCCGTGCCAATGGAATTGGCCGTCGATCGGATCGAGATGCCCGGTCAATGCCACGCGCACCGCCACCTCCGTGCCGGGGGCGTCCAGCAGTGCCGGCCCCGAATAGTCCGGTGCAACTTCGGGTTCGGTGAGGCCGGCGGGCGGGTCGGCCGGTGCGGGGGAGTCGCGCCGGGCCCGCCGGAACCTCACAGCAGCCCTCGCCGCCGCCAGAGACGCTTGCCGATCGGCCCCATCAGCCCCTGCGCGTCCAGGAACGCACCGAGATTCGCGGCGCCGAGCCCGAGCGCCCGCCGCGAATGCGGGTTGGCGCGGGCCAGCTTCCGGGCCGCCCGCCCGTCCTCGATGCCCGCGCGGACGTACATGTGCCAGTTGGTCACCAGGTAGACGAACAGGGGAGCGGCGACCGCGACACATAGTCGCGTGTAGTGCACTTCGGCCTTCGACATGGTCGGCACCCGGTCTGCCAGGGCCGCGCGCGCGAAGCCGATGTGCCGCGCCTCCTCGGTGACGTGAATCCGCATGGCCCGCGCCACCAGCGGCTGCAGCTGTGGATCGTCGAGGGTGCGGCGCTGCAGCGCGTCGAAGATCTCCTCGCCCACCAGGGCGCCCACCCACACCATCGAGCCTCGCAGGAAGAGCTGCAGGGCGCTGATCGTCCAGCGCTCGAACCGGTTCGGCCAGTAGGGCCGCGTGCCGATGCGCTCGATGAGCTTGCCGAACATCATCATGTGCCGGCATTCGTCGCCCATCTCGGTGAGCGTGTAGTGCGCATGCCGGGAGGTCGGATCGCCTGCCATGAGCTCGCGCAGCAGCAGCCGGTTGAGCAGGTTCTCGAACCAGATCCCGACCGACAGCACATTGGCCAGCTCCTCGCGGGAGAGCTCGCGGCGCTGCGCGGGCGTCAAGCCCTCCCACAGCGGGGTGCCGTAGAGCGAGACGACCTCGGGCGGCAGGAAGAGTTGGTCCGGATCCAGCGGGGCGTCCCAGTCCATGTCGACGACCGGGTCGTAGGACTTCTTGACCGATCCGGTCAGCAAGCGCTGAGCGAAGGACTCACGCCCGGGCAGTGCGGCGGCCGTGGGGGCGGAGACAGCGTTGTCGCCCATGACAGCTCCTGATTCATTACTGATACCGGCTGTTACACTCAGATTAGTGCTACATACTGTCTCGGTCAACGGTGAGGTGAGTATCGTGAGGCCCGTGACCGGCACCCGACGCAGACCCGCGCAGCCCTCCCTCCGGGACCGAGAGCGGGCGGCAGACGGTCGCAGCACCCGCTGGAACGGCCACAAGGCCCAGCGCCGTGCCGACATGCTCGATGCCGCGCTGGCCGTCATCGAGGAGAACGGCACCGAGATCTCGGTCCAGCAGATCGCCGACCGCCTGCAGGTACCGCGCCCGGTCGTCTACCGGCACTTCGACGGCCGCGCCGACCTCGACGACGCCATCCGCCGCCACATCCTGGAATCCCTGACCGCCGAACTGCTGCCGCGGCTACACCCCGACGGCACCGTCCGCGACCTGGTGCGCGGCGCGGTCGGCAGCTACGTCGGCTGGGTCGAACGCCACCCGGAACTGCACCGCTTCCTGGCCGCCGGCGACCCGCACGGCGAGGCCTCGACCGCCCTGGCCGGCGCTCGCGACCGCATCGGCGGCCGGCTCGCCGACCTGTTCGCCGACGCCCTACAGCGCTTCGGCATCGACCGGAATCGGGCCCGCCCCATGGCCTTCGGCACCGTCGGCTTCGTCGACGGCGTGGTCAACAGCTGGCGCGCCGCCCCCACTCTGTCCTCCGAGCAAGTCGAGGGCATCCTCGCCGAATCCGTCCTGGCGCTGCTCGAGGGCAACGCCCGCAGCCTGGATGTCCCACTCACCCGCGACACCGTGGTGAGTGAACTGCTGTCCCGCGCGGAGGCCGCGCGGGTGGTGTAACCAGCACAACCGAATCCGCCTCGCCTGCCGCCGCGACAGGCTCGGACGGCCGCTGAGTGACTCGGACGGCCGCTGAGTGATCAGCGGCTCCCGCGCCCGGTGAGCGCGCGGTAGCTGCGGTTCCACAGCCACTCGACCGGCCCGCGGTCGAAGCGGCGCAGCCAGACATGGGCGAACACCAGCATGAGCGCGCAGACCAGCACATAGATCCCGGCGGTGAACGGCACCCGCGCATTCGCCGACACCAGGCTCGCCAGCCCCAGACCCCAGCCGTAGCACAGGAATCCCGACACCAGGTTCTGAACGATGTAGCAGCTCAACGCCATTCGGCCCACTTCGGCGAAGCGGCGCGCGACGAACCCGGGGTCCGGGCGGTGCGCGTAGCACTCCGCGACCAGGGCCAGGATGCCGAGCGAGACCAGCGGCGCGGTGCCGTAGCGGGTCACCAGGATCAGGTCGCCGCCGGTCAGGCCCAGGATCAGATCGACCGGTGCGGCGACCGCGAACCCGATCACCATGAGGCGCTTGCGGATTCGTGCGCCCTCGGGCCGGAACACCCCGGCTCGGAACAGCCGCGCGCCCACCAGGAACAGCGCGATCGACATCGGCAAGATGAAGATCGGCTCCAGCCGGAACAGCAGCACGTGATCCCAGCGGAAGGCCACCAGATCCCAGAACGACCCGTCCGCATACGGATTCGGGTCCAGCGGCCGGTGCCCGCCGTCCCCGCCCCCGGGGCCCAGCACGATCGCCACGGCGATCAGCGACAGCATGGTCAGGTGGATGCCCGCCGCCACCATCAGCCAGCGCCGTTGCGCCTGCGGGCTCGTCGCCAGGATGAACGCCACCACCAGCCCGGTGAGCGCATACCCCATCAGCACGTCGAACTCGGCGACGAAGAAGAAGTTGACCAGCCCGTCGAGCAGCAGCAGCCCGGCCCGCACCGGATATCCGCCAGGCCAGGCCCGGCCGCCGCGCTCCGCCGATCGCTGCTGGATAGCCAGCCCGATGCCGAACATGATGGTCAGCAATCCCAGGAACTTTCCCTGCGCCAGCTGCTGCAGCAGCCGCTCGGTCCACAACCAGGCTCCGTGCGGCTCGTCACCGCGCGAGATGTAGCCGAGCAGTCCTTCGGCATTGGTGAAGATCCAGATATTGGTGCCCAGCGTCCCCAGGATGGCGATGCCGCGCAGCACGTCCAGTGCCGCCAGCCGCCCCGAACGCGGCTGCGCGGAAACGGGATTCGGGTCCGCGGCGGGGGTGGGCGCGAGCGCCGGACGCGGGGCGGAAGCCGATTCGACCATGGCGGTCATTGTGCCGTCGCCGCGGTTCGGCGCGGATCGCCCGGGAGAACGACCCCGGCTACGACCAGCGAATGACCCCAACCCGGACAGTCCACCCGCGTCCGGGCGTGCCTTTCGCCTAGGCTCGATCGCATGCAGCGCATCATCGGAATCGAGGTCGAGTACGGCATTTCGACGCCTACCGAGCCGTCGGCCAACCCGATTCTCACATCCACCCAGGCGGTGCTCGCCTACGCCGCGGCCGAGGGCGTGCCGCGCGCCAAGCGCACACGCTGGGACTATGAGGTGGAATCGCCGTTGCGCGACGCGCGCGGTTTCGATCTCGGCCGGCTCAACGGGCCCGCGCCGGTGATCGACGCCGACGAAGTCGGCGCGGCCAATATGATCCTCACCAACGGAGCCCGCCTCTACGTCGACCACGCCCACCCGGAGTACTCCGCCCCCGAGGTCACCGACCCGCTGGACGCGGTCATCTGGGACAAGGCCGGTGAGCGCGTCATGGAGGCCGCCGCCCGCTTCGCCTCCAGCGTCCCCGGCGCCCCCCGCATGCAGCTGTACAAGAACAACGTCGACGGCAAGGGCGCCTCCTACGGCACCCACGAGAACTACCTCATGAGCCGCGAGACCCCGTTCAACCAGATCATCCTGGGCCTGACCCCGTTCTTCGCGTCCCGCCAGGTGATCTGCGGCTCCGGCCGGGTCGGCATCGGCCAGTCCGGTGACCAGCCCGGTTTCCAGCTGTCGCAGCGCGCGGACTACATCGAGGTCGAGGTCGGCCTGGAGACCACCCTCAAGCGCGGCATCATCAATACCCGCGACGAGCCGCACGCCGACGCCGACAAGTACCGCCGCCTGCACGTCATCATCGGCGACGCCAACCTCGCCGAATGGTCCACCTACCTCAAGGTCGGCACCACCGCCCTGGTGCTGGATCTGATCGAGGCCGGCGAGGATCTCTCGGATCTGCAGCTGGCCCGCCCGGTCACCGCCGTGCACACCATCAGCCACGACCCGACTCTGCGTGCCACCGTTGCGCTTTCGGACGGCCGGGAACTGACCGGCCTTGCGCTGCAACGCATCTACCTCGACCGGGTCGAGAAGTTCATGGACCGCACCGGAAACGACGACGAGCGCACCAAGGACGTCATCGAGAAGTGGGCCCACGTGCTGGACCTGCTCGAGCGTGACCCCCTCGAAACCGCGGACCTGCTCGACTGGACCGCCAAACTGCGCCTGCTCGAGGGCATGCGCAACCGTGAGGGCCTGTCCTGGGCCGCCCCCAAGCTGCACCTGGTCGACCTGCAGTACTCGGATGTGCGCCTGGACAAGGGCCTCTACAACCGCCTGGTGGCCCGCGGCTCCATGCAGCGCCTGGTGACCGAGCAGGATGTCACCGACGCCATGACCAACCCGCCCACCGACACTCGCGCCTACTTCCGCGGCGAGTGCCTGCGCCGCTTCGGCGCGGATATCGCGGCCGCGAGCTGGGATTCGGTCATCTTCGACCTGGGCGGTGACTCCCTGGTCCGCATCCCCACCCTGGAGCCCCGCCGTGGCACCAAGTCCCACGTGGGCAAACTCCTGGACGGCGTGCACACCGCCTCGGAACTGGTCCAGCAGCTGACCCACTAGGCCATGCGGAAGGGGTACGGGAACTGAATCCCGTGCCCCTTTTTCGTGTCCGCGACATGGCGGCGGGGAGATCGCGGCAACAGCACAATGACGCTTAATCCGGCATGTTGTCCCCGCTGGTGGGTAGTGTTGGGGGACGAGCATCGGATCTTCTCCGGTGCTCGCCGATGATCACAGAGGAGGTCGGCTGCTATGGCACAAGAGCAGACCAAGCGCGCCGGTGGCGGCGACGAGGACGAGGGCCCGGTCGGCGACGGCGGGGCGGGACAGGAGCGTCGCGAGAAGCTGGCGGAGGAAACCGACGACCTGCTCGACGAGATCGACGACGTGCTCGAGGAGAACGCGGAGGACTTCGTCCGCGCATACGTGCAGAAGGGCGGCCAGTGACCCAAGGTGACCCCCTGCGGCTCCAGTTGGGGTTCGCCCAATCCTCTTTCTCCGAGTACCTGCGTTTGCACGCTCCGGAACTGTTGCCCGGCAACGGAATCCGACCCGACGGCACGCACCCCAATCCGGGCGTGCCGTCGGACATAGCGCCACACGGCACCACCATCGTCGCGGTCAGTTACCGCGGCGGTGTGCTGATCGCGGGCGATCGCCGGGCGACCCAGGGCAACCTGCTGGCCAGCCGCGACATCGAGAAGGTGTACATCACCGACACCTACTCCGCGGCCGGCATCGCCGGCACCGCGGGCATGGCGATCGAGATGATCCGCCTGTTCGCGGTGGAACTCGAGTACTACGAGAAGATCGAGGGCGTGCCCCTCACCTTCGACGGCAAGTCCAACAAGCTGTCGAAGATGGTGCGCGACAACCTCCCCGCGGCCCTGCAGGGTCTCGCGGTGGTGCCGCTGCTGGTCGGCTTCGACCCGGACGCGCAGGACGCGGACAAGTCCGGGCGCATCGTGTCCTACGACGTGGTCGGCGGCCGCAGCGAAGAGCGCTTCGGGTACACCGCGGTGGGGTCGGGTTCACTGTTCGCCAAGTCGTCGCTGAAGAAGACCTACGCGCGCGGGATCGATCAGGACCGGGCGCTGCGGATCGCGATCGAATCGCTCTTCGACGCCGCTGACGACGACACCGCCACCGGTGGGCCCGACACGATGCGGAACATCTACCCGACCGCGATCGTGATCGACGCCGAGGGCTCCGAGGAAGTGACCGAGGAGCGCCTGAAGGAGATCACGCGGGCGATGGTGGAGGAGCGGGCCGCGCTGGCGGCAGAGGGGATCGGCGAAGCATGACACTGCCTTATTACGCGTCGGCCGAACAGATCATGCGCGACAAGACCGAACTTGCGCGCAAGGGCATCGCACGGGGCCGCAGTGTCGTGGTGCTGGTGTACGACAAGGGTGTGGTGTTCGTGGCCGAGAACCCCTCGGCCACCCTCCACAAGATCAGTGAGCTCTACGACCGGGTCGGATTCGCCGCGGTCGGCAAGTACAACGAGTTCGAGGCGCTGCGCCGCGGGGGCATCCTGCAGGCGGATCTGCGCGGCTATCAGTTCGACCGCCGCGATGTCACCGGCCGCTTCCTGGCCAACCTCTACGCGCAGAGCCTCGGCACCATCTTCACCGACCAGCTCAAGCCCTACGAGGTGGAGATCTGCGTCGCGGAGGTGGGCTATCCGGAGCAGTCCTCGAACTCGGTGCTGTACCGCATCAACTTCGACGGATCCATCGTCGACGAGCGGGAATTCGTGGTGATGGGCGGCAACACCGACCCCATCACCACCGCCCTCAAGGCCTCCTACCAGCCGGGCCTGGATCTGCAATCGGCCATCTCCACGGCGGTGGCCGCGCTGCAGAAGGCCGTCCCCGAGGGCGACAAGGACAAGCAGCGCACCCTGGGTTCCGCCTCGCTCGAGGTGGCAACCCTGGAGCAGTCCCGGCCGCGGCGGGCGTTCCGCCGCATCCAGGGCGCGGCGCTGCAGGAGTTGGTGACCGGCCAGGCGCCGACCGCGAACGCGGCGGCCGAGGCCGAGAAGCCGTCGAGCGGGGACCCGTCATAGGGCCCGCGCCGGCGTAGGCAAATCCCGCTATTCGGGATAAGGCTCCTTTGCACTCTCAATAGCAGAGTGCAAAGGAGCCTTGCTTTTTCGCAGGGTAGAGCGCGTGCCACGTTGCATCCCGTGCTAAATCGTTGTGAATACGTTTGCATCAGCTGTCCGACAAGCCCGTTACCGGCGACAACTCCGCTGTAATGTCGATAGGGTGCAGCGACGAATCATGGGGATCGAGACCGAATTCGGGGTGACGTGCACGTTCCACGGTCACCGTCGGTTGAGTCCTGACGAGGTGGCCCGGTATCTCTTCCGCCGGGTAGTTTCCTGGGGCCGTAGCTCGAACGTGTTCCTTCGTAATGGTGCCCGGCTCTACCTCGATGTCGGTTCCCATCCGGAGTACGCCACGGCCGAATGTGACAGCCTGGTGCAGTTGGTCACCCACGACCGCGCCGGCGAGCGGGTCCTGGAGGATCTGCTCATAGACGCCGAGCAGCGGCTCGCGGAGGAGGGTATCGGCGGCGATATCTACCTGTTCAAGAACAACACCGACTCGGCGGGCAACTCCTACGGCTGCCACGAGAACTTCCTCGTGGTCCGCGCGGGCGAGTTCTCCCGGATCTCCGACGTGCTGCTGCCGTTCCTGGTAACCCGCCAGCTGATCTGCGGTGCGGGCAAGGTGCTCCAGACGCCGAAGGCGGCCACCTTCTGCCTGTCGCAGCGGGCCGAGCACATCTGGGAGGGCGTCTCCTCGGCGACCACCCGTTCCCGGCCGATCATCAACACCCGCGACGAACCGCACGCCGATGCCGAGAAGTACCGGCGCCTGCACGTGATCGTGGGCGACTCGAACATGGCCGAGACCACCACCATGCTCAAGGTGGGCACGGCCTCGCTGGTGCTCGAGATGATCGAGGCGGGTGTCGCGTTCCGAGACTTCGCTCTGGACAACCCGATTCGCGCCATCCGTGAGGTGTCGCACGATCTGACCGGCCGGCGCCCGGTGCGGCTGGCCGGTGGCCGGCAGGCCTCGGCGCTCGACATCCAGCGTGAGTACTACGCCCGCGCCGTCGAGCATCTGCGCAACCGCGACCGCGACCCGCAGGTCGACGCCGTGGTGGATCTGTGGGGCCGCACCCTGGATGCCATCGAGGCGCAGGACTTCGCCAAGGTGGACACCGAGATCGACTGGATCATCAAGCGCAAGCTGTTCCAGCGCTACCAGGACCGCTACAACATGGAGCTGTCCGATCCCAAGATCGCCCAGCTGGATCTGGCCTACCACGACATCAAGCGCGGCCGCGGCGTCTTCGACCTGCTCGCCCGCAAGGGTCTGGCCAAGCGGATCACCGAGGACGAGGCGGTCGACGCGGCGGTGACCACGCCGCCGCAGACCACCCGCGCCAAGCTGCGCGGCGATTTCATCACCGCCGCTCAGGAGGCGGGCCGCGACTTCACCGTCGACTGGGTCCACCTCAAGCTCAACGATCAGGCCCAGCGCACGGTGCTCTGCAAGGACCCGTTCCGCTCGGTCGACGAGCGCGTGGATCGCCTCATCGCCTCGATGTGAGCTGTTCTGCCTGATCACGGGCCGCGAACACTCGGATTCTCCGATTTCGGAGGACGCCCGAAGGTTCGCGGCCCGTCTCGTTCCGGACCGAGTGGAGCGGGGGAGCGCAGCGGAGGAGCGGAGGGAGGGAAGAACGAGACCTTCACGGCTCCGCCGCCTCCCCGCGCACCCTGCCGGAGCGCGCGGAGGCAAATCGAACCCAGTCCATTACTCTCTACGGGGTGGCGATATCCAAGGTCGAGCGGTTGATGAATCTGGTTATCGCGCTGCTGTCCACCCGGCAGTTCCTGACCGCGGAGCGTATCCGGGAGTCGGTCGCCGGGTACGAGGAGTCCGCGAGCGACGAGGCGTTCAGCCGGATGTTCGAGCGCGACAAGAACGAGCTGCGCGATCTGGGCATACCCCTGGAAATCGGTCCGGTGAGCCGGTATTCGGGTGTCGAGGGCTACCGCATCAACCGGGATGCGTACGAACTGCCCGATATCGATCTGACCAGCGAGGAGTCCGCCGCCGTCGCGGTGGCGGTGCAGCTGTGGGAGTCCCCGGAGCTGGCCGCGGCCGCTGAGGGCGGACTGCTCAAGCTGCGCGCCGCCGGTATTCACGTGGAGCCCGACGCCGGGGTGTCGGCGGTGCCCGCGGTCCCGGCCCGCACCCGCGGCTCGGAACCGGTGCTCGGCAAACTGCTCGCGGCCATCGACGCCGGACGGGCGGTGACGTTCAAACACCGGCAGTCCCACGGGGATCCGGTGGAACGGGACGTGCAGCCCTGGGGTGTGGTCACCCACCACGGCCGCTGGTATCTGGTCGCGCACGACAATGTCCGCAACGCGCAGCGCGTGTTCCGCATCTCCCGCATCGACGAGGACGTCACCGAGTACGGCCCGGCCAATGCGGTGCACAAGCCCGAGGACCTGGACCTGCGGGCCGTGGTCGCCGAGGTCACCGCGCAGACCCCGATCAGCGGCTCGGCCACGGTGTGGGTGGCCGAGGGCCGCGGGCAGGAGATCCGCCGGCTCGGACCGGTCATGGAGGAGCGCACGCTCGGCGGACGTTCCGGCTCGATCGTGGAGGTGCCCATCCGATCCCGGGACTGGCTGGCCCGGCTCATCACCGGACTCGGCGCGGACGCCCTGGTGCTCGCCCCGGAAGACCTGCGCGAGAATGTGATCGCGCGCCTGAAGTCGGTGCTGGAGCGGACGGAGGTGTCGGCATGAGCGAGGCTGCGTCGCGGAAACGCCGGGGAGACAATGTGATCGACGCCGGCGGCGCGCGCCGGGGCGGAACCGGTGACGGCGCACGGGCTTCCGAGGGCGCGAAGGACCGGCGGGGGAGCGCGACGGCCAGCACCAGCCGGCTCTCGACCCGGCTGGCCCGGCTGCTCAACATGATTCCGTACTTCCAGGCCAATCCGGGCATCAGCGCGGCGGAGGCGGCGGCCGAACTCGGCGTGTCCTCCAAGCAGCTGATGACCGATCTCAACCAGCTGTGGATGTGCGGCCTGCCCGGATATGGTCCGGGCGATCTCATCGACCTGTCGTTCTCCGAGGAGAGCATCGAGGTCACCTTCTCCGCGGGCATCGACCGACCGCTGCGGCTCACCTCGCTGGAGGCGACCGCGCTGCTGGTGGCGCTGCGCTCCATCGCGGACCTGCCCGGCATGGTGGATCCGAGCGCGGCGCACGCCGCCATCGCGAAGATCGAATCCGCCATCACCGGACGGGAATTCGCCGGACCGCCGCTCCCCGTGCCGGTCGAGGCCCCCGCTGTGGCGACCGTCCGATCCGCGCTGGAGCACGATCACGCGCTATGCCTCGTCTACTACTCGGCGAGCCGGGACGTGGTCTCCGAGCGCATCGTGGACCCGATCCGAATCGTGCTGGTGGACAACAACAGCTACCTGCAGGCGTGGTGCCGGCAGGCCGAAGGCGTGCGCCTGTTCCGCCTCGACCGCATCGAGGAGGCCACCGAGCTCGACGAGCCGGCCCGCCCGCCCGCCGAGGCTGCCGCGGACGAGACCGCCGCCCTGGACCTGTTCGTCGACGATCCCGCGGTCCCGCTGGCGCGCTTGCTGATTCGCCCCGACTACGCCTGGGTGCTCGAGCAGTACCCGATGCACCGGGTCACCGCCCACCCGGACGGCAGCGTCGAGGCCACCATGCGCTTCGCCACCCTGGACTGGATGGCGCGGCTGCTGCTCGGCTTCGGCGCCGGCGTCACCGTGCTCGGCCCGGCCGAACTGGTGACCGCGGTGCGCGAGCGGTCCAGCTCGGCGCTGGCCGCCTACGCCGGGCTCGAGGGGGTCGGTCCCGCTTGAGTTTCCGTGTGACGGTGCTGGGGGCGGGCAGCATCGGCTGTTACGTCGGCGGCCGGCTCGCCGCGGCCGGGGCCGAGGTCACCTTCGTCGGACGGCCGCGCGTGGTGGAGGAACTGCGCACCTTCGGGCTGCGGCTCACCGATCTGGACGGCAATGACGCGCGCGTCGAACCGGACGCCTTCCGCGCGGTCACCGAGCCCGCCGGCGATGCCGATCTGGTACTGATCACCGTGAAATCCGCGGCCACCGCCACCGCCGCCGCCGAACTGGCCGGCCTGCTGCGGCCCGGCACGGTGGTGATCAGCCTGCAGAACGGTATCGGTAACGACGCGGTCATCCGCGAGCTCCTGCCCACCTGTGTGGTGCTGGCCGGGATGGTCATGTTCAATGTCGTTCATCACGGTCAGGGCCGCTTCCATCGCGGCACCGCGGGCACGGTCGACGTCGCCGACGACCCGGTGCTCAACCGGTTCGGCCCGGTCTTCGCCAAGTCCGGGCTGGGCTTCGAACGGTATGCCGATCTGCTGCCCATCCAGTGGGCGAAGCTGCTGCTGAACCTGAACAACCCCATCAACGCGCTGTCGGGCCGCCCGCTGCGCGAGGAGCTCGGTGCCCGCGACTACCGCCGCTGTCTGGCGCTGGCCCAGCGGGAGGCCCTGGCCGTGATGGCGGCGGCCCGCATCCGCCCGGCCCGGCTCACGCCGCTGCCGCCGGAGATGATGGCCCGGCTGCTGACCGTGCCCGATGGCGTCTTCCGCCGGGTTGCCGGAAAGGTGCTGGCAGTTGATCCGGTGGCCCGCTCGTCCATGGCCGACGACCTGGCCGCCGGGCGCAGAACCGAAATCCCTTGGCTGTGCGGTGAAATCGTGAGTCTCGGGGCCATGGTAGGAATACCCACGCCGGTGAACCAGAAGCTGATCGAACTCGTGTCAGCTGCGGAGAACGGCGACCGGCGCACCTGGTCGGGCCCGGAATTGCTGGAACAGCTCACCGACGCCGCGCGTGACGGCGCGGCGAACAAGGGTTGACAACAAGCTTCGCGATATGCGGGTCCGGTAGCATCGGACTCACCAGAGTCTTTGGAGGTAATGGAATGACAGGCGCCATCAGCCCGTGGCACTTGCTGATCGTCGTGCTGATCTTCTTGCTGTTCTTCGGTTCGAAGCGCATGCCCGACGCGGCCCGTAGCCTGGGTCGCTCGATGCGCATCTTCAAGACCGAGGTCAGCCAGATGCAGAACGAGGGCAAGACGGGCGAGGCCGCTCCCGAGGCCCAGGCCCAGCCGGTGCAGCCGCCGGCCCAGCTGCCGCCCGCCCAGCCGGTGCAGCCCACGCCGCAGCCGAACGACCAGCAGAAGGCCTGAGGCCACGACCAGCCGGGATGAGCGCCGCTCATCCCGGATGAGGCGGTGTCCGGGTCCGGCTTCTCCGGATCTTCAGGGGCGTGCAGTCGCGCCCGCGTCTTCTTTGGCCGCAAGGCGGAGGCAGTCACACACACATGCGCATCCCGTTCGATCCCCGGCGCAGCAAGCGCCGCACGAACCCCGACGGCACCATGTCCTTGGTGGAGCACCTCTCGGAGCTCCGCAGGCGCTTGCTCATCGCGCTGGCATGGGTCGCGGTCGGCACCCTGTTCGGGTTCTTCTGGTACTCGCATTCGATCTTCGGGATCGAGAGTCTCGGTGAGATCCTGCGCGGTCCCTACTGTGATCTGCCCGCCTCCTCGCGGGCCAATCTGAGCACCGACGGCGCCTGCCGATTGCTGGCGACCGCGCCCTTCGAGCAGTTCACGCTGCGCCTGAAGGTCGGCACCACCGCGGGTGTGGTGGTGGCCAGCCCGTTCTGGCTGTATCAGCTGTGGGCGTTCATCACGCCCGGTCTGTACGCCAAGGAACGCAAGTACGCGATCTCGTTCGTGGCGGCGGGCGCGGCGCTGTTCGTCACCGGTGCGGTGCTGGCGTACTGGGTGGTCGCCCACGCGCTCAGCTTCCTGATGACCATCGGCAACAACGTGCAGATCACCGCGCTGAGCGGTGCGCAGTACTTCAGCTTCATCATCAAGCTGCTGGTCATCTTCGGCGTCAGCTTCGAAACCCCTTTGCTCATCGTGGGTTTGAACTTCCTCGGGGTGCTGACCTATCAGCGGCTCACCAAGTGGCGGCGCGGACTGATCTTCGGCCTGTTCGTGTTCGCGGCCATCGTGACCCCGCAGGACCCGATCTCCATGCTGTCGCTGGCGCTCGCGTTGACGCTGCTGTTCGAGGTCGCGGTGCAGTTCGCGCGCCTCAACGACAAGCGCCGGGCCCGCAATGCGGAGGCCTGGGACAAGCTGGCCGACGACGAGGCGTCCCCGCTGGACACCGCGCCCGGCGGTGTCGACGCCCCGACCCCGGTGCCGACCGCGGAACCCGTGGTTGCCGCACCGCTCGAGAAAACAACGCGAGGCGTGTCGGATTACTCCGATACTCTCTGAAAAGTGACATCAAGGTCGCTTACTGGCGAACTGGCGGCATTCGCCGCCGAACTGAAATTCGAGCTCGATCCGTTCCAACGGCAGTCGTGTGAGGCGCTCGAGGGCGGGCACAGTGTGCTCGTCTGCGCGCCCACCGGCGCCGGCAAAACCGTGGTCGGCGAGTTCGCGGTGCATCTGGCGCTGGCCGCGGGCGGGAAGTGTTTCTACACCACGCCCATCAAGGCGCTGTCGAACCAGAAGTTCGCCGATCTCACCGAACGTTATGGCCGCGACGAGGTCGGCTTGCTGACCGGCGACCAGTCCATCAATCCCGACGCCTCGGTGGTGGTGATGACCACCGAGGTGCTGCGCAACATGCTGTACGCGAGTTCCGATGCGCTGCGCGGGCTGTCGTACGTCGTCATGGACGAGGTGCACTACCTGGCCGACCGCTTCCGCGGCGCGGTGTGGGAGGAGGTCATCCTGCACCTGCCGCCGGAGGTGCGCCTGGTCAGCCTGTCCGCGACGGTCTCCAATGCCGAGGAGTTCGGCGCGTGGATGGAGACCGTGCGCGGTGACACCGCGGTGATCGTGGACGAGACGCGGCCGGTGCCGCTGTGGCAGCACGTCATGGTCGGTAGGCGCATGTTCGATCTGTTCGACCCGAAGTCCAGCGACGCCAAGGTGATCGTGGACGGGGACCTGCAGCGCTACATCAAGCACCGCGAAGCCGTTGACCGGATGGACAATTGGGCGGTGCCGGGTCGTGGTCGCGGCGGGCCGCGGCGCTCGTTCCGGCCCATGCCGCGGCCGGAGGTGATCGCCCGGCTCGACGACGAGGGGCTGCTGCCGGCGATCACGTTCATCTTCAGCCGCGCCGGATGCGATGGGGCACTGGCACAGTGCGTGCGCTCGCGGCTGGATCTCTCGCGCGAGGACGATCGCGAGCAGATCGACGCGATCATCGAGAAGCACACCGGGGACCTGCCGCGCAGTGACCTCGAGGTGCTCGGGTACTGGGAGTGGCGCGAGGCGCTGCACCGCGGTTTCGCCGCGCACCACGCGGGCATGTTGCCCGCCTTCCGGCACACGGTCGAGGAACTGTTCGTGCGCGGGCTGGTGCGGGCCGTGTTCGCCACGGAGACACTGGCTCTCGGCATCAACATGCCGGCGCGGACCGTGGTGCTCGAGCGGCTGGTGAAGTTCAACGGTGAGAGCCACGCCGAGCTGACGCCGGGGGAGTACACGCAGCTCACCGGGCGGGCCGGGCGGCGCGGGATCGACGTCGAGGGCCACGCGGTAGTGCTGTGGCAGCCGGAGGTGGACACCAGCGCGGTGGCGGGTCTGGCCTCGACGCGGACCTATCCGCTGCGGTCGTCGTTCCGGCCGGGCTACAACATGTCGATCAATCTGGTCGATCGCATGGGCGCGGTGGAGTCGCGGGCGCTGCTGGAGCGGTCCTTCGCCCAGTTCCAGGCCGACCGGTCGGTCGTGGGCCTGGTGCGGGGCATCGAACGCAACGAGGCCCAGCTCCGCAAGCTGCGCTCGCAGCTCGGCGACGAGAGCTTCTTCGAATACATCCAGCTGCGCGAACGCGTCCGGGACCGGGAGCGGCACCTGGAACGGCAGGGCCGCACCGACCGGCGGCAGGCCGCGGTGTCGGCGCTCACCGCGTTGCGGCGCGGGGACGTGGTGGCGATTCCGTCCGGACGCCGGCAGGGTCTGGCCGTGATCCTGGAACCCGATGCGACACCGGGTGATCCGCGTCCGCTGGTGCTCACCGAGGACAAATGGGCGGGCCGGGTCTCGGCCGCCGACTTCCCGACCCCGGCCGAATCGCTGGGCCGGCTGCGGCTGCCCAAGCATGTCGACCACCGCACCGCGCGGGTGCGCCGTGACCTGGCATCCGCGCTGCGCAGCACCGGCATCACCGCGCCCCGGCGCGGGCGGCAGGGCGGTGGCAAGTCCAAGGCCGCCGACGACCGCGAGCTGCAGACCCTGCGGCGGGCATTGCGCAATCATCCGGCGCACGCGCGGCCGGACCGGGAGCAGCTGGCGCGTATCGGCGAACGCTACAACCGGGTCGAGCGCGAGACCGAGCACCTGCGCCAGCAGGTGGCGGCCACCACCAACTCCCTGGCACGCACCTTCGACCGCATCCTCGGGCTGCTCGAGGAGCGCGGCTACGTCGAGCACGGCGAGGTCACCCAGGACGGCCGCCGCCTGGCCCGCATCTACGCCGAGGCGGATCTGGTTGTGGCGGAAAGCCTCCGGCAGGGACTGTGGCGCGGGCTCGGCCCGGCCGAGCTGGCCGCGGTGGTGTCCATCCTGGTGTACGAATCCCGGCAGGAGGGCGGCTACCTGGGCGCTTCGGGCCCGACCGCGCCGATTCGCCGGGCCGTGGACGCCACCATCGGGGTGTGGTCGCAGTTGCGCGCCGACGAGTCCCGGCACCGGGTGCAGCCCACCCGGGAACCCGACCTCGGTTTCGTCACGGGTGTCTACACCTGGGCTCGCGGCGACGATCTCGCCGATGCGCTGCTCGCCAGCGGTGATCGCGGAAACCCGCTCTCCGCGGGCGATTTCGTGCGCTGGTGCCGCCAGGTGATCGATCTGCTGGACCAGATTCACAGCACCGCCGACGACCTCGAGGTGGCGGCCACCGCGAGCAAGGCGGTGCGGGCCATCCGCCGGGGTGTCGTAGCCGTGGACGCGGCGTAGTAGATACGACTGTGCTTTGATTCTTGGATGTACCGACCGCAGTGGGGACACGAGCGTGTTCCCGCTCGGGGGGCTAGCGTGAGTACAACGGATTGCTATTGGAGGCAAGCAGATGAGCGGCCCGTACGGACCGAATGACGCCCCTGGTCAAGGGGGAGGCAACGATCCGACGCAGCAGTGGGGCGGCCAGCAGCCCGCGCCCGGCGCCGGACCGACTCAGCAGTGGGGTGGCCAGCAGCCCGCGCAGCCGACCACGCAGTGGGGCGACCCGTCGCAGCAGCAGCCGGCCCAGCAGTGGGGGCAGGGCCAGCCGCAGCAGCCCTGGGCGCAGTCGCAGCCGCAGCAGCCGGTGCAGCAGCCGTGGGGGCAGAGCCAGCCGCAGTGGCAGCAGCCGCAGGGCGACCAGCAGTGGGGGCAGTCGCAGCCGCAGTGGCCGCAGCAGGGTCAGCCCGGACAGCCGGGTCAGCAGGACTGGAACCAGCAGGCGGGCCAGCAGTGGCCGCAGCCGCAGCAGCCGCCCGCCGGCAAGAAGAAGACCGGTCTGATCATCGGGATCGTGGTCGCCGTCGTGGTGGTCCTGGCCGCGGCCGGCGGTGGTCTGGCCTGGTTGCTGAGCAAGGACCAGCTGGACAACAAGGCCGTGCAGTCCGGGGTGCAGAAGGTGCTCAAGGACTCCTACGGCATCGACGACGTCCAGGACGTGAGCTGCCCGTCGGGTCAGAAGGTCGAGGTCGACAAGACCTTCGACTGCACCCTCAAGGTGGGTGGCGAGAGCAAGAAGGTGACCATCAAGATCACCAAGGATGACGGCACCTACGAGGTGGGCCGCCCCAGCTGATTTTTTTCGGGCGGGGGAAACTGGGCAATTGTGTTGGGCCCGGGCGTGATCGGACGATCGCGGCCGGGCTCTCGCGTTTGCCAGGGGTTGGCTAATCGTCGCTGACGAGTACAGTGGGCCGAAATCTTCTCGTTGATCGTGATCGGGGGGCAAGATGAATTCGACTGTTCGTATCGTGGGCTGGACCGCGACCGTGGTGGCCGTGGCGAGCGCCGGACTGGCGTCCGCGCCGTTCGCGGGGGCCAAGGCAACCGGTCCCGTGGTCAACGACTGCATTACCAACAAGGCCGATGTGCAGCCTGCCGCCATGGTGCTGGCGTGTGGCGACGGCGGGCTCAGCGTCCGCGACATCACCTGGAGCAGTTGGGGTCCCGACACCGCCGAGGGCGACGGCACCGAGTACCGGCGCGTGTGCCGGCCGAGCTGCGCCGCTGGGAACACCGCCAGCGGCACCACCCACATCACCCTGCGCAATCTGCAGGACGGCTATTTCACCGAGGCCGCCATCACCGATCTCGACGGCAAGCCCGAGACCTGGCCCGTGGGCCCGCTACGACACTGATCAGCGCTTGGCCATGGCGGTGATGAGCCGCTTGACCGGGTTCTCGGTGTTGTAGGCGATGGCGAGTTCCGCGAGGCGATCCGGGTCCGCCGGAGTGACGGGCAGCAGGTCCGGGCCCGAGTGTGCGACGTCGGCATCCCGGACGACCCGGACGACGGGGGCCGCGGCCTTCAGATAGTCGTCGGCGGCAACGAGTTTCGCGCGCACACCCTTGGCGAGATCGGAGTCCGGATCGGCGGCCGCGGCGCGCAGGGCCTCCACCGAGCCGAAACGGGAGATGAGCTGGGCGGCGGACTTGTCGCCGATGCCCGCGACGCCGGGCAGGCCGTCGGAGGCGTCGCCGCGCAGGGTGGCCATATCGGCGTAGGCGGGGCCCGCATTCTCTTCCGGCACACCGTATTTGGCGGAGACCTCGGCCGGGCCCCAGAGCTCCGCCTTGGCCAGGCCGCGGCCGACGTAGAAGACGCGCACCGGGGGTGCGGGGGTGTCGCGGACCAGCTGCAGCAGGTCCCGATCGCCGCTGACGACGATCACCTCGTCGGTGCCCTCCCGGGTGGCCAGGGTGCCGATCACGTCGTCGGCCTCGAGGCCCTCGGCGCCGGCGGTCGCGATGCCGGCGGCTTCGAGCACCTCCAGGATCATGTCGACCTGCGGAGTGAGGGTGTCCGGCACTTCCTCTGCCACGACCGCGGCGACCGGCTCGCCGGCATCCTCGGCCACCCGATGGGCCTTGTACGACGGCAGCAGGTCCACCCGGAACTGCGGCCGCCAGTCCAGGTCCAGGCACACCACCAACCGGCTCGGCGCGTGCTGCTTGACCAGCGCGGCGACCATGTCGGTGAACCCGCGTAGCGCATTGACCGGCCGCCCGTCGGGCGCGGTGATCTTCTCCGGGATCGCATAGAACGCCCGGAACCACAGACTGGCCCCATCGAGCAGCAGCAGCGGACCGGCGGCAGGGGTGCTCATAGCGGTCGACCCTACCGGGACCGGCCGACAGGTCCGCGCAGCGCCGCGTGTCCACCGGTCGTCGTCCCACGCGGGCGCCGCCGGGGGATTGCTCGCGGGACCCGGTGTGGTGGCGCGCTGGTGCGGTCGAAGCCGCACTGGCTCGCACGTGGGCCGAAAAGTGCTGAGCGGCAGGGGGCTCGGGGTGTTGTCCGGTGGTGGCACACAGTGGTGGGGTGCGAAGTTCGACAGTGGCTGGAGGGTGGCGGGGTTGGGGAGTAGCGTCGGTGGGCATGAGCGCTCATGACGAGTCACGGTTCGCGGCGGAGGTCTACGGGTCACGGTTGGAGCGGGCGGCCCAGTTGGCGCGCCACGCCCATCTCGACGCGTTGCTCATCACACCGGGTCCTGACCTGCGGTTCCTCATGGGGTCGCGGGCGCAGTCCTTCGAGCGACTGACCTGTCTGGTGATCCCGGCCAGCGGGGAGACGCCCTCGGTGGTGATCCCGAAGCTGGAGCTGGCCTCGCTGAAGGGATCGGCGGCCGGTGAGCTCGGGTTGCAGATCGTGGACTGGGTGGACG
The DNA here is from genome assembly GCF_053603795.1 of Nocardia sp. NPDC004123. Lineage (NCBI taxonomy): Bacteria > Bacillati > Actinomycetota > Actinomycetes > Mycobacteriales > Nocardiaceae > Nocardia > Nocardia sp. NPDC004123. The sequence continues at coordinate 28,141 of NZ_JBSGGG010000048.1, forward strand.
GGGTGGACCCCTATCGCATTGTCCGGAACGTGCTCAATGCCGGTGCGCGGGTGGCGGTCACCGATGTCATGCCCGCCCTGCACCTGCTGCCCATCGCCGATCAGCTTGGCTCGCTACCGGTTTCGGCGACCCCGCTGCTGCGGGAGCTGCGAATGGTGAAGGACCCCAGCGAGATCGAGGCCCTGCGCCGGGCCGGCGCGGCCATCGACCGGGTGCACGCCCGCATGGCCGAGTTCCTGCGTCCCGGCCGCACCGAGGCCGAGGTCGGCGCGGATATCGCGGCCGCCATTGTCGAGGAGGGCCACACCGAGGCCGAATTCGTCATCGTGGGCAGCGGCCCGCACGGCGCGGACCCGCACCACCTGGTGTCGGATCGGGTGATCGAGCCGGGTGACGTGGTGGTGATCGATATCGGCGGTCCGGTCGAGCCCGGCTACTTCTCCGATTCCACCCGCACCTACGTGCTGGGCGAGCCGAGCGAGGAGGTCGCCGCGCAGTTCGCCGAACTGGAACGCGCCCAGGCCGCCGCGGTGGCCGCCGTGCGCCCGGGCGTCACCGCCGAATCCATCGACGCCGCCGCCCGCGATGTCCTGGCCGCGGCTGAGTTGGCCGACTACTTCGTGCACCGCACCGGCCACGGCATCGGACTGTCGGTGCACGAGGAGCCCTACATCGTGGCCGGCAACGACCTGGTCCTCGCACCGGGCATGGCCTTCAGCATCGAGCCGGGCATCTACTTCCCGGGGGCCTGGGGCGCGCGCATCGAGGACATCGTGATCGTCACCGAGGACGGCTGCGAGTCGATGAACAACCGCCCCCACGGACTGACCCGCCTATAGCGCCCGATCGCCTCCAGCCCGCAGCCTCGGTGATCAACGGCTAATCCCGGGGTTCGGGGGTCTCTCTGCCGGTGGCCTGCGCGTCGAAAGTGGCGGCGCGGCCAGCTCGGCAGCCACTCGTCGATGGGCGGGTAGCTCTGCGGTTCCCGGCCGTCGCGCTGCACGGGGAACAGCGCCCGGACCGCGGGCAGCTCGAAATCGGAGGCCCAGCCGTAGCCCGCCCGGGAGGTGAGCAGGTCGAAGACGGTGATCGGGCGATGGGCGGGCACCACCTCGTCGAGGGGACTGCCGGGGGTGCGGACCACGCGCGGGCGGGTGAGTTCGGGCAGCCACGGGGCGATGGGGTCGTGCAACCCGATCACCCCGTCCTCGACGAGCATCAGCACGGCCGCGGCGGTCAGCGGCTTGGTGATGGACGCCCAGCGGAACAGTGAATCCGCGGTCATCGGGACCGTCCCGCCCGCGTGGGCCAGGCCGACGGCGGCGGTCTCCACCCGGTCGCCACGCGCGATCAGGCCGACCGCGCCGGGCACACCGCCGTCGTCGACGTGTGCCTGCAACACCTCTCGGAGCGTGGACATGGCTCTCCCTCTCTGGTGCGCACTCGAGAGATTTGGACGTGCCGTGTGCCGCAAAGTAATCGGTCGCGCACCAACCGGGATCGGGTGTCAGTGCCCGGCGGAATCGCCCTTGAAGACGCTGCTGGCCATCACGCGCTGCACATCGATGGCGATCACGACGCGGGTCGGGTTCTCCCGCGGCTGCCGGTAGCGCCCGGCGTAGCGCTCGACCGCGTCGGCCACCGAATCGGGGTCGTCGAGGACGGTGGCGGGACCCTCGAGGGTGATCCAGCGCGGGCCGTCGACCTGACTCACCGCCGCGTAGCCCGAGCGCCGCACATTGTTGACCTTGACCGACCCGTCATTGGTGATGATGCGTGCGATGCCGGCCTCCGGATCCCAGGTGAACCCGACCGCGACCACATGCGGGGTGCCGTCGGCGCGCAGTGTGGAGAGGGTGGCGAGGTGGCGTTCGGTGACGAAGTCGGCGGCGGCGGGCGACAGTTCCGGGCGTGCGGCGGTGCTGGTCATGATCCGACGCTAGCAATCCGGCCTCGGGAGCACCGGACAGCGGTGCCCGGGTGGCAAACTGTGGGCCATGGGTTTCGGATCGCGGGACGTCGACAAGGGCGTCGTGCTGGTGCTCGGCGGGCGCAGTGAGATCGGGCTGGAGGTGGCGCGACGGCTGTCGCCCGGCCGGGTGGTGATTCTGGCGGCGCGCCGCAGTGACCAGCTACAGGAACAGACGAAGGAGTTGCTGATCGCCGAGGCGGCGGCGGTGCACTGCGTCGAGTTCGATGCCGACGACATGGCATCGCACCAGCCGCTGCTGGAGAAGGTCATCGCCGAGCACGGGCGCATCGGCGTGGCGGTGGTGGCGTTCGGGATTCTCGGGGATCAGGCTCGGGCCGAGGAGGATCCGGCGCACGCGGTCGAGATCGTGCTGACCGATTTCGTCGCCCAGGTGAGCGTGCTCACCAGTCTGGCGAATCTGCTGCGCGAGCAGGGCGACGGTCAGATCGTGGTGTTCAGTTCCATCGCGGGCGTACGGGTGCGGCGCGGGAACTACGTGTACGGCTCGGCGAAGACCGGTCTGGACGGGTTCGCGTCCGGGTTGCAGATGGCGTTGCACGGCAGCGGAGTTCACCTGCTCATGGTGCGATCCGGATTCGTCATCGGGCGGATGACGGCCGGGATGGAGCCCGCGCCGCTGTCGAGCACACCCGATCAGGTGGCCGACGCGGTGGTGGCGGGGCTGTATCGGCGGGTGCGGGATGTGGCGGTGCCGCGGCGGATTCGGCTGCTGTTCGTGGCCATGCGCTATGTGCCGTACTCGGTGTGGCGGCGGATGCCGCGATGACCGGAACCTCACGCCCGTCGGTGCCGATTCCGGTGATCGGCATCGGTGCTGACGGCTGGGACGGTCTGGGCGGCGCGGCGCGGCGCGAGATCGCCGCGTGTGAGGTATTGCTGGGCTCCGCACGGCAATTGGTGCTGATCCCCGCGGATGCGGCGCGGGCAGAGCGGGTGCCGTGGCCTTCGCCGCTGGTGCCCGCGCTGCCGGGGCTGCTGGAACGGTACGCGGGGCGGCGGCTCGGTGTGCTGGCCAGCGGCGACCCCATGTTCTTCGGTATCGGCGTGACCTTGACGAAACTGCTTGGGGCGCAGGCCCTGCGGGTGCTGCCGTCGCCGTCGTCGGCGTCGCTGGCGTGTGCACGGCTGGGCTGGGCACTCAACGAGACGCCGGTGGTGAGCGCGGTCGGGCGGCCTGTCGAGACGGTGCTCCCGGAATTGTCCGGCGGGCGCCGGGTGCTGGTGCTGAGCTCCGACCAGCACACTCCGGCGCAGGTCGCGGAGCTGCTGGCGCGCAATGGCTTCGGCGGGTCGGCGCTCACGGTGCTGGAACAACTCGGCGGGCCGGACGAGCGGATCGTGTGCGGCACCGCCGCGCGGTGGGACCATCCGGCCGGAGATGCGCTGAACGTCGTGGCCATCGACGGTGTCGCCGACCGGGTTTCGCCGCGCCTGACGCGGATGCCGGGCCTGCCCGACGAGGTGTACGGGGGCGACGGCCAGCTCACCAAGGCCGAGGTGCGGGCGCTCACCCTCGCGGCGCTGGCGCCCACACCGGGTGAGCTGCTGTGGGATGTCGGGGGCGGCTCTGGCACCGTCGCCATCGAGTGGTGCCGCACGAACCCGGCCTGCCGCGCCGTCGCCTTCGAGCGAATGGAGAGCCGTCGCAAGCAGATTGCGGCCAATGCCACGGCCCTGGGTGTTCCGGGTATCGAGGTGCGTGGGGCGGCCCCGGAGTCGTTCGCGGAGCTGCCCGCGCCGGACGCGCTGTTCATCGGCGGCGGGCTCACTCAGGACGACATGTTCGACGCCTGCTGGGAGCGGCTGCGCCCGGGGGGCCGGCTGGTCGCGAGCGCGGTGACCGCCGAATCCGATGTGCTGCTGCTGCGCCTGGCCGAGCGGCACGGCGGTGCGTTGCGCCGTTTCCAGGTGTATCGGGCCGAGCCGCTGGGCGGCTTCACCGCCTGGCGACCACAGCTGCCGGTGACCCAGTGGTCGGTCGTGAAACCCCGTGCGGCAGTAGGCTAGTCGATCGGGGGTAGGGCGAGCGGGCCGGGTTCGAACACGGTCACCAGCACGATGAGGTCGCCGTAGGGCGCGTTCCCGTTGGCGAGGCGGTGCGCGGCTCGGGCGAGGGCGATGCGCCACCCGTACTTGGCCTCGATCTCGGCCTGCACCCGGGGCACGAAAGTGCCCGTGCTGAGCAGGCGGGCCGTGCCCTGGAGCTGGCGGGAACCGAGTTTGGGATTGCCGCGCCAGTCGCCGGGCTGCACCAGCACCCGGCCGTCCTCGGCGAGTTGCTCGGCCTCGGTGGAGAACGACGAGGTCCGGAAGGCGAGACCGTTGTCACCGATGGGGACCACCAGCCGCGGCACGGTGACCAGCCGGCGCGGGCCGGTGGTCCGGGTCACCAGCACCGTTTTCGCCTGCTGCCAGACGGCGGCCGGGCCGGAGATTTCGCCGCGTGCCGGTATCGGGGCGGGCGCCGCCGCCCCGGGCCGGGCGAACTGGCTACGCGCGGCCGCCGGGTCGATCATCATGTCGGTCATCGCCTTCGATCCTTCCGTGCCGAATTCCACTGCCGGGCTCGGTGCCGGGCGCAGAGCGAGGCGGTGCAACGGCACCACACAGCGATTGCCATGTGTTCGCTCATTCGGCGGCGACCATCTCGCTGTGGGCCGGTCCGGCACGGTGGCACAAGAGCGACACACAGGTCAGCCCATCGAGTTTCACCACATGGCACTCGTGGGCCACCCTGCCCCAACACTTCTCGACCACGTCGAGCCCGTCCCCTTCGATAGTCCAGGCGTTCCGCAGATCTGGCAACAACACAGGTCAGACGTCGTGAATCTGTAGCGGGGAGATCGCTCGGGGCGGAGGATCCGCCACAGCGGGGCCGGAAGGATCCCTGCGAAGCCGCCGGGCCACGAGTTCGGCGAAGGTGAGTCGGCGCCTTCCAACGGCACATCGTCCACCCGGCCCGTGGGAAGGCGGGTGATAGCGGTCGTCCTTCTCGAACCCCGGTGACGCCGCGGCGACCCGGCAGGTGTGGAACATGGTTGCTCGACCTGCGGGGGTCGGGTTTGGCCTAGGCTGCTCGGCGTGAGTGCCGCTGCGTCGCGAACGATTGCTTTGCCGCACTGCCGGGTGAGCTATGCCGAGTACGGTGCGGGAGCGGGAATACCGGTGCTGTACTGCCACGGCGTGCCCGGAACACATTTGGAGGGTGAGGCTTTCGATGCGGCCGGGGTGGCGGCGGGAATTCGCGTCATCGCGGTCGACCGGCCCGGAATGGCGGAATCGTCGCTGCCGGCGGGGGAGCGGGTGGCGGACTGGGTGGGCACGGTGGCCGCGCTGGCGGATCGGCTGGGGCTGGGGCGATTCGGGGTCATCGGGGTGAGTGGTGGCGGGCCGTTCGCGCTGGCCGTCGCGGCCGGGCTGCCCGGCCGGGTGACGGGTGTGGCGCTCATTTCCGCGCCCGCGCCGCTCGGTGACCAGGCCGCCGCCGCGGACCTCGATCCGGTGGCGCGCCGGCGTCGGCGGGGGCTGAATGTCCTGCGGCGGGCCCCTTTTCTGGTATATCCGATGGCGCTGGAGATGTCGCTGGTGATCCGCCGGCAGCAGGGGGTCGCGGGATTGGTCGCGCAGATGGCGGATGTGGATCGCGAGCGGGTCGAGAGCGATCCCGAGCTGGCCGACAAGCTGGAGGCCAATCTGCGGCGCAGTTTCGAGCAGGGCAGCCGCGGTTTCGCTTCCGACATTCGCCTGGTCTTCACCCGCGAATGGGGATTCCGGCTGACCGACGTGACTGTGCCGGTGCAGGTCTGGCACGGTGAGGTCGACGGCAATGTCCCCGCCGATGATGCCCGGCGGCTCGCCGCGGCGCTCCCGGACGCCCGGCTGCACCTCGTGCCCGGCGCGGGCCACCTGCTGTTCGTCGAGCGTCCGGCCGACATCCTGGACTCCCTCGGAATCGGCAACACGCCGTGACCGGCGGGCGTCGGGCAATGGCGCGGCCGAGGTCCGAGGCCGACAAGTTCCGCAGGCGTGGACTATCCGCGGTGTCGATCGAGATGTGTTGCCGCCCTACCCCAGTGCGTGGGCGGTGGTGTAACCGAGCAGCGCCGCGCCCAGCCCCGCGATGATGCTCACGGCGACATTGAGCGTGGCGTACAGATACGAGCGCTGCTCGGCGAGACGAATGGTCTCGTAGCCGAACGTGCTGTACGTGGTCAGTGCGCCACAGAATCCGGTGCCGACGAGCGCGTAGGTGGGAGACGAGACCGCGGCGCCGGTGAGCGAGCCCAGGATCAGGCAGCCGGTGAGGTTGACCGTCAGTGTGCCCCAGGGGAAGACGCTGTCGTGGCGGGTCTGGATGGCGCGATCGGTGAGATATCGCGCCGGGGCGCCGACCATCGCGCCGAGAATGACGAGCAACGCGGTCATGCGGTGGCCTCCCGGCGTCGGGCGATCTGGTGGGTGCAGGCCGCGCGGGTGAGACGGACCGCGACCAGGGTCGCCAGCAACGCGCACACCAGGGTGGCGGCCATGTAGGTGAATGCCGTTGCGACCGTGCCCGGTTGCAGCAGTCCGCGGGTTTCGTTGGCGTAGGTGGAGAAGGTGGTGAATCCGCCGAGGATGCCGACGCCGAGGAACGGGCGCACCAGCGGGTGGGCGGTGATGGTCTCGGTGACGATCACCATCAGCACGCCGATGAGGAAGCAGCCGGCCACATTGGTGAGGAAGGTGGCCCACGGGAACCCGGCGATCGGGGTGGGCCACTCCAGCGCGAGCCCGTATCGGGCCAGCGCGCCGAGCGCCCCGCCGATCGAGATCACGGCCAGGATCGCACCGTGCGATCGTGACAGTTCCTGTGATTGCCCGGGTTGATGCAGATCGACATCGGGGTCGATCGGTTCGAAAGTCTCGACACCATGGGTCGAATCCAGCTCACTGCTCACACGCGTCTCCTACTCCAGCGCACCCCGAGGGTGTCATTGTGGGGTAGGGACTGTTGGCGGCCGGTGGCCGCGGTTGTTCCGTGAGTTCGGAGCGGCGAGCCCCACCGCCGCATCTCGAACAGGATAGCGAGCCTACGCGGATCTCCGCTGGCGATGTGGGTCAGATCACGCCCCTTCCGTCGCGGCTTCCGGGTGCGGACGCGGCATCCAGGGTGGCCCTCGGGTGGCCGTGCCAACGCTGGAAGGCGCGGCGGAAGGGACCGGGGTCCTGGCCGAGTTTTGTTGCGATGGAACGGATCCGGTGGATTCGAAGGGAAGCCGGCCCGGCTGCGGGGCGGTGAAATCGACGACTTCGAGCGCCGGGTGATTTGACTCGGTCGTGTCCCCGGGTTCAGTATGGGCTGGTCAGCACCTCGCTAGGCGAGGCTCCTGTACGAACACAGGCCACTGATCCGACGACGTCGAGAGACGCCCAGGGTTAGGACAGATCTCCCCGGATTAAGGGGTGATCCGAAGTGGCTTCCCGCGAGGGGATACGTCGTGCAGTGCCGAAGCTCTGACGAGAGGGGTGCCCGCACTGTCACTGGTCGTGGCATTGTTCATCCCCTCCGCCCGGTGCGACACCCGTAGATGTGGTCGACGCGCGTGCGTCCCGGCAGCAAGGAGGTGAGGGGCGAATGAGTTCCGGCGATAGTCCGCATCCCAGTCCGGTTCGAAAACCATTGTCGTTCCCGGCTTGCCGCGCACTGAGCGCTTCCTGAAGCATTCGGAATTTCGTGGCGGGCCGATCCTCCGAAGGAGTTCTCTCATGGCCGTCATCGCATTTCCGCGTACCCGTACCCCGCTGACCGTCCTGTCCGTGCTCGGCGACTCCGCGCGGCGGGTTCGCGCGCGCCACCACCTCACCGAATCCGAGCGTGCCAACCTGCGCATCGCCCGCTCCCGGGTCGCGGTCTACACCGCCTCGCTGGGCGGTCACCCCTACCACGCGTAGGCCCTCGGGGCCGCGGGCCGACGCCCGCGGCCGCGGCCGCGGCGGGAGGGTGGTCTTCACAGCGGTTTCTCAGCGGCCGGACGGCACAGTGTCGGCGTGACAAACCGTGTGACACTTCCTGATTCGGCCCGCTCCGGGCTGCCCGTCAAGGTCCCGCAGATCACCGCGCTGTTCTGGGTGATCAAGGTGCTCTCCACCGGAATGGGAGAGACCTTCTCCGACTTCCTCGTCAAGCATCTGCCGCCGCTGCTGGCGGTCGGTGGTGCGCTGGTGCTCTTCACCGTGAGCCTGGCCGCCCAGATCCGCGCACCCCGCTACCGCGTCTGGACCTATTGGACCGCCGTGGTCATGGTGGCCATCTTCGGCACCATGGTCGCCGACATCGTGGATTTCGTGGTCGGAATTCCGCTGGGGATCTCGACAGTGCTGTTCCTGGCCCTGCTCGCGGGCGTGCTGCTGCTCTGGTATCGCGTCGAGGGCACCCTGGACGTGCACAGTATCGATACCCGCCGGCGCGAAGGCTTCTACTGGACCACGGTCGTGGTGACCTTCGCGCTCGGCACCGTCGCCGGCGACTTCACCGCCGCGACACTGCATTTGGGCTACCTGGTGTCGTCACTGCTGTTCGCCGTCGCGATCGCGGTGCCGGCGGTGGCCTGGCGCTGGGGCGGGATCGATCCGGTGCTCGCCTTCTGGGCCGCCTACGTGGTCACCCGCCCGCTGGGCGCGTCGGTGACCGACTGGCTCGCCTCCGACCGCAGCGACGGCCTGAACCTGGGCACCGGCTGGGTCACCCTGGCCGCGGCGGTCCCCATGGTCGTGCTCATCGCGGTGCTCGCGCGCCGTCAGGACCGGGTGCAGGCGGTCGGCGCGCACCCGTGACGTCGAGAAGGGCTGCAGCGCAGGGGGTTCGGGAACCTGCCACGGTGTCGAATCGACGCGCGGCAGGTTCCAGGTCGACGCGCGGCAGGTTTCAGGGCTGTTCGCCGATATTGCCGATGACCTGGTTGAGGTGGGCGAGGCCGTCCTCGAGCTGGTAGGTGACGCCCGCGATGGCGCAGCGGCCGGAGTCGACCGCGTGCGAGATGATCTGCGAGCGCTCCATCAGCACGCGGCTGGTCTCGGCCACGTGCCGGGCCTCGAGCTCGTCGACGGTGCTGAGGCCCTCACGGCGGCCGAGCAGGATCGACGGGGTGACGCGTTCGACGAGGCTGCGGATGAACCCGCCGGGGACCGCCCCGCCGTCGAGCGCGTCGAGGGTGGCCTTGACGGCGCCGCAGCTGTCGTGGCCGAGCACCACGATCAGCGGGACATTGAGCACCTGCACGCCGTATTCGATGGAACCCAGCACCGAGCTGTCGATGACGTGCCCGGCCGTGCGGACCACGAACATGTCGCCGAGACCCTGGTCGAAGATGATCTCGGCGGCGACCCGGGAATCGCCGCAGCCGAACAGGATGGCGGTGGGGTGCTGGCCGCCGACCAGCTCGGCGCGGTGACCGGCGCCCTGGCTGGGGTGGACCTGGGTGCCCCGTACGAAACGCTCGTTGCCTTCGCGAAGAGATTTCCAGGCGCTGATCGGATTTGAGTGAGGCATATGTCCGATTCTGCACATCGGCGATCGGGTGCGCCGACCCACCCCCGTCCGTTCGTGTTCCGGACGCTTGGTCCGATGACGCGCGGGATTCGACGATCGGGCGACCATCCGTGCGTCTATTGGTTTGTGCAACAAAGGGATTCGTGACGTGCCGGGGCCGGTGTGCCGCCTGGCGTGGCGGCGGTGCCGGTTTACCCACCTCCGTGATATCCATTACAATCTCTTTGGTTTCAGTCCCGTTCGGCCCGGCCGGACGCGGTGGAGTTGTTCGACGTTTTCGGCGCCCGGGATTGGAGACTGTGATGACGGTGTCGGCCGTGACCGATTCACCCCTCGACCATGGCGCGATTCGCGTGCGGATCGATGCCGCCCTGCACGAATTCCTCGACCGGAAGGCCGAATCGGCGGCGGCCTGCCGGCTGCCCGCGGACGTGGTCGGCGCGGTCCGCTCCTTCCTGTTCGCCCGCGGGAACCGGATCCGGTCGCTGTTCTGCGTCCTCGGCTGGTACGCGGGCGGCGGGATCGAACTGCCGGACGCGGTGGTGCGGACTGCGGCCGCGGTCGAACTCCTGCACACCGCCACGCTGATCCACGACGACCTCCTCGACGATCGCGACACCCGCGACGGGCGGCCCACCGTGCATCGCATCGCCGCCGACCGCAGCCGTCGGGTCCGGGACGGGCACGCGGCCGAACGGTTCGGCGCGCGCAGCGCCATCGTCCTCGGCGACTGCGGCCTGGGCTGGGCCCAGGAGCTGCTGCACGGCGCCGGACTCTCCCCGGCGCAGAGCGCGGCGGCCGCGGCGGTGCTCGACACCCTGCGCACCGAGGTGAACTACGGCCGCTACCTGGAACTGGTCACCAGTGGCCGCCCGACCTCGGATCTGGATCAGGCGCTGGAGATCCTGCGCTATCGCACCGTGGCATGCATGGTGGAGCGGCCCCTGCACGTCGGCGCGGCGCTGGCCGACGCGGACGCGGATGTGATGGGGGCGCTGACCGCCTACGCCTGCCCGCTGGGCGAGGCCGCGCGGCTGCAGGACGAGCTGCGCAACGTCTTCCACGATGTCGAGCCGGTCGGCCACGCCGGCCTGCAGGATCTGCGCGAGGGCAGGCACACGGTCCTGCTCGCGCTGGCCCTGCGCCATGCCACCCCCGAGCGCCGTGACCACCTGACCGGGCTCGTCGGCAACGCGCGCCTGGACGAGTCCGGCGCCGCGCTCTGCCGCGACATCCTGTCCGTCACCGCACGTTTCGAAGTGGAGCGGATGATCGGGCAGCGCCGGATGCTGATCGGGACCGCACTCGACGACACCCGGATCCCCGAATTCGCGGCGGCCGGACTGCGCTCTGCCGCCGACATGATCATCGGCTGAGGCGGGGCGAACGGCCACCTCGCGGCCCGCGCCGAGCGTGAGTTCGCCGTTCTGGCTCGTTGCCGTCGCGTACACCGGTTCCTCTGTTACGGTGGCGAAGGCCGGTCCCGGGATCGGCTGGAGCACAAGAGAATTGACTGGTTATGACGCATGGCGGCGTTGCCGACGGGGCACAGGCCGTGGGTGGAGAATCACGCGTGCCGCTGTACTCGGCCGAGTTCGCGGCGGATCCACATCGTATCTATCGTGAGCTGCGGGCGCGATTCGGATCGCTGGCGCCGGTGGAGCTGGCGCCGGGAGTGCCGGCCACGCTGGTCATCGGGTACCGGACGGCACTGCGAATCCTCAACGACCCGGAGCATTTTCCCGCCGATCCGCGCGTATGGCAGCGCACCGCGCCGCCCGACAGCCCGGTCATGCCGATGCTCGAATGGCGGCCCAATGCGCTGCGCAGCAGTGGATCCGATCATCGGCGGTACCGGACGGTCAATGTGGCCGCACTCGACGCGGTGGATCCGCACGCCCTGCACGCCACTGTGGAACGGGTCGCGGTACCGCTGATCAACGCGTTCTGCGCGGACGGGAGTGCGGATCTGGTGTCGCAGTACGCGTTTCCGCTCGCGTTCCACATGGTCAACGCACTGCTGGGCTGCCCGCCGGCCATCGGGCAGCGCATCGCGGCCGGTCAGGCGGCGATCTGGGAGGGCGTCGACGCCGAGGCCGGGAACCAGATGATCACCTCGGCGGTGCTGGAGCTGGTCGTGCTCAAACGCGCCCAGCCCGGCGACGACGTCGTGTCGCGGCTGGTCGCGCACCCGGCGCAGCTCACCGACGAGGAGATGATCCACCAGATCGTCACCCTCTACGGCGCGGGCATCGAGCCCGAGCAGAACCTCATCGTCAACACCCTGCGGCTCATGCTCACCGACACCCGGTTCGCGGGAAACCTGCTGGGCGGCAGCCTGTCCACCCGCGGCGCCCTGGACGAGGTGCTGTTCACCGACCCGCCCGGCGCCAACTACTGCGTCAGTTATCCGCGGCATCCGATTCTCGTCGACGGCGTGTGGCTGCCCGCGCATCAGCCGGTGGTGGTGAGCATGGCGGCCTGCAACAACGATCCCGCGGTCGGCGCGCGCGAATTCACCGACAACCGCGCGCATCTCGCGTGGAGCGTCGGACCGCACGCCTGCCCGGCCCGGTCACCGGCCTACCTCATCGCCCAGGACGCCATCGACCAGCTGCTCGACGCGCTGCCGGAACTGCGGCTCGCCGTCCCCGATGCCGAATTGATCTGGCGGCCGGGGCCTTTCCATCGCGCGCTGAGCGCACTCCCCGTCGTTTTCCCGCCGGCCCTGCCCATGCACGTGAACTGAGGAGAACACCGATGCCCGCCGAACCCATCACCCTCGACCCCACCGGCGTCGACACCCAGGGCGAGATCGCCCGGCTCCGCGAGCGCGGGCCCGCCACCCTGGTGGAGCTGCCCGGTGGGGTGCGCGCGTGGTCGGTCACCGATACCCGTCTGCTCGAACTGCTGCTCACCGACGCCCGCGTGTCCAAGGACGCGCGTCAGCACTGGCCCGCGTTCATCAACGGTGAGGTGCAGACCGACTGGCCGCTGTTCGCGTGGGTGGCGGTGAACAATATGTTCACCGCCTACGGCGCCGACCACCGGCGACTGCGCAAGCTCGTCGCCCCCGCCTTCACCGCGCGCCGCAGCGCCGCCCTGCAGCCGCAGATCGAGGCCATCACCGCGGAACTGCTCGACACGCTGGCCGCGCTGCCGGCCGGTGAGGTGGTCGACCTGCGCGAGACGTTCTGCTACCGGCTGCCCATCCGCGTCATCTCCGAATTGATGGGTGTCCCGGACGAGATGCTGCCCGGCCTGCGGGTCTGCGCCGACAGGCTGTTCGACACCACCCTCGGCGCGGAGGAAGCGGCGGCCAACTACTTCGAGCTCTACCGCCTGCTCGGCGAACTCGTCGCCCGCAAGCGGGCCGAGCCCGGCGACGACCTGACCAGCGCGCTCATCGCCGCCCGCGACGACGAGGACGGTTCGCGACTGGCCGAGCAGGAACTGGTGGACACCCTGCTGCTGGTCATCAGCGCGGGCCACGAAACCACCATCAACCTGCTCGACCAGGCCATCACCGCCGCCCTCGGGCACCCCGATCAGCTGAAGGCGTTGCGCGGCGGGGATGTCGCCTGGCCCGAACTGGTCGAGGAGTCATTGCGTTTCGAGACCGCGGTCGTGCACGCCCCGCTGCGGTTCGCTGTCGAGGACATCGACTACGAGGACGTCCACATCGCCAAGGGCGACCCCATCATCGTCTGCTACGCCGCCCCCGGTCGGGATGTGAAGGTGCACGGCGACACGGCCACCGAATTCGACCTCACCCGGGAGAACAAGAGCCACATGGCTTTCGGTCACGGCGTCCACCACTGCCTCGGCGCGCCCCTGGCCCGCCTGGAGGCGAACATCGCACTCCCACAGCTCTTCCACCGCTTCCCCGACCTGCGCCTGGCCGTCCCGGTGGACGAACTCCCGGCGCTGTCCAGCTTCATCTCCAACGGACACGCCTCGCTGCCCGTCCATCTCACCGCCGACCGGTAGCCCGCGCAGGCAGCGGTATCCAGGGCACGATGACGGCGCGGCCGCGCAGCGTGCCCGCCGTCGGCCCCCGATAGGCTTCCGGGCCTACGTCGAGCCCGAAGCGCTCGGTCGCGATCTCGAAGACACCCTCCTGCGCGAGACCGATCAGCTCGATCGGCTCACAGCATGAACCCCAGGACGGGGCGGTGACCGCCGCCTCGTACGGGCTGATGCCGAATCCGATTCGCGCCGTGGACTTTCCGTCTCCCCCCGCCATCGCGATATCGACGGTCGGCTGATAGCCGACGAAATCCAGCACCGAGCTCGCTCCGGCGTCCGCCGGTGGTCTCGCGGACGTTCTCGGCCGCCCAGTCGTCCGACAGCGCCGCCTCCTGTGCCCCAGCGAATTTCGCAAACTCGAACCTGTCGTCGGAGACGTTCAGGGCGATGACGCGTGCCGACGTCATGTGCCGCAGCAGCGGCTCAGGGGAAGAAGCGGGCGATGGCCGGTCGGAGGCGGGCGGATTCGAAATCGTCGGCGGGCAGGGCGAGTTGCTCGAGGATCAGGCCGTTGACGAGGGTGAGGAGATCGGCGGCGGCGGCCTCGGGGTCGGCGGCTCCGGCGCCGCGGAGTTCACCGGCGAAGGCGGCGCGCTGGGTGGCTCCCCATTCGTCGAGGCTGGCCCGGAGGTTGGGGCGGCGGGCGACTTCCAGGAAGAACTCGTAGCGGGCGACGGCGGCGTCACGGTCCCCGGCCAGGGTTCCGGTCACGTAGTCGACGAGGCGTGAAATCCGTTGGGGGACATCCACATCGGGCAGGCTGTCGAACAGGGCGCGTACCTCGTCGATCTGCCGCGCGGCCAGCCGGCGCAGGGCTTCGTCGAGCAGTTGGTCGAGCGTGCCGAAGTAGTAGCGGGCATTGCCGTGAGTGGTTCCCGCCTCCGCGGCGACGGCGCGGTGGGTCACGGCGCGGGCGCCTTCGCGGGCCAGTAGTCGGATCGCGGCCTCCAGCAGGGCCTCGCG